>JBAYJY010000199.1:0-8137 GCA_041664945.1 bacterium | reverse complement strand
TTGGAATTATATTATTAATGTTGAACATCGTGATTGAGAACCATACAGCCGGGCTTTGCGTCTTGCCATTCAGCAATATATCAACTATGCCGCAGCTATGACATTCGGACGTGAAAATGGGGGGATTGAGGGAATCAGGAGGAGCCATCAATCTGCAAAAAGCCGAGCGCATAAATAAAAACCCCGTTTTTTCGAAGGGTTTATGAAAGTGTTGATTTCTGATTAGAAGTCCGTTGTTCTATCCAACTGATCTACGGGCGCAGCAAAACTTCCGGTATTTAAGACCTTTCAGGCATCCGCTCAACCATTGCGGTCTTTTCGTTTTGCGATTCCTTGAGTGAATTGTCCATGCTTTACATGCTATAATTTCGCCAATTGTTTTTTGGAGGGATGTGTTATGAGAAAATTCCGGTCTGCGGTCGCAACAATCGCTGTCTTTGCGATTCTATTTTCTGCGGTAGCGGCGCAAGCTTCGAGCAAGGCGCCGATATTGAAAGGCGCGACTTGCGAATCATGGATTTCATATGGAGACGACATAGTTTATGCGCTGAATTTTTATTATCGCGAAAAAGGCATGTCGCAGATGAAGGAGGAAGAAGAGAACGCGCTCAGGAAAAGCGCATACGCTCAAAAGCTTTCCTATATTCAGGGCCTTCTGGACGCTTTCTCTCAGGCTTATGACATGACCGGCGCCGATGTTTTGAAATATTCGTTCGAGAAAGAAACATACATCGCTGAAATAGATGAATTCTGCGCTGAGCAGTCAAACAAGGATCAGAAAATTATTTCTGTTATGGCGCGCGTTAACAATAAACTGTATGAGAAATAGATTGATTTTCGCTGATATGAAAATTGGCGTTCCCGAATTGAACTCTTCCGATTAGTCTAAATGTTATCCGTATTACTTCTTGTTTTTCACATACTTGTCGAGAAGGGCGAGCGCGCGTTTTCGAGCTTCCGTGGCTTGCGGCGTGTCCTGGCTCTTCAGGATAAAACCGTGGTCCATTCCGGGGCCTGTAACTTCCAGAGAGTCGAATGCCGCGTCCGCTTTCTGGAGTCGCTCGACCATTTCGCGTCCCTGTTGCGTCGGCACCGTGTTGTCCGGATCGCTGTATGAAATGAACAGCGGCGGCGCCTGAGCGACGTGTGTGACCGGAGAGTATTTCTTTTTATACGCTTCGAATTGTTCTTTTGTCTTTATGTTCGCCGCGCGGCGAATTTCGTACTCCATAATTTTTATGTAGCCGCCTTGGAAAGTCGAGAAGTCGGTGGGCGGATAGAAAAGGACGGTCGCTTGGACCGAGAGGTCCACGCCGTTAGCGATTGGGCAGTCCGGCCGCGATTCGGCATCGTCAGGCGTCATCGCCACCATAGCCGCAAGGTAGGCTCCGGCCGACTCGCCCATTGTCGCTATGCGGTTGATATCGACACCATACTTAGGGGCGTTGACTTTCAGCCATGCAAGCGCGCACTTGGAATCCTTTATGTTATTCGGGAATATGCCGTTGTCCTTTAAGAGGCGATAGTTCGAGTTAAAAACAGCGTAGCCGTTGCCGACGAAAAACTTTATCAGTCGAGCCATGTCAGCGCCGTCTTTATTGCCGCCGACAAAGCCACCGCCGTGTATGAACAGTATTCCCGGAAACGGGCCGGCGCCTTCCGGAACGTACATATCGCCTTTTAATGCGATTCCGTTTTGCGTGTCAAACAGGATATCTTTCTCGACTTTTATTTCAGACAGCGCCGCGCAGGAAAACAAAACGATAGCGGCAAAGAAAATGGCGGCGGCGCGAAATACTTTGAGCAGTGGCATAAGTCGCATTAAAACACCTCATAACAACGAAGTCGCCGTCAGTCGGCGCAGCTAAATGATATCGGAAGAAGCTATCGGGTTCAATGCTTGGGGTTGTCGGCGAAAGCGCCGGACAAGCGGAGGAGTTTATCGTTTGCTACGAGCGAGTCGCGGATTGCCTGCGCGCGGTTCACTCGCGCGGCGGTGAGCGCCGATTTTGCGTCAAGCATCTCAACCAGGATGCTCTTTCCGGCTTCGTATCTGATTTTAGCTACCCGGTAGTTTTCCTCTGCCGACACGAGCGCTTTTTCTGTTGTGGAGATGTTTTTGAGAGCCGTTTCATATTCGAGTCGCGCGGTCTGGTAGGCGGCTTTGATGTTCAGGTCCATGCTTTTTAATTCATTTTCGGCGGCTGATCTCATGGCGAGCGCTTCTTTTGCCGCTGCATGCCGCATGCCTCCGTCGAAAAGCGGGAATGCTGCAATCACGGCGGTGGTGGTTCCGGTCATAGTGTCGTTGTTTTGGGAAGCTGTGCGGCCTGACATAAGTACGATCGAGATGTCGGGTCTTCCGGCCCGCTTAGCCGCTTCGCTCGAAGCGGCGGCGGCTTTGACGCGCGACTGCAGGGCGGCGATCTCCGGAAGTTTATCTGAAGCGGGCGCGGTGTTCGCCGGGACATCCGGCGTTTTCAATTCGGTAGTCAGCCGAAGCGGCGTTGAGGGGTCGACGCCGAGCATTGCGGCGAGTTGAACGCGCATCGTGTCGGCGTCTCGCCGCGATTCGGCGAGGAACTGTTCGCTCATAGCCGACTCCGCCCTGTCGCGTTCGAGGTAGTAGGCAGGTATCTTTCCGGCTTCAACCGACGAAACGTCAATTCTGAGTTGTTCTTCCGCGACATCGAACGCCGCTTTGTATGCGTCCGCGCGCGCGTCCTGAAACTGTATTTCATAGTACATGGCTCGCACCTGCTGAACGAGGTTCTGCCGCGAGCGCTCGTAGTCCGAAGCGGCGGCGTCGCCGAGTCGGGAGGCGCCGCTTGCGTTCCTCTTAAGCCTTTGCGAGACATCAAGAGGAAACATCAGCATCAGGTTCTGGTTGTAATATCTCTTTGCCATGTAAGAGTTAGTCGCAGCCGGCATAACGGAAGAAGGCCCGTTGAGAATTCCCGGCATGTCGCCGTCGGCGAGAAACGAAGTGGTAGAGAGCGAAGGCTTGCGTTGTGAAGCTGCCATGGAGGTCCTGGCGGCGGCTGCGTCGGCGTCACCCTGTGAAGCGGCGAGCATGGGATTGTTTTCGAGCGCGAATCTGACGGCATCGTCAATGCTCAGCGTAATCGGCGCCTGAATGTCGGCGGCGAAAGCGCGCGGTGCGAGAAGTGCAAACAGAATCGCGGCGGCTGCCAAGGTTTTATTTAATGAGTTGGCTGTTTTGTTTTTCATTTCTCAGTGCCTCGTTTCCCTTTTTGACTTTTCCCCATAGCGCTATCTGCGCCGAAGTCAGGACGGACATCGCGCGGGTTTGGAACGAGTCGCGGATTTTCAAGTATTTCGATGTCGCGTCAGACAGCGGTCCGGCATTTTGAAGGAGTTCCTGCAAACGGGGCGGTTTCTTCGGAGCCGCGTTTAGGAACTTGCCCATGTTCTCGTATTCTTTGCGCATATCGGCGATAGGCTGCGCCGATTGCTTTTGCCAGTCGGCGAGAATGCCGCCGAGAGACGCGATCTGGGTTTCATTCAGCGAAAGTTTATCGCGCGCGACAATTATGTCCGCGGTATCAGGTTCATTCGGGATTTTGAAATCAGCGCGAACATGCGGCGGCGCCGTCTTAGGCTGCGTGAACTGCTTTGAATTGTAAAAAATATATACGGCGATAACTGCAAGGGCGATGAAAGTCGCCGAGCCGATTACGCGCGGTTTTTGAAGTTTGTCTTTCGAAGCGTTCATAGATCCTCCGTGTTATGCCGGATCATCGTCGTCGAATTCACGGACCGGCCATAAGAATTCGCGTTTCAGGAACTTGCGGTTCAGCCACACAACAAAATCGTCGACGTAGGTGTGCATTATCGGGATGTCGAAGAGGCTGAGGATAGTGCCGACGATCAGGCCGCCGATTATGACGGTCCCGAGCGGCTGGTAGGCGTCGATCCCGGTGCGCGGGAAAAAGGCGACGGGGATCATGACGATGATAGTTATGATAGAAGTTATAAGAATTGGACGAAGCCTTTGCGGGCAGGCGAGAATGACGGCTTCGTTGCGCGGCATGCCGCGGTCTCGGTAGTGCATGATCATGTCGACGAGCAGGATTGCAGTCGTCATGTCCATGCCGGTCAGGACGATGACGGCCATGATGGAAACCGTCGAGAACGACTGGTGCGCGAGGAAGAGAGCGATGAAAATGCCGGAAAGTTCGAGTGGGATCGAGAATACCATTTGGAGCGGCTGCAAAAAACCGCGGAATTGGGCCACAAGGATGAGAAGAATGAAAATAATTGCGATGCCGAGTCCGATCAGCAAACGGCGGAAAGAGTCCATCATCTGGGTCATGTCGCCGCGCATTTCGATCCCATAGCCGGGCGGGAAATTAACCTTCGTTGCGGCTCTCATAAGAACTTCCATAGTGAGGTCCATCGATGCGGGGCCGCCCTTGCGGTAGAATCCGGTGACGGTGGCGACCCGGCGTCCGCTGTCGCGCTCGATAAGCGTGGGTGTCGACCGCGGAACTATACGCGCGAACGCTGAAAGCGGCACATTTCTGCCAGTGGGCGTGTCGATCGTCAGTGAAGCGAGATCATTGGCATTTTTGCGTTCTTCGGATTCGAGGCGAACGAGAACGGTATTTTGTTTGATGTTCGGCAACCTGTAAAATTCGTCGGTTAAGCCGCCGCGAGTCATGTAGTAAAGCCGCCGTGCGACATCGTCCGGCGCGAGGCCGAGAGCCTGCGCGCGCGCCGGGTCGACTTGGATTTCGTATGACGGGTTGCCCATCGTCCACGACGTTCCCACCTGCGCCATGCCAGGCGTCTCTTCCGCCACAGCCGCGACCTGCTTGCCGAGTTTATCTATCATTCCGAGATCTTTACCGTAAACCAGCAACTGAATAGGCGCGGCGGATGACGCCATTACGTCGGCGCCCATTTCCTTGACCTGCAGCCTGCGGATGCCGGGCAGTTTTCGCAAGGCTTCGTCCCGTGCGCCGTCCATCACCTGCCAGATGTCGCGCTTGCGTTTGTCCTTATCGCTCAGCGTAATCATGAACGTGGCCGAGTTTACGAGCGGCATCGCATATCCTGTATAGAACGGGCTGAACGACTCGAACATCGTTTCTGTTCCGACCTCCGTCGAAACTTTTTCAACTTCCGGATATTTAAGAAGAATCTTTTCAAATTGAGCGGCAAGTTTTTCGGTGCGCTCGAATGAAGCGCCGGGCGACGCTTCGAGCACTCCGTAAGCCTGCCCGACATCCGCGAGCGGCATCATCTCGCTCCCGATGAAGTAATAGAAACCGAATCCGATGATGATGGTGGCGAGTATGCGCACCATGTTTGAGAACCTGTGCAGGAGCATCCATTGTATAGCGCGCGAGTAGCCGTGTTCCATGCGGTCGAGCAGAGTTTGGAACGGTCCGAGAACTCTCTTATAGAAAGCGCCCTGACGGTCTTTTTCAAGTTCAGCCGGAGTTCGAAGCAGGCGCGAAGCGAGCAGCGACGTGAGAGTGAACGAGACGATCATGGAAGCAAGAAGTCCCATGATGATCGGCCAGACGAGTTCGCGGAACATCAATTCGACGATGCCGCCGCAGAAGAGCAGGGGGGCGAGCGCGAGGCATAGCATTAGCGTGGATGCCATGACGGCGACGCGCACCTGCGTGATTCCGTCCACGGTGGCTCGAACGCGGTCTTTGCCGAGCCGCAACTCGCGTTCGACCGCGTGGATGTCTATGATCGAATCGTCCACGAGCCTTCCGATGGAGAGAAGCAGTCCGATCAGCGTGCCGCTGTTCAGCGTCATCCCCATTGGGACCAGCGCGAGAATCGCCATGGCAAGCGACGTCGGAATAGTGATAAGAGAGATGAGCGCTCCGCGCCACTCTCCGAGGAAAAGCAGGACCGCGAGTCCCGTAAGCAGTATCGCGAGCGCGAGTTCCTCAATCATGTTTTTGAAAAGAATTCCGACGAAGTGAGAGTTATCGTAGGCTACGTCGAATTTCACGCCGGGGTTCTCGGCTTCGAGTTTGCGAATGTTCGACATGACCGCTGGCGCGACTTTAGCGGAACTCGCCTCCGGGTTCTGGATGACTGAGACTTCGATGGCGGACTCGACGCGGCCGTCATGCGCATAGTGGTAAGCGCTGCGGCGTTCCCAGTGAGTGTCTTCGACGCGGGCGACGTCGCGGATATAAACGACGCGCGGATGATCTTGAAATGAACCGGTCGAGGAAGCGCCTGCCGCCGGGATGCCGGCTGTCGACTTCGTTGGGGCGCTTGCGCCCATACTACCCATGCCGCTGCCCGAGCCGCTTTGAGGAGAGGTTCCGGCTCCAGCGCCGGAAGTCACGCCGCCGGTCACGGACTTAATCGGGTAATTCAAAACCGCGCCGGCATCGTTGGCGCCGGTATCGACACGGATAATCGTTTCGTCAGGTCCGTTCGTAAGCGTGCCGGCCGCGCGGCTAACATTGTAGCGGTCCAGAGCGCTCTTAACGTCGAGGATCGACAGTCCGTAAGCCTCAAGCTTGCGGCGGTCGACTATCACCTGAAGTTGCCGGCGATAGCCGCCGTAAGGAACGACGGAATAAACGTCCGGCACGGTCTTCAGTTTGTTCACAACCTCGTTGTCGGCAAACTGCCGCAGGCGTTCCGACGACCAGCCCTTGCCTGTAAGGCTTAGAGAGAGCACGGGCAGATTGAGCGGGTCGATAGGCAGCACCCACGATGGTTTCAGGTTCGCGCCGAAATTCGGCAGGTTCGCCTGAACGACGTTCATCAGGGCCTGCACGTCGAAAAGGGCGCGCTGCATGTTCGTGCCGTAGTCGAATTCGAGACTGACGATTGAGAATCCGTCCTGAGAGGCGGACCGGATGTATCGTAGATGCTTAATGTTGACAAGCTGCTCCTCGATCGGCTTGCTGATGTATTTTTCCATCTCCATGGAGGATAGGCCGGGCATCATCGTGACAACGCCGACCATGGGGCTTTCGACGTATGGCATCATGCGGCGCGGCATGTAAAAGCCGATCGCGATCACGGCGAGAATGAAGACGCCGAGGAAGAACGAGATAACCATGTGCGGATGGTCGATCGACCATTGCGAGATGTTGCCTGCGCGCTTCAAATGTTTTTGTATTTTATCCATCATCATTCACATTTTCATTCCGGGCATGCTGTTGTCTTCTTTTGATTTCTGACTATTCGGCGAAGCGCGTTCGCCTTCCGCGCCGGGGGGCGGCAGTTCGAGAGGGCCGTCGGCGGACCATTGAGTTGAAAACAACATGTCGCCTTCGTTCAGGTCGGCGCCGCCGTCGACAACCACTTTGTCGCCGGCGTTCAGTCCGTCCGTTATCTCAGTGCGTTCTCCGCTCGTGCGGCCCGTTTCAACATAAACGAGGTGCGCCGAAAGAGCGCCGCCTTCCTTTTTCGGAACGAGTTTCATATTGCAGATCGGGCAGTCGCCGGGATGCTCTTCAATAATATTAGGATGCATCGTGCATGTGTATACGATTTTCCCCTTCCCTTTTCCGGCTACGGCCACCCACACGGCCGTTTTGCCGCCGGCGCCCCATTTAACGAGCGCGCGGTCAGGAATGGTGATCGCGGTTTCCGGCCTGCCGGTCGTGATTTTCATTGTGACGTAGTCGCCGGGGAGATACATGCCGCTTGAGTTATCGGTTAAAGCTTCGACGACGACAGTGCGCGTGACCGGATCAGCCGCGGGGAAAACGGCGGTTACCCTCGCGGGCATCGTCATTCCGGGCATAGTGTCCGAAGTGACTTCAATCAGGTTGCCGGTGAAAATCCGCGCCGCTTCTGTCTGGCTGACGTTTGCCTGAAGTCTTACCATGGAGATTTGAGCGATTCGCAGAATGGGCTGTCCGGCCCTCGCGAGCGTTCCGGGTCCGGCCAAACGGGCTGTGACGACTCCGTCAATCAGGCTGCGCACTTCGAGGTAGCCGGATGACGTGTTTTCCGCCGCCGCCCGGTTCGCGGCGGCTGAGGCCATTGCGTTCATGCCGCCCTTGCGACGTTCGGCCGCCGAAAGCGCGTGGCGAGCCGCTTCGAGTTCAGCGTGCGCCTTGTCAACAGCGGCATGGGCCGCGGCGTTCATAGATTTTTCCTGTTCATATTCCGA
>JBAYJY010000198.1:0-8155 GCA_041664945.1 bacterium | reverse complement strand
TCATCAGGCAATAAGAACAACTGTCCATGCTCGGCTGAGAGTGAATGCAACAGCGGGGTTTGCGCAACAACAGCGATGATCCCGTACTGCAAAGAAAGTGGAACTGGAACAACTTCTTTTACTTCTTTGCTCAAAGTTGATGACATTCGGGGCGAGTGCGATATGCAAACAGGTCTCTGCGTTCCTAAATCAACAAGTAGCTCGGATGATAATTATTACTTTTGCTCGAATCCATGGGATATACTTCCTATGTCCGACGGAACGATGTACGTGACATGCAACGGCCTGCCAGACACCAATGAAAAAACCAAGGACCAATTCCTTCTTCGCTTGGCCGTTGACAATAACGGGCTCGCTTCCAACAATACGTCGGTCGTCACACACGGCACTAAAAAACTATGCCCTCAACCTACTGAACTTGCAAAAGATCCTGATGAAAATTATGTGTTCGCAATCTGTTACTACGACAATCTCCTTGTTGTGCTTGACGCCGCCACAGGCGAAATTCTTCAGGATAAAATCATTCCCGGACATCCGATCCATGTCGTAGCGTCGAGGGATTACGTTTTCGTTTCGACTTCAACCGGCAACAAAATTATGCGTTACCCGATCAATCCTTTGCAGTAACTCGAGCTGACCTATTCTCAGATATTCGGTTTTTTGTCAAAGAGTTTACTTTTCCTCAAAAATATTTGAATTGTTCCTGATCGCAATTATTCGCTCGACCATTTATTTCATACTCATGAAAGAAGCTGACGGGAAACTGGATATCCTTCTCAATATCATATTCGCCTTGAATCACCACGTAACTTAACCGAGAGATGAATCCGGGTTGAAAGAAAACTTGTCTCTATGCGATGAATGTCAATTTCGCGCGTCTTCAACAGCTTCGACGGCGGGAATGCATTGTGAAATATTATGTGACGCAATAGCAGAGTTAAACATCATGAACAGGATATTAATAATCTGTCGGAAACCCGAACAGACGCTAGAGCCACGCCTGAACTATTCCGAAAGGGGAATAACCCGGATCTAATACATCAGAACAAATAATTCGCTCCGATTTGATAGCCTTTAACATCAATAGTGTCAGTGTCTGAAATATCTTCCGAATATATCTGGTACATAAGATCGAAATTCACATTTTGATCGTACTTATATTGAACGCCGAGGCTTTTATACCGCGTGTATCTGGATTGCTTAAGAAATTCGGCGAGTAATTTGTAATCTTCGTTAGCCATGTATTCGAGGCCTGCGCCCCACATCTTATCGGATTCGGAAAGATAATCGGCCTGAGTGGCTTTAATGCTTCCATAGAGCAGATTAAGCTTGGCGTTGTCGGAGACCTGAACGCCGGCCGCAAGTCCATAGACCATATACTTAGTGCGGTTCGCTTCTTTGTCTTTATCGCTCGCCATGGATGCCAAAATGGCGACATTCACGCCTTGGCTGCTGGAAGGGGAGCTTTCTTTTTTTGGCGCTTTTTTCGAATTAAATGAAGTGTCTGAGAATCTGTATTTTATGGAAAACGCCGTTGTTTTGCTCGGAACCATAGACACATTAGAAGTGATGCCGGGTCCGGCAAAAGTCATCTCTCCGGAGTTTTTGCCTTCGGATATCGCTATTTCAGTGTCGTCGCTCAGGCCATACCCGAAATAGAAAGCGTTCGTTTTCAATTTCGTATCAATGCTCACTGGAATGCTGCCGTTCGAAAGAAAATTGGTCGAACCAGAAAGCGAATTGTAACTCCAAGAAAGCCGCGCGTGATTATTAGCCATCAAATCCGTTGTGGGAATAATCGCCATTCCGCTGAGTCCGGAGATGGCTACGCCTAAAGTAGAGGGCAGCGAGGGGAACTTTGCCGCTTCCTGATCGGCATATTTAGATTCTTTTATCTTCGGAACTTCCTTTTCTTCTTTTTTCTTTCCTGCCGTTTTTTTATCGTCTTTTTTAGCCGGCGCGGTTTTCTCTCCGGATTTTGAGCGACTGGACTTCTCCGCCTGTGATGAAGACGAGTCTTTACCTGCGGCTTCTGTTTTATCAGAGCCGGCGGTCTGTTCTTCAGCTACTTCGACTTTCTTTCTGCGCTCGGATTTCTTAGCCAATTCCTTAACTTCCGGCGCTTTAGCTTCGCCGGCAGATTTTTCTTCCGCAGCCGCTCCGGCGTTTGCGCGTTCGCGCGTTTTCTTATCTGTCGTAGAGGGGGTGATTTCTCCGGTGGCCGCCGGCGCGAATTCGTATTGGGCGCCTTCCCTCAGTGTTCGCGTGAAGGACAAGACTCTGGCTGTAGAAAAATTAATGTCTGTTTGTTCAATCTCGATCTTGGCGACTGTCTCTCCGCTTTCGGTCAGAGCGTAAATGTCTCCAACAGAAATGCCTGCCTTTGAGCCTTTGTAAAACATAACTCTGCCGTCGTCAAATACAATACTGATTGACGCGGTGAACGGCGAAGAGGCGGCGTTTGCCCGATTGCTTATTCCGAAGGCGAATAATCCTGTTACAATGAAAAAGCAGAACCACACACGGCTCCACAGTCTGAAGTGCATACCAATCTCCTCTCAAATGAATTTCTTCACTTGTGAAACCATATTCAGACTGTTAGTTCTGAATATAGCTTTCCATCAGTCTACTTTGCGAGACGGGTCCGTGTCAAGAATTGTTTATGATGAAAATGGGCCCGCTTTAAGCGGATTATTATTCCCGCGTTAAAACCCATGTTATCAATACACTCACAGCCCGACAACTAAATTATTACGAAAATCAAATAAACCGTAGCCGTACAATCGCACATATCCATCGGACGCATGTAAAATTCCGATGGCCCGAATTCTAAAGTCGAATTCTGGAAAATAGAGCTTCGCTATCAAAAATCCTATTTTTTTCCCAGACTCAGCACTCCGAAAGCGATAGCAATCACTGCGTTCACTCCGGCGATGCCGATCAGCGACACAGGCCTTGTTTCCCATGCGCTTACAATTCCGAATTTGACTAACAGTGCAAGAGCGTACAAAGCCAAGCTGGATAGCAATGCGACGATCGAGAGTATTTTCACTTGGATCACCTCTCTATAATCTATCCGGCATTTTCTAAATATTACATCAGTTTCACCCAAAAACGCAATCGGCATGCCGTATTTTCAACCGAAAGACTGAACTTTTTAAATAATTGAGCATAATCGGTTGCAATATTTGTGTATGTGGCTGTTTTTGTTTCGCCTTTCCGGCGCATAACAAAGTTAGAAAAAAAGTTCAATAAGCGGGTAGCCTTTAGAGATAATGATTTGGGAATCTCGAAAATATCAGAAGATAGCAGAAAGTTCACTGTAATCATCCGGCGCCGGGAAGACGGCTGGAAGAGAACCCGTGTCGGGTCGCCGAGTGAAGTCGCGAAGCGTGTTTGCGCATTTACATGACTTTCGGCGCTTTTCGTTTATAATATTTGACACAGGCGATATCACTGTTTAAGCTAAATGCGAATTTGCTGTGAATGTCGCGGGAGGAATATATGGCTCAAAAAATCCAAATTATAATCGAATACTACAGCGCCGAGGAAAAGATAATCGAAGGAACGAAGATCGATAAAGACCAGACAGCAAAAAGGTTCAGGGAAAAAGGTGTTTCGGTCGAGGAGTTCAAGAAGCTTGTCCGGAAAAAATTCGGCGACGACGTGGACATTGTGAACAAAGTCAAAAAACATAGAGAAGTCGTTTTCGGAGAACAGTCGGAATTTGTCAAGCCGGATAAAGACGACCGGTTTAGCCTGAAAGACATCCGCGAAGTGATGAAAAACAAATACAGCGACTAAAAGAAGTTGAGTAGCCTTCGAAGAACATAAGGCATAGAGCTCACGCGGCTCTTTTGGGATCGCATAGTGAATCGCTCCTACGCGCCGGCAAATTCTCAAGTCGCCTTTCGAGAAAAACAAATATAACTCAATAAAATAACAAGTAGAATAAATGCCGGTGACCGGACTTGAACCTTACATGCCCTTGAGGGATCCGGTATTTCAAGGCAGGCTCCGAATAAATATTAATCAAGTCGGTTATAAGCCGTTCGCAGCGGGCGCAATAATAAATATTATTTTTGTGTAATCAATTCTCGTATTCGCCCATTAAATTACAGCTTCATTGGTAATCAGCAACGTATAAAGCGATAGCTCCGGAAGCAGGAGGCGACTCATGAATAGATTTTGCGCGTTCATTTTCAGACTCTCTGTTTTTGCCGCTACAGCGCTATTGCCGGCGGCATTGTCAGTTTCCGACTGTTTTGCTAAAGAGCAGCCGGTGTATGTGGTCTCGAACGACAACGACAGCGGTCTTGTGTTATCTTTTTATGGTTTTTTCCCGAGGAAACCACGGGTGTTTGTTCTGGAGAAAGACGCGGCGTCAAACAAATATATTTACGGCCGCGGGGCGGAGAAAGAAGAGTCATCCGTGATACTGGTCAACCGCAGCAAACCGGACGGCGGCGTCGGCGCTTTAAAGGAAATGTTCGGCTCCGATTATATGAATCTCGGACCGCATGAGTTGCTTATCGATTATAGGCCGAAAGTGGTGCCCAATCCGAACGGGGCTTTGCTGATAAGCGCGCCGAATATAAACGCGCTGAAGATCGGAATAAAGGCTTTCATGAAGAAATCAGGCGGAAGAACAAATGCCGCTTTAGCTTTCAGAACCGATATTTATGACTGCATCGTGTATTCGGAATTCACGTTGAAAAAGCCCAACCTCGAAGATATGGGGTTTATGTGCGACGCGAAATATTATTCTGCATTGGACGTCTATGATTTTATTTACAGAATGGCCGATGGACATAACATATTTGTTCTCAACAGCGGAAACATAAAGAATCTGCCGGATGCGATTAAAAAAGAGCTT
Organism: bacterium; assembly: GCA_041664945.1. Taxonomy (GTDB): domain Bacteria; phylum UBP15; class UBA6099; order UBA6099; family UBA6099; genus JBAYJY01. The sequence continues at coordinate 3,279 of JBAYJY010000198.1, read as the reverse complement.
CCATGCGACACGAGCGCGGTGAAGCCGAACGATTTTATGATGTGCGCGAAACAGGAAGCGAAGAAATACAGGGTGATGATCGTCGCGCCGAACGAGATGGTTCTGCGCAATGAAACCGCTGGCAGGCGTTTGGACGCTCTTTCCGCGAAGCCGGTAATGGCGACATATCCCGATTTGCGAGGCTACAGCAGCGTGTCGGTCGCCGGGTTGACTGACAATTCAGGGCGGGGCGCGGAAATTGTCGACGTAATGAAAGCTGAGATTGAGAGCCGGCTTGGAGGTTATAGCTGGTTGCGGCTCACTAATCCGGAGAGTAAAGAAGCCAAAGTTAAGGCTACTGGAACTGCCGCTTCAGGCAAGAAAGAATCCGGCGCCGAAAATAAGACCTGCGTCGCCGGCGTCGCTCTGACGGTCATCGGCGCGCTTAGCGACGTTTCCGGCGGGATTTCCTATCACGAAGAGCGGAACCGTCTGACGCCCTATCCCGTTTTCAATGTATACGAGCCGCGAAAGCCTGAATGCAAAAGCGAGCCGACGAAAACCGAAGAATGCCATTCTGATTCGAAAAAACCTGAATGCAAACGCGATGAAGCTAAAGAGGGAGATTGCAGAAAGAAAATGCGCGAATATAAAAAGGAATTAGATGCTTATCAGGAAGCGAAGACACGATATGAGAGCGATTATAAGTACGGCGCCTATATATGGCAGCACAATGTCATGCGCGACAGTAAGTTGAATTTCCGGGGCGAACTTAGGTTCGTCGATTCGTGCGGCGGCGCAACCGTTTTTTACGAATCATTCAATGCTGTTTCTTCGACAAGACGGCTTTACAACACGTTTGACACCACAGTCACTGGCGCGGCAAACGAGCCGGACGCTGCTTCGCTGCCGAAAGCGGCAGCCGCCGAAGACCCGGAACTGTTGCCGAAAGCCGTCAATATGGCGGTTGCTAATTGGTTCTCGAAACTTGAGAACAATGTAATATTGCCATGAATTTTGGATCAATCCGTATAATATCGGATGAAATGAGTTTCTTGCTTCCCCCGTCACGCTATGCAACAATAACTGCATGATTGAATATGGATTCGTGGCGGCGCGCGTTATCTCCGGGCCGCTGAGCGACCTTTACAAAAAACGGCTGGCAGAACGGAACGCCGACCCGCTTTACATCGTGCTGTTCACCTACGCGTTCATAACCGTCGCGGCTGCGGCCGCGTTGTTTCTGCTGCCGATACCGACGGCAGGCGCCGCGTTCTGGCGACACATAGTTCTCGCGTCGGTTTTCGACACAGCCGGGATGGTTCTCGTGGTCATGTCGCTCGGCGTCACCGACCTATCGGTTTTCGGGCCGCTGAACGCCTACAAGCCGGCGCTCGCGCTCGCGCTCGGCGCCGCGTTTCTTCATGAAAAACCCGGCCCGACCGGACTCGCGGGCGTTGCGATCATTGTTGCCGGAAGCATTCTGCTCGGATACGCGCCCGGCGAAGCGCGCCGTTCAATCTCCGAAATGGCGAAGTCGCACGGCGTCTGGTTCAGACTTTCCGGGATCGCCTCTTTCTGCGTCGGCGTTATTTTCCTCAAAAAAGCGGTCGTGGAAAGCTCTCCTTTCACAACCCTGTTTTTCTGGGCCGCGTTCGGACTCGCAATCTGCGTCGCGTGCGCGCCGGCATTCCGGCCGCGCGCGTTCAGCGCGAACATAAAACTGCTCCGCCGCCATGCGGGCGATTACGCCATGGTTTGCCTTCTGATGGGAATCATGCAGGCGATGACGCTGCTTGCGTTCAGGATGATGTTTGTCGGTTATGCGCTCGCGCTGTTCCAGCTTTCGGCGATACTCAGCATTCTTTTCGGCCACCGTTTCTTCGGCGAAAAGCACATCGCGTTCCGGCTCGCCAGCGCGGCCATTATGTCCGCCGGCGCGTTGCTGATTGTATTATGCCCGAAGTGATATTTTAAGCCCGGATTCGTCAATATTATCTAAAAGACAAAACATAAATAAAGCCGGAACCGAATGTTGAAAAGAAGGTTTTTATTATTTATACCCATTTGGAATATAGTTCAAACTAAAATTAAATAATTAGATAAATACAGCGAAATTTTATTTTGAATCTGTTGTGTTTCTTGTTATTTTGTCGATATATATTAGTAGGAGAGGAGCGCAAAATGAGCAGCCCGAAGAATGCCAAAAACAGCGCGACGGCGAAGACGACTAAAGGCGTGACCGGCCAGTTGACCGAAGTTGTCACGCGTCTGTTCGAAATGGACCTCTCCTGTGATTTGCTGGAAAGAATCGTTCAGTACGCTCACGACGAAAAATCGAAAACTGTTTTTTCAACAAGAGATCAGTCGAAACTCACAAATGATATAGATGATAACCTTATCTTTATTGATGACTTGTTTAGAATCGGAGCCGGAACGTCGGAAGACGCCGCGCAGATTGCCGGCATGATAGCTTACGACGCCCGTGATTTATTCAGGATCAGCCTCAATCCTCAAAAAGCGCTCGGACTTTAACAATACTGTAATATCCATTATATAAACAATATTAATGTTACTACTTCTTGCTGACTGCGGAACTTTACAATGTCCGGCGGGGTCGGGTAGAATAATCCAATAGAAAAATCAGGCGCAGCCAAGCCGGTGGTCTGCCGTTCAAGGAGCTTCTATGTCAAAAGCTAAGTTTGCCACGAAAATAACTGCTGTCGCGTTGATAGCGCTTGCGTTCTCGATTGCGGCGCCCGCGAGGCAGGCGTTCGCAGCCGGAGAAATGGCGCTGTTGCGAAAGTCGGCTGCGCCTCCGAACGGATTCTGGCTCGACCAGATAGACGCGTCGGCTCTCAAGCAGACTGTTGGAATTAACAATCCCGGCCGCACGAACGAAGGGTTTCCGATCATGTTGCGCGGCGCGACGTTCCAGCACGGGCTTAGCCTGCGCGGCGGCGGCGTGATCGCGCTCGACCTGAAAGGCGATGCGGAGAAGTTCATGGCGCTCGTGGGCGCGGACGACGCCCGGATGGGCAAAGGCGCCATCTCGTTCCAAGTCTGGGTGGACGGCAAGAGCGTTGTTGTGACGCCGTTCTTCAAGGGCGGCGACAAACCGCAATTGATATCCGTGGACCTGACGGGCGCGAAACGGCTGGCTCTTCTTGCCGACTGCCGCTCAGGCAGTCCGGACGAAGATCACGCCGACTGGGCGGGCGCGCTGCTCATCATGAAGGCAGGCGCAACCGCGAAACCCGCTCTGATGACGGTTGTCGACGAGCCTGCGCCGCCGATCGC
>JBAYJY010000197.1:0-8177 GCA_041664945.1 bacterium | reverse complement strand
TGCCCGCCTTTGCGCGACTGATACATTGTGTAAAGCTGGTCCGTCAGCAGGTTCAGCGTGCGGTTCAACACAGCCTGCGCGTCGTCCTCAATCGCTTCGAAACCGGTTCCTTTCCGGTAGCTGTTGTAAATCAGCAGTCCTTTCGAGTTTGCGAGGGCGAGGTCGTTATCCAGACGTTTCGGCAAATCTTTTATTAGCTGGCTGCCGTCGTACATGAAGTGAAAGTTTTTGTAGAACGTTTCAAAATCGTTGATGAAGAAAATGCGGTGTCCTTCGATTTCGAGCGGCCGAAAGCTGTCGCCGGACGGGAACGGCTCCATCAGGTCCAGCGCAGAACGCGTGAACATTCCGATCTCGTTCGCAACGGCAGCCGGGTTCGATTTCTTGTCGAAGAAAAATTTCAGGCGCTGAAGGTGGTATACGTAGCGCTCGAATCCGCGCACTCGCAGAAGTTCAACGGAAAATGTTTTATTCTCGTCGAGAATCTTTTCGTACAATTCCTGTTCAGTTCGGATGCCTTCGAGGTAAGCTTTTTTGTTTGGGGAGATAATGTCCTGAATGGGGGCCGGGAAATATTTAACAGCGGCAAGCGCAGCTTTTTCATGGACCGGACCCGTCCAGGCAAAAGCCCGAGCGGTCTGTAAAAAGGCAGCGGCAATAATAAAAGGAATTAAAATGTATTTAATTTTTAACATATGGCAATCAAGGTCTCGGAGGGAATTCGCCGAGTTGCGCCCGGAGGCCGTCCATTTCTTTTTGCATTTTGAGAATAATTTTGACGCCCGCGAGGTTGACGCCTTCCTCGCGCGTTAGTCTGCGGATTTCCTTGACGACGTCGAGATCGTGATCGGAGAAGAGGCGGTTGTTGGAGCCTGTGCGTTGCGGCTCGATCAGGTTCTCGCGCTCGTACATGCGCAGAGTCTGTGGGTGCATGCAGAGAAGCTCCGCCGCGACGGAAATTATATAAACGGGTTCATCGTATTTGTGAATGTCCATAGGAAGAAGTTATTGCCGTCCGTCCGCGGCCGCGGGGCTCATTCGCTCAGGCGTTTGACTAACGGCACGCCCCATCTGAAGACCCACACCCATATCAGAGCGATCATTCCGATCCCGGCGACGGAGAGCGCAATCATTTTCCAGTCGTCGGCCTTGGACTCGTCTTGCGACAGGGGAATCTCGTGGATCAGCCCGCACTGTTCGCAGACCTTACGGGTCTTTGCTATTTCTTCGCTGTTCTTCGGCATCGCCGGCTCGTTTCACATTTTTATTAAACTGTTATAGAATGATACAATAGCTGACCTTTCTTTTTCAACTTGTCGCCGGAAATGATCGCAAAAAAAAGCGAAAACGGCAACATTCAAGCTCCGGCGAAGCCTCAAACGGCAATATTGCCGTATTATGCGGCAATAATTATTATAGGAATTTTTGAAAACGCTTTCATTTGTCCGGTTTCTTTTTATAATACATGAAACTTGTAAATGGCGCGGGAGAATGAATTTGTCAGATCAATCTGTATTCGAGGCAGGCATAGTGAACGCGGCGGCGGACCCCGGCTTTCGGCGCAAGCTGGAGGAACGCGGAGTCCAGAATTTAACGCGTTGCATGCAGTGTATGAAATGCGGCGTAGGTTGTCCGATTGCGTTTGCCATGGACTACAATCCGACGCAGATCATCCGGATGGCGATAATCGGCCTGAAAGAGGAGGTTTTGACGAGCCACACTATATGGCTTTGCTCGGCTTGCGAGACCTGCACGACGCGGTGTCCGATGGAAATTGATGTCGCCGGCGTGATGGACGCGATAAAAGAGATAGCGGTCGAGGAGGGTTATGAGAGCCCTGAACCGCACACCAAGGCGTTTCACGATGTGTTCATGGGCGTCGTCCGCGCCCGCGGCCGCCTGAATGAGCCGATGCTGTTCGGGCATTACAAGCTGCGGACAAAGACTTTCTTCGAGGATTTGGACATCGGGAAAGAGATCATGCTTAAAGGCAAGATCAAATATTCCGGCAAGGTCAAGGGAAATAACGAGGTCCGGAAAATTATAGACAGGCTGAAACCCAAAAAATGAGCGATTCCGCCGTTTCGACAAAAAAATTCGCATATTATCCGGGCTGTTCGCTGAAGTCGTCCGCCGCGGAGTACGATCATTCTACGCGCGCGGTTTTCGAGCGGTTGGGAATTGATCTTCAGGAAGTTCCCGGCTGGAGTTGTTGCGGGGCGAGCTCGGCGCATACGATCAGCCGCGATCTTGCGGTGGCGCTGCCGCTTCGCAATCTCGCGCTCGCGGAACCGGCGGGGTTGGACATAGTCGCGCCGTGCGCGAGCTGCTACAACAGGCTCAAAGTCGCTGAAACCACGGCGCTCGAGGACCCGGCGGCGAAAAAATTCATGGAAGAAGTAATCGAGCGCCCGTTCAACGGAACGATCAAGACGCTTAGCGTTCTCGACCTTCTGACGGACCACGTCGGGCTCGACACGGTAAAGAAAAGCGTGTCCCGACGGCTTACGGGGCTCAAAGTTGTTTCATATTACGGCTGTCTGCTGGCGCGGCCGCCGAAGAAATTGAAAATAGACGATCCGGACAATCCGACATCGCTCGACGATTTGATGGAAGCGATCGGGGCGGAGCCTAAATTCTGGTCGTATAAAACAGAGTGCTGCGGGGCGGGCCACGCGATGGCGCGCTCTGATATTGTGACGACGCTTGTCGGGAAGCTGCATGAGATGGCGCGGGAGGCGGGCGCGGAGGCGATAGTGGTCGCGTGCCCGATGTGCCACGCGAATGTTGATATGAGGCAGGACGTTCCGGGTTCCGAGCCGCTGCCGGTGTTTTTCTTCACCGAACTGATGGCGCTCGCGATGGGAATGGATGTTGCCCGCGGCTGGCTTGGGAAGCATCTTGTTTCGCCGATGCCGCTTTTGCAGAAATTGAATTTGATATAGGCGCGACAATTTAGGAAGGCAGAATATGAGTGAAAGCGAAAACCGGAAGGATTCCGGCGCTGAAGCGGCGCCTGCTGCCGCGGGCGGCAAGATAGGCTCGGTTATGGTGGTCGGCGGCGGCATTGCCGCCATGCAGTCGGCGATCGATCTTGGCGACAGCGGTTATCAGGTCCACTTGGTGACCAACCAGCCGAGCATCGGCGGCAACATGGTGCGCCTCGACAAAACGTTTCCAACGAACGACTGTTCGATGTGCATCGTTTCGCCGAAGCTTGTTTCCGTAGGCAATCATCCGAATATAAAAATAGTGACGCTGGCCGACATCGAAACTTTCGAGGGCGAGCCGGGCAATTTTAAAGTAACCGTAAACAAGCGCGCGCGTTATATAGATGAGAGCAAATGCACAGGCTGCGCGGAATGTTCGGTAGTTTGTCCCGTTCACTTGCCGGACAAGCAGAACGAGAACCTCAATGACCGGCGCGCCGCTTTCCGGCAATATCCGCAGGCGGTTCCGAACTGGTTCGCGATCGAACGGGATCGGACCGCGCCGTGCAAGATGACGTGTCCGGCGCACATCAGCATTCAGGGATATGTGAATCTTATAGGCGAGGGCCGGTTCAAGGACGCGCTCGACGTTGTCAGAATGCGGATTCCGTTCGCGTCTGTCTGCGGGCGCGCGTGCTACCACCCTTGCGAGGACAAATGCAACCGCAAGGATGTCGACGACCCGGTTGCTATTAATCAACTGAAGCGGTTCGTTTCCGACCTCGAACTTGAGGAAGTCGGAGTGATCGAAAAGTTTTCCGGGGTGGACCGCGCGGCGGACCCGTCGAAGCAGCCTGCGAAGCTGAAAACGGTAGAAACGCCGAAGCGTGAGGAGCGGGTTGCTGTGATCGGCGCCGGACCGGCAGGGCTGACGGCCGCGCACGATCTGGCATTGTTCGGATTCCAGGTCACAGTTTTTGAGAAGCTGCCCGTCGCCGGCGGAATGCTGTCGGTCGGGATGCCGGAATACCGACTGCCGATGAAAGTAATCGAGTACGAAGTAGGCCGCATCCGCGATATCGGAGTGGAAATAAAACTCAACACGGAAATAGATAAGGAAAAAGGAATAGACTGGCTGTTCGGACAGGGCTACAAAGCGATTTACATAGCGGTTGGGGCGCACGGCAGCATGAAGCTCGGAGTAGAGGGGGAAAACCTGCCCGGAGTTGTGACTGGAGTCGAGTTTCTCAGGAAAGCAAAACTCGGCGAAAAGATGGAAGTCGGCAAAAAGGTAGTCGTGATCGGCGGAGGCAATGTTGCGGTGGATGTGGCGAGAACTGCGCTGAGGCTCGGGCCGGAGAAGGTGACGATGCTCTGTCTCGAAAGCGACAGCGAGATGCCCGCATGGGACTGGGAAGTGGAGGAGGCGCGCGAGGAGGGCATCGAGATCGTGAACAGTTGGGGGCCGAAAGCGATCAGGGAAAAAGGCGGCCGGGCGGCTGGCGTCGAGTTCAGGCGCTGCGAGTGTGTTTTCGATGCGGAGGGAAAATTCTGTCCGCAATACAATGAGGACGAGACCTGTTTCCACGAAGCGGATCAGGTGATTATATCGATAGGTCAGAGGACGAACGCTGAATTTCTGAGCGGCGTTACAGGCGTCGAAGTCAGCAGGCGAGGAACAGTTGTAACGAACGTGAAGACGGCTGGTACGGCGCGCGAGGGAGTGTTTGCGGGAGGCGACTGCGCTGCGGGGCCGGGGATGGCGATACAGGCGATCGCGGCCGGGAAGAACGCGGCGGTCTCAATCGCCCGTTATCTGAATGGGGAAAATATTGACGCGCTGCGCTATGAAGACGGCCTTCTGGAAACCACGCCGCTTGACGAAGCGCAACTGAAGGGCGCCGACAAAACGCCGAGGCAGCGCGGAGGAGTTCTGCCGGTAGCGGCACGGCGAGGAAATTTCAATGAAATAGAGAAGACGTTCACGGCGGAGCAGGCGATGGCGGAGGCGAAGCGGTGTCTGCGCTGCGGGCCGTGCTCCGATTGCCGGATGTGTGAGTTGACATGCCAGAACGGCGCTATTGATTTCAGTCAGACGGACCGCATTCTCGACTTTGAAGTCGGCGCTGTCATACTCGCGCCGGGATTCGAGGCGTTCGATCCGAAAGGAAAAGTCACGCAGTACGGTTACGGCGTTTACGACAACGTATATACGAGCGTAGAGTTCGAGCGCATCCTGAGCGCGTCCGGACCGACGATGGGGCATGTCGTGCGCCGATCGGACAACAAGGAGCCGCGCAACATCGCATTCATTCAGTGCGTCGGCTCGCGCGACGCCTCGATCAGCGCCGAATACTGCTCCGCAGTCTGCTGCATGTACACCGCCAAGGAGGCTGTGATTGCCAAAGAGCATCTGCCAGGTCTCGACTGCACAGTGTTCTATATAGATGAACGCGCGCACGGCAAGAACTTCGACCGCTATTACGAAAGCGCGAAGAAGAACAGCGGAGTCAAATACTCGCGCGGCGCGATATCCGGGATAAAGGAACTGCAGCAGACTAAGAATCTTCTGCTTACGTACGTCGGAGACGACGGCCGGCAGGAGTCGAAGGAATTCGACGCAGTTGTGCTGGCGGTCGGAATGCGGCCGACATGCACGAACAAACATCTCGCGGAGAAGTTCGGATTTAAATTGAACAAATACGGTTACTGCGAAACCGATGCGTTGAACCTTGTTGGCACGAGCAGGGAAGGCGTATATGTAGCAGGCGCGTTTCAGAGTCCGAAGGACATACCGGACTCGGTTACGCAGGCGAGCGGCGCGGCGTGCGAGGCGATGATAAGTCTGGCGGCGGAGCGCGGAACGCGTATCACTCCGCTTGTTTTTCCGCCAGAGCGCGACGTCGCGGGCGAGGAGCCGCGCATCGGGATTATGGTATGCCGTTGCGGGTTCAACATCGGAGGCGTCATTGATGTGCCGGCGGTCGCGGAATACGCAAAAACGCTGCCCGGCGTCGTTTTCGCCGAAGCCAGCCTTTACTCGTGTTCTCAGGACAACCTCGCGCGGATTGTCGAAGTCATAAACGAACATAAGCTGAATCGTTTCATTATTTCGTCATGCACGGTGCGCACGCATCTTCCGTTGTTCGAGCAAACGATGAAGCGAGCGGGACTGAACAAATACCTGTTTGAGATGGCGAACATAAGGGAGCAGGCCTCGTGGGTGCATCGCGATGTTCCGGGCGACGCGACTGGCAAGGCGAAGGATCTCGTCGCCGGCGCGGTGGCGAAGGTGACGGAGCACAAGTCGCTCGAAGCGTTCAAGTCGGAAGTGATCCCGAAGGCGCTCGTCATCGGCGGCGGGCCGGCTGGAATGACGGCGGCGCTCGCTATCGCCGACCAGGGGCCCGAGGTTTTTCTCGTCGAAAAAGAGGATTTGCTCGGAGGCAACCTTAAAAAGATAAACTACACGCTCGAAGGCGGCGACGCCAGGAAGCTTCTCGCCGATCTCATTTCAAAAGTTGAAAAGCATCCCAAAATCAAAATATTCAAAAAACACGGGATAAGGGAAATTGCCGGACACGTAGGAAACTATAAGACGCTGCTGATTCCGCCGACGAACGGAACGGGCGCGAAGCCGGAAATGATCGGGCTTGAACACGGCGTCGTGGTAGTCGCCACAGGCGGCCGCGAATACAAGCCTGAGTTGACGATAGGCGATAATCCTGCGGTCGTGACGCAGAACGCGCTCGAACAGAAGATAACGGCTGGCGATCCGGCGGTCAAAAACGTGCGGACCGTGGTGATGATCCAGTGTGTCGGTTCGCGGAACGACGAACGGCCGTACTGCAGCAAAATCTGCTGCGGGCAGGCGGTCAAGAATTCGATAAAAATCAAGGAAAACAATCCCGACGCGAATGTCTATGTCCTCTATCGAGACATTAGGACATACGGGTTCAAGGAATTGGAGTTCCAGAGAGCGCGCGAGTTGGGCGTGATCTTCATTCGATTTAACGACGGCGATGACCCGACTGTTGGAATCGAGGGCGGCAAGCTGCGCGTGTCCGTTATGGACGATGTCCTGAAGAGGGAGCTTGTTTTTCAGCCAGACCTGCTGGCGCTGAGCGTCGCGGTGCTGGCGTCCGAGACTAACAGTGAGTTGGCCGACATATTAAAGATACCGACGGACGCTGACGGATTTTTTCTCGAAGCGCACGCGAAGCTGCGGCCTGTGGAGTTCGCGAGCGAGGGGTTGTTCCTGTGCGGGGTCGCGCATTCGCCGAAGCCGCTTGAAGAGAATATAATGCAGGCGAAGGCGGCGGCATCCCGCGCGATGACGATCCTGAGCAAGGATTTCCTTGAAGTCTCCGGAATGGTGGCTTGCGTAAAAGAGGAAAACTGCGCAGCGTGCCTGACGTGCGTGCGTGTCTGTCCGTTCGGAGTGCCGCATATCAACGAACGGAACCGCGCGCAGATTGACGGAGTGGAGTGTCAGGGCTGCGGCTGCTGCGCGTCGGAATGCCCGGCCAAGGCGATTCAGATCGAGCACTTCCGGGACGAACAGATATTGGCGCAGGAAGACGCGATAATCGCGAGCGCATCGCGGAAATAATGTTGCTGTTTAGACGCGAATGCGCGGAGAAAGAAATTAAAGGATATTAAAAAATATGAGTGACGTAAAAAGCACAGTGGCAACGCCTGATCCGGCGATGGAGAAGGAGCCGGTTCAGGGATTCGAGCCGCTGATAGTGGGGCTATGCTGCCACTTTTGCGCGTTTGCTGCTGCGGATCTCGCAGGTTCGATGCGCCTGCAGTATCCGCCGAACATTCGAATCGTCAGGCTGCCCTGCACGGGCAAAGTTGATGTTATTCACATATTGCGGGCGTTCGAAGACGGAGCGGACGGAGTGTTTGTGGCCGGTTGTCTCGAAGGCAACTGCCATTTTACAAAAGGAAATATCTACGCCAAGAGGCGTGTTTATTACGCGAAGAAACTGATCGCGCAGGTTGGGCTTGAGCCGGAACGAATCGAGATGTTCAATCTTTCATCGTCAGAGGGGCCGCGTTTTGCCGAGATAGCGACGCTGATGACGGACAGGATTAAAAGGCTCGGACCAAGCCCGGTGAGAAAGAAAGCGGCGAGTAGTGAGCAGCGGGAACTATAGAGAAAGAAAAACAAAAGACAAAAAGGCGAGTCAGCCACGTTCGTCTGAGAATGAAGATAAAGAATTGCGCGGGGTGAGAAAT
>JBAYJY010000196.1:0-8196 GCA_041664945.1 bacterium | reverse complement strand
GTGGCTGTGAATGAGGTAATGGTCGCCTAACATGAAATTGAACAGCACGTCGAACAAATTCAACAAATCCCTGCTGAATATTTTCTCGAAAACCGTTCTTGTTCCCGACGCCGCGTGAGTGGATGTCTGCTTGAGCTGAAAGATAAAAATTGGAATCCAAAGGGAAAATATTAGAAATGATAACAGCAATCCCGGAACAATTTTCAGCCACGAGGCCGGCTTTCTCCAATTGAGAATAATGAATGTTGCGATTTGGGCCCCGATCAAATAGAAAGCATAATATTGCGACATCAGCGCCAAGGAGGTGGATATTCCGTAAGCTAATGCATATTTCCAGCGAAATTGCTTTGTAGTGATGAGCCAAAAGGAATAATATGAAAGCAACGAAAATATGCAGATGAAATTGTGATATCTGATAATCCCTGAATAAAAAGTATGGAATGTGGAAAATCCTGTTATTGCGGCCGTAAGAAGCGCCGCCGCTCGATTCTCGAACATTCGTCCCGCAAAAGAATATATGAGCGCTAAATAAATCATTCCTAACAGCAATTGGGCCGAGCGCGTGAAAAGCTCGCTGTCAAACAATTGATAAGACGCTCTGAGATAAAACATATCCAGAAATGCAGTCATATCCATCTTGGCGGCGGCTAAAAAACTTGAAAACGGAGTAGTGTGGGTAATTATGACTCTGGCGATTTCTTCAGGATCATAATAAGAATTAGAAATGAAAATAGCTCGAAATAATAACGACAAAAAAAAGATAACACCTAAAGCATACGCTTGTTTTTTGGTTATTTTCTGCATTTATTACCGTCGCCGCACTAATTTGTCGCATTTGTCGTTTGGCGACAAATACTATAAAGATTCAAAATACGCCGCTCACAGAGATAAGAGGCCTGTATTCACCTGTTTTTCATGTTTCATTCCCATAAGACTTGCTGATGAAAAAAAACTGAATCCAAATAGACGCTGATATTCTACATCACATTTAAGGGGAAGTGGAAAAATCCGTAGAAAAATACAAATATTCATGTTATTTCATGTGTCAATAGCGCAGAATTCACCGCGTGATTCAAACGTCTTGATTTGCGACTGGATTTTTCTTATTTGACCAACATGTGGACTGTACTGGACATTACTCAATCAATTCGTCAACTGAAGTTACTTTTGGTTATATTAAACTGAATTGGGAGTATAGCCCGGATTGTTTTACACGAATTAATATAAATCATCATGAAAAGCGATTAGATGAATAAAACGGCAACATGCTGCTATATATTCTAAATTAGTAAGATTACTTATGATATATAAAGAAAAATAGTGTATAACTAACAAATCGTCAGCTAATTAGATTTATTAAAATATATTAGAAGAAATAGGATATTTTAACTTGAAACCTATATTATTTTTCAAACTCCTGATAAAGACATAATATAAATTATTGTTTACTATCTACTATATATGGGTAAAATAACAGAGGAAGTATAAACTTTTGATAAAAGATGACGATAATGATTATAGGGGAGTGAGTTTCTCAGGATAATCCTTATGAAAAAGACAAAAAAGCTATATCTAATCCCTTTAATCATATCGATAGTTTGCTTATTCATACCAACAGCTGCAAAAGAAGTAAAAGTGAATTTCGAGCCTGGTTGGCAGATGATAGCATTGCCATATCAGCCTGAGGGCGAGATATCAGTGTGCGAGAGGTTCGGAGCAGACCGTGTTTTCGGAGTCGGCGGAGAACAATACATTGATTGCAGCGGATTGGGCAGTTGGAATCCCGGAAGAGGAATCTGGGCATATGTAGAAAAACCTTTTGAATTCAAATTCTCCGGCGTTCCGATCTCGGAGCAAGACCCATTTTCAATAGAACTTGAAAAAGGATGGAACATTGTCGGGAACCCGTTTTTGTTTCCGATTGCAGTTGACGGCGGGATAACGATAGACGGTGTTCCGTTTAACGATTCGGATGCGGTTAGATCTGAGATATACGGATACAAACCGGCGGAAAAGCAATATGAGAAAGCGGAGATGCTGGACCCGTGGCGCGGATATTTGATATACGCGAACCGGAGCGCCCGGTTGCAGGCCGCGCCGGTGAGAGTGACGGAAAAGCCCGGCAAGACAGTTGAATTGAGGATATTGACTGGAACCGGAAGCGACACCGGCGAAATTGATCTGTCCCCGGGTGAGACTGTAACACTGAAAGCTGCGGGCTATGACGCACAGGGACGTTTTACGGGATATCTTCCGGCGAGTTGGAGCGCGGAAGGCGGCATTTCGGTCGCCGCTTCCGGATTTGTAGAGAAAATCTCCTTAAAATACGACCAGTCAGGCATTAGCGGAAAAATAAAGGCGGCAGTCGGCGATTTATCCGCGACAACGGGGCTTGTCACCGTTCTCGGCGCCGGATCGCTGTATGAATATCCATTTAATGAAAATTCACAGACAATAAATGACATTATCACTGGCGTTGAAGAAGTGGCGGGCCAGTTGGTCGTCGCTTTCAAGGGCGGAACATCGCTGGATAAAGCGAAGCAGATCATTGAGGATGCTGGCGGCAGGATTGTCGGTTACAACGAGACCGCCGGCATTTTTCAGATTAAATCATCAATTGGAACCATAGCCGCCTGTCGAGAAGCGATTGAAAAAGCTCCTGAACTGAGGTTGGCGGCTCCGAATGTGATTCTAAAGACCGGCGGTTTTCCGAATGACGCCGAATTCGTGAACGTCGCGAGGCGCTGGGGTTACGAAAAAATACGGATGAACGAAGTGTGGGGCGCGGTAGTTCCAGCCGGGGCGCCGGTCATAGCGCTGATAGACACAGGCATAGACGCGAACCACCCTGACCTCATTAATCAAATCATAGAAGGCCATAATTTCGTCGATCCGGCAGTGCCAAGCGACGTTTCAGATCAATCCGGCCACGGAACGGCGGTCGCGGGCGTCATTGCCGCGAAACCCGACAACGGACTCGGAATCGCGGGAGTTTGCGGAAGCTGCAAAATCATGCCGCTGAAAGTTTGCGATGCGGCCGGTTCGTGCCCGATATTCAGCGTCGCCAACGCGATAACGTACGCGGCGGATCATGGCGTTGAAGTTATAAATATCAGTCTCGGAGCCTATCTCGATCCGGCTTCTTCATCGGCCGGGCTGCTCGGACTCGTGGTGAACGACGCAGCGACGAAAGGCGCGTTCATCGTCGGCGCCGCCGGCAATGACAATAAAGACTCCTCGAATTATTATCCCGCCGCGCTTCCGATCGTGCTTTCCACTGCGGCGACCGACCAAAACGATAATCGGGCTGCGTTTTCCAACTACGGCCCGCGAATCCAAATCTCAGCGCCCGGAACTGATATTTATACGACGCTTCCCCTTAGCGCCGGAGGATACGGTTTCCGCAGCGGAACATCAATCTCCGCCGGTTATGTTTCAGGATTGGCAGGGTTGATACTATCTCTGCGCAGCTCATTGCAGCCGATGGATGTCACCAATCTCATTCAGGCTACGATGCAACCGGTTGTTTCTTCCGAGCAGATGAGCGGCCGCTTGGACGCCGCGCAACTCGTAAATTACTTCGGGCATTACAACACCCCGCCGGCCATAAGCAAACTCACGAGGGACGCTGAAGCGATCCCGCTGAACGCAACAGTCAATTTGCATGCCGAAGCGTCAGACCCCGACGGCGACATGATTACGTATACGTGGATTGCATCGGACGGGACGATATTGCCGTCCGGGCCGGACGCAGTGTGGACGGCGCCGGCGAATCGCGGGAGTTTCAAGATTGAAGTGGTCGTTTCCGATTCGTTCGGGAACAAAACAAACGCGCAAGCATATGTGGCGGTCCTTAACGGGCCGATAAAAAGCGTCAAGGTCGCGCCCGCGATGCAAACGGTCTATGCGGGCGCCGTAATTCAATATAATGCTGAATGTCTGGACGAAGACGCGATGAGCGGCATGGCGCCGCCGGTGGCCTGCGAAGCGACATGGGCGCTGATCGGCGACGTTGGAACGCTCGACGCGAAAGGCGGTTTTGCCGCCACGGCGCCCGGCGACGGATATGTTACCGCGATGGCCGGCGTTGCATCCGGATATACGAAAGTTAGCGTGCTGGCAGCGAATGGCGGCGTGTTGAACACCGCGGCGGCGGACACCCCGTGCGACTCTGTCTGGGGCAATATACGCTGCAACGACAACGGAACAAACGCAGCCGTGAATCCATTGTATTCGAAGCTTACGACAAGATGGCAAGCGTTTATCGGATCCGGAATGGACGGGCAAGCTATTTCCTCAGGCGGGAATTTATATTTCGGCGACAATCGCAACATGTTCCACTGCTTAAGACAAGTTGACGGCAGCGCATGTTGGCCGGCTGTCGCTCTGGACTTCAACACCGGCGGATTCAGCAATGCCGCGACATTTTCATCTGACGGCAATTTCATATATATTGCCGGCTTAAATGGATATTTATACAAAGTGAGCACGGCTGGCGTTCTTGACTGGAAATGGACTCCCACGGCGCCCGGCGAATCATCATTTCTATCAGCTCCGGTTGTCCGGCCTGACGCAGGGGGCGATGTTATCGTTCTTACTTCGCACTATGATCCGGGAGGCCCGTCGCGAGGCCGTATCTTTGCCGTCCAGGACACCGCTTTGCCAGCTCCAGCGCATCCTGTTCTCAAGTGGGCATATCCCGATATGTTGTCGCCCGCATTTCAGAATTTCGGGCCTTCATCCCCGATTTACGCGAACATAGGCGGCCAACCCAGGATCATCGCCACTAACAGAAAACTAAATATATTAGACTTTAACACCGGCCTCCCGATAGCGGGATCGCCGTTTGCATGCGGCGGACAGTGTACGGTTACGCCGACGATAGCTGATTTCGGCGGCAACACATATTTATACCTTCCGGTAGACGATAAATTCAAGAAATTCGATCCGGTGTCCGGCCTTCAATTATGGGAAACGCCGGCCATGGAAACAATCCTTGCCCCCGGCGCTTATTCCAACGGAGTTTTCTATGTCGCAACGAGATACACGTCGAAGATATATGCGATACGCGACACGGTGACCGGACCCAGCTTCGTATGGGGGGCTCCGGCGCAGCCGACGCGGCCAGGCACCGTTTACAGCGCGGTCACAGTGTATCCGGCGGGAACGCCGGTGTCCGACTATCCCGCCGGCCTGATTTTCACATCTTATAATCTGAGCGATATAGGGACCGTCAACCTCGCAACGGGCAATGTCATGTGGGAAATGAACCCTGACAGCAATATCACGGCAAGCCCGATTATTATGAAATACGGCAGCGACTTTGAGGCCTATTACGGAGACAACAACGGATACTTCAGGGCGATGGAGCGCAATTTCCCGCCTATAATCACTTCTTTCAACATCGAGCCGTTTGACGAATTGTTCCAGACAATAGATCCGGATGGCGTTTCGCACGCGAGCGCGACATTGTTCGTGACAGATCAGAACGGACTCGATGATCTGTTACGAGCGACAGTCGACCTTACTCCGATCGGCGGCAGTTCAGCGGTTCTGCTTGCGCAGGATCCGGTCAATTTCGGAAAATTCGCCACGCCTACCGCTCTGTCGAAAATCATTCCTCAAATGGGAGTAGCTCCGGGCTATGCCACGATCACCGTCACTGTTTATGACAAAGGCGGCCTGTTTGCGACCGCCACGGACAGACTTATAATCGCCAACACTGCTCCTTCCATCATAAGCGCGACTTTTTCGCCTACTTTCATTTATCCCAATGGCGTTGAAACGAGTTTGTTAACCGCAGTAATCCAAGACAGAAACAACACGCTCGGGGCGACAGGATATGTTAAAGTCGACGTATCTGCTCTTCAGGGCGGAGGGCCGCCGAACTGGCAGTCGCTCACATGCGGGGCTTTCAATGCTTCTAACCAGGCGACATGCACGGCAACTGTAACCGCCGCCGCAGGCACAACGCTCGGCGCCAAAAATCTTAACGTTCAGGTCTACGACGAAACGACAACGGTTACCGGGCCGCCGACCGCCAATATAACGGTTGTCGGCGTCGACCATTTCGCGCTCGTCGCAGCGCCGGCTTCGCTGTCTGCCGGCGCGTCTTCAACCGTTCAGATTACTGCATATTGCACGCCCGCGGCGCAGATAGTTTCTTATAACAACACGGCGCCGATTAACATAACCACTACAGCCGCAACCGGGTACATCGAATACTCAGGGACCGGAGTCACCGATCTGCATGGAGGAAACGCAACTCTGGCGATCGGCTCATTTAGTTCAGGCGTCGCCACAGTAAAAATTTCCGACACCAAAGTCGAGGCAAACGTAAAAGTTCATGCGACAGATTCCGGAGGCAAGACAGGCGCTTCGAACGGCATTACATGGACGCCCGGCTTATTGGATCATTTTGCGCTTTTGTGGACGAACCCGTCCCCTCCGATAGCAATTAACGACAACGCTATTATAAGCGTCACCGCCTACGATTTTTACAACAATATCGTAACTGGTTATACGAATCCGAACGGATTGAATTTAACTTATGTCGCGCCGGGCCCGGCAAGCCCCGCGACTCTCGCGTACAGCGCAAACATCGCGGGATCAATCACAAATCTTCCGGGCACCGGCGGCGCCACTTTGAAACCCGGCTACTTCACTAACGGCGTTTCGAGTTTCAAAGTCACGGACACATTCGCCGACTCAAACATCGTTTTTAGAGCGACTGACGCTGGACCAAACAAAACCGGAACGTCCGACCCGGTGACATGGAATTCCGGAACCCTCACGAGTTTCGATTTTGCCATGATTGATCCTGCAGTCGGCAATCCCACGGCTGGCGCAACAGCGACTCTCAAAATCACAGCGCGGGATCAATTCGGCGGCATTCTTACAACTTATAACAATGTCGCGAATGTCATACTTAGCAGAAATACCGGAACGGCGGCGACAACGCGCTGGGGCGGAAACGGAGTGATCAATACCGGCCCCGGAACAGCGACACTTGCGGCTGGAGAATTCGTTTTCGGATCAGCCACGGTTCAGATCCGCAACACGACGGCTGAGGCGCAGCAGGTTCAGATGCAGGAATTCGACGCGCCGCTTCCTAACATTTCAAAGACGTTGAATATTACTTGGGACGTTGGCCCGCTGCAGCATTTTCATGCTTCCGCCGCGCCCGTTTCCACCCTTGTCGGCAATAACGTCACTATCACTCTCACAGCCAAGGACGCATTTGACAACACTGTATTAACATTTGCAAATCCGAATGGCATAAAACTATCGCAGATTGGCGGAACGGCGAGCGGATTCGTGTGGTCCGGGCCGGGCGTTACGCCCGACGGCGCTCCGGGATATACCGGAACCCTGACCGGGAACCAATTTGTGAATGGAGTCGATAATACAATACAGGTCAAGGACAACATATCCGAATCCGGAGTGAAAATTGTAGCGACGGAAAACGTGACTTTGTTCACCGGCCAGTCGCAGTTGGTAGACTGGACAACAGGCCCGCTCGCCGACTTTAAGATTGTCGCGGCGCCTACAGCGCGCGCCGCCGGAGAAAGTACGGTTGTCACAGTCACGGCCTATGACAATCTCGGCAATGTTAAGACGGATTACAGTTCGAACGTGCGTTTGACCGCGATGAACGGAACGCTTGCGATGCTGACTTGGAGCGGGACTGGCGTGACGCCGGGCGCTCCCGGAATAGCGACTCTGGCAGGGACGCGGTTTGTTTCGGGCATAGCGACTGCTGCGCTGACGCACACGCTGCCGGAAGGCCCGATAATATTGCGGGTTGACAACCTGGGCGCAATCGCTTCGCAAAGCGCTGTGATAAACAGCCCGACATGGACCGCAGGGCCGCTGCATCACTTCGATGTAGCCGCTAATCCGTTGAGTGTGCTATCGGGCGACACTGTCGATCTTACGATCACAGCGAGAGATTTGTACAACAATTTAATAACAGCATA
Source organism: bacterium (assembly GCA_041664945.1). GTDB lineage: Bacteria > UBP15 > UBA6099 > UBA6099 > UBA6099 > JBAYJY01. The sequence goes on along the minus strand of JBAYJY010000196.1, from coordinate 217 downwards.
TTCGAACCCGAACGGACTCAAACTGTCACAGACCGGCGGAACCGCGAGCGGCTTCACATGGATTGGAGCCGGCATAACCAACGACGGAGCGCCACTTTATAGAGGAACGCTGACGGGCAATCAGTTTGTGAACGGAGTGGCAGCAGACGTTCATGTGAGCGACTCAATAGTGAATCTCGGAGTGAGGATAGTTGTTACTGAAAACGTATCCGGCATC
>JBAYJY010000195.1:0-8332 GCA_041664945.1 bacterium | reverse complement strand
GCTATGCCGGGTTTGGGCTCGAGAGTTTTTGGATCGTTGATAACAAGGCCCTCGAAAAGCTGTAGCGCAATCTGAAACTCCGGCAGTCCGGTCATCAGGCCAGGATCGATAGTTTCCGGTTCAGTGCCGAGATTCAGCCTGAAATGCTGCTCCGCCGGAGGCGCCGGTTTCCCGTTCTTCTTTATATACGTAAGTTTCATAGGGTGAATATCCCGAATATTGAGCGGGAAATCAGCGACGTATGTCTTTATCAGGTTTTGATTTACGTAGTAATATATCGGCATGATCGGAACTTCATCGTTTACGAGAATGTTTTCCGCTTCGTTCAAAATCTTGAATCTCTTGTCGGGATCGGCTTCTATTTTCGCAGCCTCTATAAGCGCGTCGTACTTTTTGTTGCTCCAGCCGGTCTGATTATTTCCGCCGCCGGTTACGAACATATCGAGATAAGTGTTCGGGTCCGAGTAATCGGCGATCCATGCCGCGCGCGCTATGTTGTAATTCAGGTCAGTCAGATTTTTCAGATATACTTTCCATTCCATATTGGACAGGTCGACCTGTATGCCGAGTTCCTTCGCCCACATCTGCTGTATCGCCTCGGCGATCATCTTGTGCCCTTCAGACGTGTTATACATCAACTGAATTCTCGGGAACGGCTTCAATTCGCCTTTCTTGCCGGTTTTCCCTGACGAACAGCCGCCCGCGAACGCTAACGAAGCTACGAGAAGCGCCGCTGTCATGCATAGCGAGGCTTTTTTTATGGATTTTTCGACATGACAACCGGCCATTCTCTTTATCATGCTTCTCTCCCTGTTTTGGCTTGTTTCCGCCTTTTAATTTCTATTTCACTTCTTCTCAGAACTATATTCCATGTAAATATAACAAACACGCGCGGCAAACACAACAGGAAAAACTTCTGAACGGATTATCAGCGCAAAAAGAATTAATAAGTAACCGGGAGTAAATAATCGGGAAATGTGTGAATCCCCAGAATCTGAAGATAACATTTCTTTCGCTTGTCCGGATCGTCTTCAAACAAAAACGGCCTCGACAGCCCAAGCCTCATGAAAACCGGATGCGCTTCCCGAAGCCTTTCTTCAATGCCGTATCTCAACATCTCAAGATCGGCGCCTTCAGCGACTTTGCCGCCGATATATTCGTACAATCGCCGCTCGGCGACTTTGAGGCTCAAAAAAACATCCTTGTACTTAAACCCTATTCGGGCCACGCTCTTGCCGTCTTTATCCTCAATGTAGAGCTTTGAAACGCGATAAATCTTCAAACACCCGAGCGATCTGCCCTCCCCGCCCTCGTATATGTATTTATTATCAACCATATTCTTCCCATGAATTTCATTCAAAAACTGTTTGGATATCGAACTCATCAACCGTTGTTTTTCGGAGTCCTCTATCTTCCCGACAATAACCGCATTTCCAGGATTCTTGTCTTCGAACACAAAATCCTCAACATGCGGCGGATTTTGAACCGTTCCGGTGAATTTGAATCTCATAATTGTAAAAGGCTCTACAATTCCGCTGCCTCTTCTCAGAAAATTCACTCGCAACGTTCCCGCCGGCGGCACAGGCCTTATTGAGCAATATCCCAGTTCAGGGTCTTTATATACTCCTGAGACGCCTATCCTGTCGTCTTTCATTCGTGTTATGTCCAATATGATCACATCCAGTTCGCGCATCATATCCGCCTCGCATAGCAGGAATTTTCGGTGTTTTCAACGGCTATACGATGATTTAAACGCGAAATATGATTTTTTGCAAGAATTTTTACAGCAACTCACGGCATAATAGTTGCTTGCAAGCATCCACAAGATGGCTTGTATTTAAAAAAGTTCTAACTGATTTTCATTCGATGATGCGCGGCGCTTCGCGATTTCTTTTTCCGTTTCGAGGGATCCGTCGCCCAGAATGTGCGCCACTTCCACGCCTTGAAGCGTGAGTTGTTTCGAAATCAGCTTGCTTCTGTGGCAAGCCGACGGATTAGCTTCGCTGCAAAGTATGCACACGGTAGACCATTGAGCGATGCCCTTCAATATCTCCAGACCTTCGACAAACCTGTCGTCAGCGGCAATCTTATCATAATCCGGCTTGCCGTCGGCGCCGCATAAAGCCGGATCCTTCGGGCGGCCGCCCAGCCTGTCGCCCATGTAAACATATTTCGTTCCGCGCCCGGTCAGGCTTTTTTCGATCATTTCGTGATTGAAATGCGGAACATATTTCGAGAACGGCGCGCTGCGAACGTCTACAATGGTTTGTATGCCGTATTTTTCAATGCGGACGGCAAGATCTTCGAATGTTCCATTGCTGTGGCCGACAGTAAATATCTTCATTTTCGTCCGAACTTAAAACTTATTATTACTGCGCTTCGGCGCACGTATCGTAGGCGTGGTCGTCCATAATGATAGTCGTCGTGTATGAAAGGTCGCCGACCTTCGGTTTCATAGTCGAAAAATCGGAGCCTGCGACTTTAATATCCGCCGTGACGAAAGTAAACGCATTTTCCGCGGATTGACCGATCATATTCCGGTCCATCGTGACGTCGATGTTATTTCCGTTCAACTTATATTTGAAGCCCTTGGTTTCGAAAAGCGGAATTTTAATATCTTTAGGATTCAAGTGAATCATGCCGACGCCGGGAATTTTGCCGATGCCAGGCAGAGCCGGCGCAATATCCACGAGCGGCGCATAGTACCATGCCCAGAAATATTTTGTCAGATCCTTCAAGGACGGATCGTTAATGTCGAAGCCTTTGAAACCGTTATTCAATCCTTCCATCACAGCATCCGTGAAAATAACATCGAGCGAACAATTTATCACCGCCAGCATATACAGATTTATGTCCAACGGCGAAACAGAACCCTTCTGGACCGGGTCTCCGTATTGAAGCCGGAAATAGAAATTGTTATCGTCATATCCGAACCATACAGACTTCACGTCCATGTAAGAAGGAATCGGCTCCAGAATCATATCGGTTGGAATCCCGATTTTTTCCGAATTCACGTGGTCGTAGATTTTTGTCAGAAAATCGTGAGCTTTCGCCGGAGCGTCGCCTTCTTTAGCCGGACTCCAGCCGGGCAGCGCCAGCCATCCCGGAAGTTCCATCGCTATATTGCCGGCGGAATCCTTCGCGGTAATGTGGTAATCAACTTCCGTGCATATATCCACTGATGGAATCTCCGCTGTCCATGTAAGCTTGTCATCGCTCTCTTCCATCGCTATTTGTTCCCACTTTTCGCCGTCAACCGTGTAATACAACGCCACCGAATCGACGGTTTCGTAATCGTCTTCGCCGAAATGAAGGCGGGAAACTTTCGCGGTGATCTTTACCGGGTCTCCCTTTTGCGGTTCCGCCGGTTCCTGTGTCACGGATTTTATCATCGGCGGCAGGTATCTCAGAAACTGCGACGCCTGATTCATGTCGAATCCGCCCATTCCCTGCGCGGCCGCCGGGATGGCTCCTGCCAAAATCGCCGAAATAACCACGAAATACGCTGCCAGTTCACGCACGATGTTTTTTCTCATTTAGCTTTGCTCCCTTTTTGTTGTGTACATTTTCTATCTGAAAAACGATTTGGATTAAATAGAAATCCAAATTTAAACGATAATTTCAGGCGAAAGGTCCTTCTGACTGGCAACGCATAGCGAAATGTCCGTCGCTCCGGCGAGTTGCAGCGCGCCGCTCACGGCTGCGAGCGCGAGTTCGGGCGTGTTGCAATCCTCGCTTAGGTGCGCAAGCGTTATGTGCCGCGTTTTGCCGCCTCCGCGCGCGACCATCTTTCCAAGCGCCGTCGCCGCCTGTTCGTTCGACAAATGCCCGCGCGGCCCCAACACCCAATCCACCAAAAATTTCGGCCTCGTCGATTTCTTCTCGGCCTCCACATCATGGTTGCTTTCCAGCGCAATGATATCCGCTCCGGCCATCGCTTCCACAATCCCGTCGTTCACGCCGCCCAGATCGGTCGCATACGCCACGGCCGTCTCCTTCGCGCCTTCTATCAGACTTATTCTGTATCCGACCGGCCGCCCGACTATATCCCTGTTCCAGCCGCCGGCGCCGTGCGTAACCTCGAACGGCCTTATCATCAATTCGCGGAGCATGAACGGCTCGCTGCTGAACCGCCTCACTAACCCCGCCCTTTCGAGATCAAGAAATTTATCCGATCGCCGCATCAAGTCCTTGACCGACCCTTCATGCACATAGAGCGGAATGTCGTATTTCCTGCATAGCGGATATGTCACGCCTCCGTCCACATGGTCGCCGTGCATGTGAGTCGCCAGAATCCCGTCGACTTCGTCGAGCCGCGCTCCCAGTTCCTCCAGGCGTTCTTTTATATATCGCTGGCCGAGCCGCGCGCAGTCTATCAACAGCCGCGTGCGCCCGGTTTCAAGCAGCGAACAGTTTCCGCCGCTACCGCTGCCCAGCATGCAAAATCTCATACCCATCTTTCAAATCCCTTCTATCTCTGAAGCCGCCTCGCGCACATTCAGGCACGGGCCGTCCGGCCCGTTCAATCTGTTGATGTCATCTAAATAAGGCCATCTGCTGCGCTGGTCCTCGATCCGCCACGGATTGAGCGTTGCATATAGAATCGACGCTTCGTCGCCGGCGGCCGCGATAATGTCGCCTGTCGGCCCGGCCACGAGCGATGCGCCCATCACCCGGCGCCCGTCGCGGTATTGTGTGTTCGTATTATTTACATATGCCACGAAAACAGTGTTCTCGGCGGCGCGCGCCCGCGTCAAACTGTGCCAGAGGTCATTGCGCTGCTCAGGAATGTTCGCGGGATTAAAAATCGTTTGCGCGCCGGACAGCGCAAGCTTCCTCGCGAGTTCCGGATATATCATATCGACGCATATCAATACGCCGCACTTCATCCCGGCGCATTCGAAAACAGACATTCCTCCGCCGCCGCTGCAAAATGCCCGTTCTCCTATCGCCGCTGATGGAAATATCTTCTGCTGTTCGCAAACAATGCGCCCGTCAGCGCCTATCACGTGGCAGACGTCCATTACCGCTTCGCCGCGCCGGACAAACAGGCCGCCTGTTATGAGCATGAACCCTTTGTGCTTCGCGAAACCCGCAAGCTCCGCCAACAGCGAATCCAGTTCAGGCTCCTCATGCACAACAGCGCCCATCCAGACTTCAGGAAACGACACGATATCAGCGCCCTCGACGCTTTCCAGCGTTTTGAACGCTCGCTCCAGGTTCTCATTCTGCTCGAACCGCCGCCGATGAAACTGGATAAGACCGATTTTCAGGCCGTTTTCACTCATATCACATACTTTCTGCCGTGATTATAAAGTAACGTCTGCGACAAAACAACATCGTTTTTTCTCAAAATTTTCAAAACATCGACGTTTTCGCTTCGTTTTCTATTGCTTCAACATGCGCTTTTATTTTACAATCACAGGATAGTTGCTATATGATAGAAAGAAATATGGTCGATAATACTCTTACATTTATTCACACGGCCGACTGCCACCTCGACGCGCCTCTCACCGGTCTACGCCTGATCGACGATGCCATGGCGGAACAAATCGCAGCCGGCCAGCGCGAAACCTTCATCTCCATCATCGACCTGTGCATCGCTAAACGCGCTGATTTTCTCGTCATCGCCGGCGATCTTTTCGACACAAGCCAAAAAAACCTGAACACTCAGGTGGTCCTCAAGAAGCAGTTCGAAAAACTTCGCAAAAACGGCATCGAGGTTTACATCGCCGCGGGAAACCACGACAACCTTGAAGAGACTGACTACCATGGCGCCGGTCTGGAAATTACGCTTCCCGACAATGTCCACGTTTTTTCAGGCGACGGGCCGCAAGAGATCATATTTCATAAAAACGGCGCTCCGGCGGCGCGACTCGTCGGAATGAGCTTTCCAAAACGGGACATTCAAAACAACCTCGCCGGTCTTTTTCCCGCTAAGAGCGGCGCTTTGTTCACAGTTGGCGTTCTGCACACAAGCGTTGGCGGCGGCAGCTCGGAACACGTTAATTACGCGCCCTGCTCCGCCGGCGACCTCGAATCCAAAGGCTACGACTATTGGGCGCTCGGGCACATTCATCAGCGCATCGTTCTCCGCGAAAGGCCATATATCGTCTATCCCGGATGCCCTCAGGCGCGTCGTAGGCGCGAAACCGGCCGCATGTCCGTCACGCTCGTTCAGACAGGCCCCGCAGGCGCCGTTAATGTGTCGGAACTTCCGACAGGCGACCTCCAAATGGAAGATATCCCGATAGATATCTCGGATATTAATGAAAACGCTTACGGTGATCTTGTTTCGCTGATAAAAACTGAATTCGACGCTTTGCGCTCCGGTCTTGCGCCTCACGTCGCATGTTGCATCGCGCGCATCAGATTTACCGGCGAAGGTTCGATGTTCAGCCTTAAATACGATCCGTATATCGAACAACATAAGAAAAACGCATTTGAATATATCAAAGAAGCGCTCATTCAACTCGACTCAGGCGCCAGGCCTTCTATTCTTATCCGCGAAATCGACGCCTCGGCATGCGAGCCGGCAAAAGAATCGCTCGACATCAGCGCGTTGCGCTCCGAAGACAGCGTTATGGGCGAAACAGTACGATATTTCGACTCTATCAAGACAAATCCGGAAAAGCTCGCCGGATTTACAGGCGCGCTTCTCGAAAACAGCCTCAATCATAAATTAGGCAACGACTCGCGAGTGTCGAGACAGCTTCAAAAAGCTTCTATTGAATATCCCGGCGCGGAAGCGGCGGATTCTTATGAATCGCTTTTGGACGACGCGCTTATGATATGTCTCGACTCGCTGAGGGCCGACAGGAAATGAAAATAAGAAAAATCAACATTGAAGGTTTCGGCATCCACAGCGGCCTCGATCGCGAGTTATCGGACGGCGGCATCAACGTGTTTTTCGGTTTGAACGAGAGAGGGAAAACAACGCTCGCGAAGTTTTTGAATTACGCGATCTACGGCCCCGCCTCGCTTAACGAAGCGCAGGAACCCAACGCATACGATCCGGTTGCGGCAAAAAGCAGGCACGGCGGCTCGGTCGAATTCGAATCTTCCGGCGGCAATTATTCAATCGCGCGTTACATGACATCCGCAAAAAGCAAAAAAGACGCGCCTGAAATAAGAGACAGAGACGGCAATTCGGTCGGCGTCGCGGATTTTGAATCCTCTCTGCGCCATAACGTGACATTGCGGAATTTCAACACGGTTTTTTCGTTCGATATTGACGAACTTACGCCGATAAAAGGCAAGAATCGCGACAGGCTCGATGAAGTTTTTTACGACACGCTCGGCGGAGATTCCGGCGGCGTGTCGCCAAAATCCGCGCTCGAAATCATACAGAAACAACTCGATGCGTTCTATCCTAAAGGCACGAAGAAAGATCTCAACAGTTCTCCGCTTGGGAAAACCGTCGTTGCCCTCGAAAATCTGGACGCCGAGATAGCCAAAGGAATGAACAGCTCCGAAATATATTCGGCGCTCGTTATCGAACGCAACCGGCTGTCAGACGAGAAAAAAGCGTTAGCCTCAAAGATCGCCGGAATTGAAACAAAAATAAGAGAAAATGAAGCGTGGGCTTCGCTTGAACCGAAATTTGTCGAGTATATTGAAGCCAGGTCCGAACTCGACAGGAACTCTTCAGTCACCGAATTTCCGGAGGCCGGCCTGAAAGAACTCGCTCGGCTCGAAGGCGAATTGCGCGGATTGAAAACCGATCTGGACGCTAAAACCGAAGAACTTGAAGAGAGCCGCCACGAATTCGAAAATGCCGTTTACAATCAAAAATATATCGACATGGAAAACGAGATCCTCGCGCTCTACGGAAACATATCGGCCTATCAGGCGGAGATCAAAAACATTGATGACCTCGAACAGCAATCCCGCGACTTGGAGAAACGTTCGGCGGATGAGTTGCAAACATATCTGCCGACATGGACACAAGAACAGATCGAGAGCGTTCTGACCGGAATCGAAGCGGAAGATAAAATTAAAAATGCAAAAAACAGGATAGACGCCGCGAACGAAAATATTAAAAACTGTGAATCGGATATTGAGTCGCTTCAAAAAAATATCGAAAGATTGAAAAATGACATTGAAACAGGCCATGACGCGATAGAAGCGATCGAGCCGGTGAACGGCGCGCTTTCTCCTGATAATTTCAAAGCGCTTATTAAAGAATGGATAGAATACGACCGCAAGCAAAGCGTCTGGGAGGAAAACCTCGACAGCTACCGCGAGCAGCGTGACAAACAAAAGAATGCCCTTGAAAGCGCGCCCGCAATTGTCCAGGCGCCGATAAAATCAGGATTGAGTCCGCTTGCTT
>JBAYJY010000194.1:0-8345 GCA_041664945.1 bacterium | reverse complement strand
GTAATAGGAAATTAACAGTGAGAGATAAACAAGTAACAGGACATGCAGAAAAAGCATTAATAAAGATTAGACTGAAAAATAAAATAGTTACAAAGAGTACGATTAACGTTGATCCAAAAGCCAAAGGAAGCGCAGCAACCACAAAATTATTTATATTTGAATGGATTACAGAATTTTATGAAATATGAGGTGAAGTTATGTTGAAAAGAATATCTTTTAAGAACATATGTATTAGCTTAATAATATATTTAATTTTAATAAAACCAATTATATTTACTGGTCATCACTTATATATACTATTAGAAAATAATAATATATTCAATATTAATATTTCTATAACAATAGAAATTGTCCATGTATACACAAAAATGGCTGAAATTATGTTAATTTCACTATGTCTTTATTATTTATCTCGCAGCAAATTATCAATTTATATATTTAACTTATTAATACTGAGTATTATTATTACTGCATTTTCATTTGCCGTAGATGTAATAATATTTAAAATTACCGGTGATTATACAATAATACGTATTATAAAAAATTTTATATACGAATTCACAGGTATATTTATCTACATATTATTTGGACACTTTCTTTTAAAGCTTTTTAGGAGCAAGAAAGTTATTACGAATTCGAATACGGGGGACATCCATACTTAATTCGGAAGAGAAAGATAAATGAATAGTTATTGTGATATGACAAATAGCAATTACGACGGCGCGGACGGAAACCGGATCGCGTCGTTCATGGCGCCCGCTGTAGATAGTTGTTTTTCTGTCTTTAACAGCCAACACAATCGGGCGCCATCAAAGCTATTTCCTTTGTGCATGTCCCGGAACTTTTCCGTAATCCAGTACCCTTCTTTCATGCAGTGGACAACAGCATGCAAAGAAGGAATCCAACAACGAGTTGTTTCTACATGCACAAAAGAAAGAGTTTTGTGCATGGCGCCCATAAGTTATCATACTTCAAGAGATTAACGGATTCATTTCTACTGAACATCAGAGTTTCAGGCATAATAAGAAACCATTTAACAACACCATATTTTCAGATGCTCAATTATCGATTAATCTATTTTTTGAACCAGACCGGATTTGTATATGCTTCGTAAATAACTCCGTCGATTTGGGAATATGCCTCGACACGTATGTAGCCATTTTTTATCTTCGCCGGAAGGTCAAGCGACTTCCGGAAATTCATCGGGTCCGAAATTTCCGGCGCCTTGTAATCAGAGATGACCGACTCCGCGGCGGCTCCAATTTCGCCGGTTATCACTTTGATTTCAACAAGCGGTCCGAACTCCGGGGACGATTTAGCATCAATCACGGCCACTATCGGCTTGCCGCCCTTCCCTGCTGAGATTTCGCCGCCGATTCCCGCTGTCTTCCCGACTGAGTTTTTCAGTTCGATTGTCGCAAACGGGCCGCTCGTCGCCACCACCCTGCCCGCGCGCAACGCTTCAATGACTTTTTCAGCGGTCAGCGCTCTGCCCGGAACATAAACCGCTGTCCGGATCGCGCCGAACGGCAACCGCGCCGATTCCTCATATCCGGCGTTAGCGAACTCAGCGCTGAAATCGCCGTGCGAATCAGTGCCGGCGGACAGATACTTCCTTTTTCCGGCCAGAAGCAATTGGACCCATGCGTCGAAGCCTTCTTTCTTGGGATGCAGGTCGTGATTCCAGCTTTCCAGCCCCGTCAGGCCCGGCGCCGCCATATCATTCAAGCTCCAGTTGCCGCGATTGATCATATAGATTTCGACCGCCGAAATCTCGGATATCGGATGCGCCGCAAACGCCGCCTCGGTTTTCGGCAGCCCGGCCGTCACGCTTGCGCAACTCAGGTCCGGAACGCTGTTCCCCTCGTACCCGTCCCCGTTGCCCGGATAGAATTTCTTATTATTCAGAACAACCATGTGGACGTTTTTGCTCTCGCCGTTGCCGCACGTCAGCTCTTCGCCGGGCATAAAAACGACGCCTGGATGTTTTTTGCGCGCCGCGTTCACGCTTTCAAGCGTCCGTTTCCACTTTCCGAGTCCGGGATCATTTTTCAGTGTATCGCCTTCCACGTCGTCGAGATCGAACGAGTGATCCGTGAACACCGTCCAGTCCAACCCGTAACGCGCCGCCATCATAGCGCTCACATCTATGGGGGCGCCGAATTCGACCTGATTGTCGGTGAATGCCGTGTGAAAATGAATATCGCCGAACCGCCAGCCCTCGAACCGGGGCAACTCCCCGGCGCCGACGTAAACCTTCAGCGGCGCCCGCTTAAGGTTTCGCAGATTGTTATTTAGCGCTGTGACTTTCGCGCCTCGTATTTTCATATTGAACTTCACATTAATTGTGGCGGCGCCGACATAGCCGGCGGGCGGCTCGACATACTGCAAATCGCTCCACGTCAACTGTTTCAGGCGCAGGTTGTATGGCGCCGTTTTCGTTATTGAAGGAACGCCGCCGCCGAAATCAGCGGTTATCTCAACATTTTCCAACTCGGTCGGAAAAATATCGGTGTGCCTTAATATAAGCAAAACCGGTATCGGGGCCGACTTCGCCAGACGCGTCACTGTATCCGCCACAATATCGGGCTCTTTGCGCGGATACATGTTCTTCTGTATGTGGAGTTCAGTATAAGCATGCGCGCGGGAGGGCATGATAAATATTGACACAAAGCAAATAACGGCAAATAAGAAAAAACGTTTTGCGTTTTTCATGATATGACGCTCCGATAAAAATGACGCGTTCTTCGAAAAACTATTTCCCTTTAACGAAATCGGCGATTATCCGGTCGAAGTTGAGCGGCCCGGCGCCGAGCGCGGCGGAAACAGTCTCCGCGTCATGTTTCTGGCCGTGCGACCAGAGTTCCTTGAGCAGTTCGCCCGCTTTCGGGTCGTCGAACCATTTAAGGCCGAACCTGGATTCGAGAATCTCGCGGATATTGCGTTCCAGCATCCACGAGCGCAGATAGCGCACGCAATAGAAGTGGCTGTCCAGATCCTGAAGATAGGATTCGGGATAATACTGCACGCGTGTGGCTTCGGTGAGATACTTTACGTAGAGGTCCGGGCAGGCGTCGAGAGAAACGCCGCCGCCGTGTAGTTCCATCTCGTAATGGAACTTCGCGCAATAGCGCCGAAGCATGTAAAGTTCGAAGAATTCCATGAAACGCAGATATTCGGAAGCGTCGGCGTCCGAGACGCCGAGCCGTTCGCCGAGCCATGTTTTGTTGTAAATCATTTTCTCTAACGTGCCGGCGTGAGCCTCGGTGACGGAGTTGTCGCCGAACTGGCGGGCGGCGAGCGAAAGCGAGGCTTCGGTATGCGCGTAGTGGAGAGTATGGCCGAGTTCGTGGAGGAAACTCGAATAATCGTCCACGCCGCCTGTGGGCATGATAACGAGATAGACTTCGTATGGAACGCGGACCGGGCAGCAGAAAGCGCGCGGCGATTTCTTTTCGCGTTTTTCGATGTCGAGCCGCACATGCGGATGCTTTTCAGCTTCAATGCCCATGGCGTTCATCGTCGCCCACGCAGCCGGGAGAAGTTTGTCCGCCGGGAACAGCGCGTCGAACTTGTCGGCGCGGCGCATATAAGCAAAATCGTATTGAGCGAGTTCGGAAAGCGGCAGTTTCAAAACCGTTCGGGCATAATATTCAAGTTCGCTGAGATAGAACGATTCCGTTTCGCGAAGCAGCTTTTCGGTTTCGACGCGGAGCGGCGCGAGGGGAATGCCTTCGAGCTTTTCAAAAAAGTCGCAATAGTTCGCGTAACCGAAGCTGGACACCAGCCGGTGCGTTTCGGTCATAATGTCCCTGCTGAGAGGAATTAGCTGATCCGTGAGAATATCGCGGCGAACGACATCGAGGGCGGCGCGGCGCGCGTGGTCCGGCTCGTTGGCGATCATCACCGGAAGCATCCTGTAGGAAACGCTTTCGCCATCGATCTCCGCCGCCGCTTCGAGTTCCTTGGTGATCACCGCGTCGGTCGGTTCTTTCAGCGCCTTGTCGATGATCATGCAAAGCAGAAACGAAAGATATTCTGAGCGCTCGGCTGGCTCGATGTCGGCGTCGCGGATTTCATGGATGGTCTCCTGTGAGATCAATTTGTCCGCCCGCTCGAATATTGCAGAGAAATTCGCTTCGTCCTTCAGGCCGGCGCCGACTTCGTAAGCCTCGCGTTCGAGATCTATCGTAAATTGCTCAAGTTCGCTGAAAATAGTTTTCATCAAGTAAGCTCCTTAAATTGCTCCAGTTGTAATGATTGCACACGGCGGCATGCCGCGTCAACAATAACAGCGGGATGCGCGGCTTGCCGCGAAAAGGCCGGTATCTTAATTAGTATAGGAATCAATGATCCTGTGTCGACTTTTCGCTTCGCGCCATCAGAAATCAGAACAGGTATTTTACAGACAATACGTGAAGAGTTCCGCCGCGAGTCGTTTTCTTAATGACCGGTTCGGCAGAGCCGGCAGCCGGCGCTGCCGTAGGCGGGACGTTTTTCTTGCGCATGTTCGGGATTGTCTGAAATAATGAATACTGTAGCGCCGTCTTTTTGAAAATCTTTTTTTCAAAGCCCAATCCCAACTGATGCTGTGAATAATCGTAGGCGTCGCTCTGATCGTAAGTAGAAGTGTATGTAAAGAGCTGCCGTTTTCCGATGTCGGCATGGAAAAACGCGTCGCCCCACGAGTATGCGTATCCCATCTTGTATTTGTAGTTCCCCTTTTTCCAGCCGCAACCGTATTTCAGAGTTCTGCGGTCGAGAAAACCGTTCGCGTGGTATAGATAGAAGCCGGAAATAAAGTTTGCGCCGGTTCCGAAAATATCTATCGTGCCGGCCAATTTGAAATTGCCGCTGTAGTCCTCAAACCCTGCGCGCCAGACATGATTCGGGGAAGCCGTTTTCGAAACATAGTAGCTTCTCATTTTATACTCTTCGCTTGAAAGCCATCTGCCAATCTCGAGCGTGTCGTTATATGTAATCGCGTCGAGATTGCCGAGCGCCGCGTGATTGTAAGCGGTCGATACCCGCCAGACCGGCGATAAGTTCAGATCGAGATTTATTTCACGCCTGTCGCCTGTGATTCTGCCCGGCAACTCGTAGTCGTCGTCGGCATCCACGAAGTTGAGACGCGCGGTAATGTCGTCGGCAGCTTTCAGAAAACTGACCGAGCCCCATTTGCCCAGCCGCGCTCCGATCTGGTATCCCTCGGCTTTAGATTTGAGAAGCAGCAAGGTCGCGGCATCCGGTGACAGCGATTCGATTCTGCCGTTTATCTCTTCTGATATTCCGTTCCCTCTATCTCTCGAATTGTTGACGAAATATCCCAGAACAAGCGGCCCGACCTGCTGGGCGAACGCGTTTGAGCTGCCTTTGCCGGATGCGTACATCGACATGCCAGAGATTTTCGCGTCGGAGATGAATTTCGTGTCTGACATGAATCTGTCGAAAGCGTAAGCGGATTTGAAGTTCTTCGATTTATTGAACGGATAGAAAAACTCCAGCTTGTTTTTCTTCGAGGTCGACAGGTATTCGAGCCTATCGCCCTTTTTCTGGTCGATAACCGACTCGAATTCCTTCGTGATTGAGATATGCCCCTGAGGGCGGCCGAGAAGGAAAGCGGGTTTCTGCATGTCTATATCGTTTTCGGAGAAAACGACAGAACCTGTGATCGAAGAGTCGTTTCCGCCCGGCTGTATGAGCCTCAGAGGACCGGCCAAAACGCAGGTCGAGAAAACTCCGCCGAAAACCAGCGCTAAAAAAAATGTGTTTTTAAAATGAACCATTTATTTATACGTCTCCTCTAACAGAGTGTATCAAGACAAGAAAAAAGGAGCCTTCAACAATTAAAGGCTCCTTTGATATTCATTTCAAGCTTGCCGGCAAATAATCACGGAAGCGGCGTCAGAGCAAGAGAAGTCGAACTATAGCTATCTCCGATGACGCTGATTTGTTTCGGTTGGTAACCCGGGACAGTTAAAGTCGCGGTTACAGGGACCATCTCATTGACTGTGATGTAATCATTAGCGGTCGGAACCGTAATGATATTGCTGTAGAACATCATGTAATTGAAACCTGTGCCGGCGTATGAAGAATTGGGGGTTAATGTCTTGGAGCCGATGGTAAGAGTGATGCCCGTCGACGGCAGGGAAGAAATAATCGTTCCGCCCGTGGAGCTGACCATATTCTGGAAATTAAAATGAAATTCGGCGGTTTTAAAGTTGAACCAACTGGTCTGAACGCCGCCGGGTATCAAGCCGCCGAGTGTGGCGGAGGCAACGCTGGAGTTAATTTCGCCGCTGGAATCAATTGTGTAATTCGTAGCCGCGTTCCTGAAATCCGTGATGTTGAAAAGCGCTCCCAGATTCAAAGGAATGGTAGCCGGATCCATTGTTTGATAGGCGAAGAGGCAGCCTGTCAGATCCCCTGTATTATATGCCGGATCTGTAACTGTATCTGGGTAATAATACGCATACATGCCTCCGGAGCTTTGCCAACAATCAGACTCCGCGGGCATCGTCATGTTTGTCGTCGTTCCCGCGAAAGAAGCGGCCAACTCGGTTAAATAATGCTTGTAGTGGTTGGCGTCGGCGATGGCTTCGCTCGTGAGGCTCACGCCGCCGAGTTGTGTTGTGACAGCGGCTAACTTGTTCGTTACAGCCGTGTCGAGAAGAGAAAGGCCTCCGTTGATTAAAGACTGCGCCTTCGTCAGGTAAGTAGTCGCATTGGCTGTTCTGGTTCCGAAAGTCGATGGGCCCGGGAAGTACTCGGCGGGAGTGATGATATTGTCTTCATTAATATCCGCAGCGGAGCAGGTGTTGAACTCGCGCAAAGCCGACATGCTCGTATCGAGCTCTTGTTCGGGCGGGTATCCGGAATACGTATAAACCGGGCAAGGATCAGTCGTCGAATAGCTTGTCGGAATATCGAGATTAAAAGACATTCCGTAGTAAGCTAATCCTGCGGCAAATTTGACGGCGCCGTTAATGAGATCGACGTCGTTGGCGTCGATGGCGACATTTCCGAGGCTGGGATTTGCCGGGTCTTTCGGGTAAGTGAAAGACCAAGCCGCGAGATCCGAGGCGGTGAGAGATTTAACTAAGCTGAGTTTCGCGATAGCGCCTTCCAAAACAGTGAGCGAGGCGATGGCCGCGGCCTGCATTTCACTCGGCAAGGAACTGCTGGTGATTGTTCCCGTCTGCGCATATCTCGGCAACGCATTCATAACGGGGTCGATAACAGCGCCGGCGGCTCTCAATCCGTATGTCGCAGGAGTAGAATATCCCAGAAGGTATGGGAAGACAGTCGAGCCGTTCGCCATCACCTGAGTTTCCACGCGATCAGCTTCGCCGCCGATGTCCAGAATCGCGCTGATAAGATTGGCGTCCGGGCAATACGGGCTGGCCGCGAGAGCGGCATCCGCCGCCGTTTTGGCATTATTGAAATCAGTGGAGCTTATTTCGCTTTTGAATATGTTCGCTTTTGCGGTGGCGACATACGCCGCCGCAGTCCCGCTGCAACCTATAGTAGGCATCTCAATGTTGGCGAGAATTGCATCGAGAGAATCTCTGAATCCGGTCGTCCAATTCGCTCTAAGGAACGGATCGAGGCATGTCGTTTCCGAATATATGCAATTGAACGATGAAGGATAAATGACGCCTGTCGTAACCCCCGCGCCGGTGTGCGACTCGACATAGTCTGCAATCGCCCAAATCACGCCTGCGGTAATAACCGAGGTGTCGGACATAGCGGCTGACTTCGTTTCCGCATATCGCATAGTCAACAGCGCTGCGACTGTTGATTCTCCATTTACCGTTACGTTGGTCGTTAAGCCGCTTGCCACGCTGTTTACTATCGCGCCATAATAATAGGTATAAGAGGAACTTCCATTATTAGCAACTCTACCCGCTCCGCTGTATGAGCTTGTCATGGCCAACTGCGCCTTAACAACATAATTGTTGCCTGACGGTATTTGTGTAATGAAAAAATCGCCGCCTGTCTGCGTGCAGGAATATGTATCTCCGTAAGTGCAGGCTTGTGTGAAAGCCGTATTAGCGCTTGCGACCGATGTTTCAGAGCCGCCGGCGCAATAGCTGTTAACGGTGATGGTCCCGTTTGCCGAAATCGTGCTTGTTTCGCCTGCCGTAAGGGCTGTTCTCGGCATTTCCAACTTCAGTTTCATCGTTCCCTTGCCGCCGGATACCGATGCGACGCCGCCCCCGCCGCCGCCGCAGCCTGCGAGAAGCGTCGCGGTCGCTATCAGGGATGCCATCAGCATCGCTTTTATTGTCGTTGCTTTTTTCATATTCTCCCCCTTATGTGGTTTTTATATATGATGGATTAAT
>JBAYJY010000193.1:0-8401 GCA_041664945.1 bacterium | reverse complement strand
TCGACTATGCTTATATTCCGTCCAAGGACCTCGGCGATTCTCACCGCTTCTCGCTTTCCCTGAACTTCTAAGCTGTTTAGATTAGAACCACACAAAAGCGCTTCTTTCGGGAGGCGCTTTTTTATTTGCCCGTAGGTTGTCATCGCCTTCAACCCTGTTTCGGACTCTGTTGATATTGCTCAATATATACAATGCAGATTATAATACGCTATGAAATTGTTTTGACACAAAAACTGATGAGCAAAAATACAAATAGACTGTGGCTCGCTTTTACCGTTCTTATTATTTGTTTCAGCATGCCCGTGAAAGCGGCCCTGCCGCCTGCTCTCGGTTCCGAAAGCGTTTTTGATTTTGAAAATAGCGTCGCTGTTCCTCAGTACGCCGGCGCTGCCGCCACTCAAACGCCGGCGCTTGAGAAGCCATCGTCTGCCGCGCCAGCGGGAGCGCCCGGTGAAGTCTCCGCCGAAAGAGTCATCGATAAAAACGATTCCTTTTCAAAAAAAATACTCTCTAAAGACTTTAAGATCGAACTTAAAGGATACCGGTATTTCCTTTACCGAACATACAATTCGACCGGAAACGAGCAGAATTTTCTTTCGTTTAACGGGCTTATGATGCGCGGCGCGAAGATCGAGCAGGGTTCTGACATGGACATAACGCTAAAATACGGCGATGATATAGAGCTTACCGGCAAGCTGTACGAGATCCCGTATCAGGAACGCGATTTGAAATTCGAAATGAACGCCGGCAATTTTCGCACCCTGTTCGGGGAGTTTCCTGCGGAGTTCCGGAGTGGAACGCTGGCGTCCCTGAACAAGAAGATTTCCGGAGCCGAAATCCAGTATACAACGAAGAAGATTCAGGCTGACTGGCTGTCATCGCAGTCGAAAAGCAGCCCTAAAACCGTGACTTTCACCGGCGACAACTCGCACGGCCCGTTTTCGCTCGATGCGTTTCAGATTCTCCCGAACAGCGAGTTGGTTAAAATCAACGGTGAACTTATTCAATCGGATAAGTATACGATGGATTATTACGTCGGCCAGATAACATTCTGCGAGGAAGGGAATTCGACGCAATGCATTGAGATAAAGAGCTCGGACACCGTACAGGTGACATTCGAGCAGAAGCTGCTTCTGTCGCTGAACGGCGGGAACATAAACGGAATATCCGCGCAGTACAATTTCACGGAGAATACAAGCATCGGCGCGGCGCACATTTCCGAGCAGGCAAACCGGGCGACACAACGCATCCGCTCAACAGGCGTCTACTCCGTCAAGGGCGATGCGCTTCTCGCGCAACCAGATTCGAATATTATACAGATACCGTCGACAGGCGCGCTTTACCCGGCTTTCCGGTTCCTGATCACCGACCGCAACTTCATATCTGTCAAGCTGAACGGAAGCCCGCTGACATTCGATCAGGACTACACCATCAAGTACCGCGACTATCTTCTCGGCAGAATCACGCTTCTCGCAACGACGATCAATCCCAACGACATATATGAAGTCAGCTATTCCTATTATGCTCAGAGCGCGGATTTCATCGGCGAGGTCCACGACGAAAAACTGACCGGCAAAGGCGAGCGCACTTTCAACCTGACCGGCAGCCAGACGGGAATTATCTATCCCGGTTCGGAAACCGTCTATTACTGCCAGACCGACATCTGCCTGCCTCCGGACGCTGTCTTGAAGTCAGCCGAGGAAGACTCCCCCGGCGACTATATTATTTTTAAGGGCAGCAACCAGATCAACCTAACAAATTTCATCCCGAACGAAGACCAGAATACATACGTCAAGATGGTCTCATATCTCACCGTGCCGGACGCTTCGCCGACTTCTTCCGACTATGACCACACTGTCTCTCAGATATTCGGAACAGCGAAAGCCGGCCCGGCAGACATCAAGTTCGAGTTCGGCAACAGCAACGCGGACATCTCGAAAACACCGATACAAATCGTCAACGAAAAAGTCGCCGTCCTCGCCGCCGCCCTGACCTGCCCTAACGCGAACCCCGCGCCGCCGGAATGCGTCTTCAAACTCAGAAATACGGATTTGGCGGAGTCATCTGAAAAAGTGACTATCAGCTCCTCAGACTATCCGCTCACTCGCGGCTTGAACTACACCGTCGAATACGATACCGGAACTCTTATCTTAACAGGTGACCAGCGACTCGAGGCGGGAACAGTAATTTACACCGACTACAGATTCAATCCGCCGATCACTGAAGGCATCAAATCAGGAAACGCGTCGCGGATCGGCATCACCGCTAATCTGGGCGGTTACAACGCCACCATTCAAAGCGATAAGACGGACACTTTCTTTTCGCCGATAGGCGGCAACAACACGCTCGAAACATCCCGGACGGCGTTAGGCTTGTCAGGCAGCCCGACCAAAAGCTTCACTTTCGCCCTCAACAAAACGGATTACGACACCGCCCGCGATATCCTTAAAATAGTTTCGACAAAAAACAGCGCGTTCGGCGGCGACCTCAGATTTACGCGGGGTAAAAACGCTCTGCAGTACAGCTTTAAAAAAGACACCGCCCGCGACAATCAGCCGATTCCGCAGGCGGACCAAGTCAGAAAAAACAGTTCCGTCTCGCTCAGTTTCGCGGATCTTTTCCGTCCCAACCTGAACGTCGACTTTTCTATCTCAAACGAGAATTTCAACGATCTCACTCACACTGTCAACGACACGTCGTCGCGCGGCAACAAGCTCGGCGTCAAATACAAACACGGCGACAAGCTCGAACTCGAGACGGTCTTTACAGATAACAAGATCAGTTCTTCGGGCGCCACGCTTCCGTTCACGTCGCGAAGCGGCAGCCGCAACATACTTCTTTCCTACTATCCCGCGAAACTCGTCACTGTTTCGGCGAACATCGACCACCAGAGAAAAAACGACAGCCGCGTGACTCAAGGAGTAACCGGCAAAGACGCAACCGCCATCAGCGTCACCGCCCTCGAAATGGGCAAGCTTCAGTCCATCTCGTTTTCCGTCACCAAGCAGAGTTTTCCGGGGTTCGCTTCCGCAAGTTACAATAATTCTTTTTCAATTCTGAATCTTTCCTACGCTCTCACCGCTGCGCTGATGTTTTCGCCTTCTATTTCTGATTCAAGCAGTTCAACCTCCAACTCAACTTCCGACGCCAAACGAAAGACGGCTAAATTCGAATACCGCCCGAAAAATAAACCTTACGCTCTTGTCACAACCCGCGAATGGGCGACTTATGAAACACGCCAGGTTTCTAAATCGCCTGACTCCTCTGATTCGAATGTGTTTTCTCTGGACATTAATTACAAGTTCGGGCAGCGGCTGGATTTCCTCTACCGTTATAACAAAACAGACGACAAATCGAAGGATTCAAACAGGTCCAATCTGCTTCAGTCCTTTAATTTCGGATACGACCTGAACGAACGCCAGAAGTACAGCCTTGTTTATTCCGTTGTCTCGCGCAGAGATCTCACATCAACTTCCACCGGCAATCTGGCCCTGGAATCCGACATCTCTCTCTCAAAAGCATTCCACTGGAAAACGACTTTCAACAACTCAAAATATTCGGACGATAAATATCCGATTCAAAACTATAAGGGCCAATTTCTTGAGACTGAATTTAGAGCAGAATTTTAATCAGAATGATATCCGACTCTGAAAAAATAGCAATCCTCGCGGGGCTCGCCGATTTGCGCTCGGACGCTGAAACGCTCGCCCGTTTCGCCGACTCCGCGCGCGGCAGATGGCCGTCGCTCACGGCGCTCGCTGATGAAAACCACATTCTTCCCTTTATAGCGAAGAACTTCGTAAAGAACGGGTTGTTGGAACTGCTTCCCACGAAACAAAGAGATGAATTCAGCCGCCTGCCGCGCGAGACCGCCGCGCGCAATATGCTTTTCTCTGACGCCGCGGGCGAGATTCTCTTCGCCGCCGCATCGAGAGGCGTCGATGTTCTGCCCGTGAAAGGCGTCTCGCTTCTCGATCGCGTCTATCAGCATGACGAAAGACAGCTTTCCGACATCGATTTCTTTTTCAGGCATCCGCAACTTCACGAGATAAAGAATCTCATGAGCGAACTTGGCTATGAAGAAGAGGAAAGCTGCCTGCCGGCGGATTTCTCGGATGATTTTTCAGGCGAAATAAAATTCACCGCGCGCCGCGCCGGCGCCGCGATTGACGTTGAATTTCACTGGGACCCCTCGCCCTCGCCGGCGCTCAAAAAAACATTTGAGTTCACCCCGGATACGCTCTGGAGCCTCTGCGCCGGAAAAGACGGCCGCATATCGCTCGGCCCGGAGGGGGAATTCCTCTATCATATCTTCCATCTTGCGATTCGGCATTCCTGCTCGCGTCTCCAATGGTTTCTCGATCTCGAACGCCTCGCCGCCGTATCGCCTCCGGACTGGAAGAAACTGAACGAACTTTTTATCGCATCGCGCATGACTCTCGCGGCCCGCTATGTCTTTCGATTCATGGAACGGTTTCTGAACACTCAGTTTCCTGTTGCCGTTCAGCAGCTTACGCGGCCGGGCGGCGAACGCCCGGACCTGACGGACCAGTTGATCGCCGCCTCGATTGCTGGAAGAAGGCGCGTCAAGCAAAGCGGCGCAATCCCTATTCTGCTTTCCGAGAATAAAGCCGCTTTTTTCTTCAGTTATGTTTTCCCGCCCGCCGAATTTATCAGCCGCAGATACCCCAACATCCCGACGCCTATCGCATACTTTTTCCGCCCAATGGACATAGCGGGAAAAATCATCAAAACAGGTTTCAAACGTTAGGGCCTGTTGATAAACTCATATGGTCTACTATTCATATCTGTCCGGGATCGCTTCGGCAAATAACGCCTCGCAAAGGCACGCAATATACTTCATCACCGCTTGAGTTTAAAACGCAAAGTCCGAAAATAATTGTTCAATGTTTGGAAAGATTTAGCAGATACGCTTATTGGCCTTCGAGAGGCATAAGTTCCGGACTTCCGTGAAGCAGTTTCCCGCCGACATCGCCTGAGCCGCTTCCCGGCATCCTGACTTCCTGAGTCAGGCTTTTCTGCATCGAGCGCATGCCGCCCTTTTGGAAGCCGGACTGGTCGGTTATCGGGCCGCCGTCTTTAACCCATGCAATCAACTTTGATTCATTCGCAGGCTTGATGACCGACGCATCTGTCATTGTTACGAATACGCTTGAGGGGTAATGCTTTTGAAGGTAATCCATATAAAGAATCTGTTTGTCGGGTTCGTTGAGGTACCCGTAAGCGCGAATGATCTGCGCCAGAAGCTTGTCGTTGTCCGGAGCGTTCGGCTTTTCTTCGATCGCGCGCTGGTTCCATTTAACCGAATGAACGTACCAGCCTTTTTTGAAATAAGCGTCGGCAAGCCGGATCATCGCGCCGCGATCGTGAGCGTTTTTGGAAATTTGCGCAGTTCTTATATTGATTTCATTGTCGTAATTGGTGGCTGCGGGGGGCGGCGAAAGCCATTCGCGCTTCATAATATTCGCAGGCTGCCCGGTTTCAACGTTCGTGGTATAAGACGGAAACGATTGCGACAAAGCGGCGGAAATAAGCTGGTAAGCGGCGATATCGCCGGCCTTAACAGAAAAATCCTGTTCGAGCTTCATCATCGAAGCGGAACATGAAGCGGCCTCGACGTTGTTGACATGAGCGAGACCGAGTTTTGCGCCCTGTCTCTGAATAACAAGCACGTCGCCCTGCTCGAAACCGACGTTTTGTCCGGCGCCGATCGTAATAGTTCCGTCCTGGCTGACTGCCTTGATAACGCCGGAAGCGGCGCTCTGCGCCGATGCGGATAACGCAAACAGCGCGCTCATTACGACCGCCGCTGCTATCATAATAACGATATGTTTTGTTTTTTTCATAAGAACCGTGACTAATTTAGTATTAGCCCCTAGGGGAGTCGAACCCCTGCTTTCGGACTGAGAATCCGACGTCCTGGGCCACTAGACGAAGGGGCCTGATGGGTTCCTATCTGCGGGACCAGGATTTGAACCTAGACCGGCTGATTCAGAGTCAGCTGTCCTACCATTAGACGATCCCGCACCGTCTGGATGATTATAATTGACCGATTTTTAAAAGTCAACATCAAAAATTGCACATTTTCTGCCTATAAATATGCCTGTTCACCGGCCTACGCTTTCCGCCGTTAAGCAACCCGCAGTCCGCTCCGAGCGCCGGCGCAGCCCTTTTTCTTTACTTTTATTTTCTTATCTTATATGCTTTATCATCATACTATATTCCCCGCGTTCGCCGGCATTCGGAACGCGGCATGAAACGAAATTTTATTGACGACCGGACACTGTAAAAATATTTTGCCGCCTTTTACGAACGCGTTATTTCATTTCAATAAAACAATGCGCCCCGAGGCATCAGTTTGCTGATATATCTGCTCTACAATTTCGCTCTTATCGCCGCCTATCCTCTATTCCTGATATATTTGACCATTCAAGCTTTTAAGTCGGAGAAGTTCTCGGGAACGATGAAGGAACGGTTCGGATTCTACGGCGGAGCCGGGGACAGGCTGGCAGGCGGCGTTATTTGGCTGCATGCGGTATCGGTCGGCGAGGCGGTAGGAGCGGCGCCGCTAATTAGAAAGCTGCTTGAGGGCGAATCAGTGAGCCTCGTTGTCAGCACGGCGACAAAAGGCGGGAAACAAATACTCGAAAAGAGTTTCGGCGACGCGATTACAACCGCATTTTCGCCGCTCGATTTTCCGTGGGTTGTGCGGCGCGCGCTGAAGGCGTTCCGGCCTAAAGCGCTGATTCTTATGGAGACGGAAATCTGGCCGAATCTGATCAGCGCCTGTAACCGGCGCGGGATTCCCGTACTTCTGCTCAACGGACGGGTTTCGGACCGCATGCTAAAGGCGGGCGGCCCGGTTAGAGCGATGTATCGCCGGCTGTTCACAATGATGCGGGCGATCGGAATGCAAACAGAGCGCGACGCCGAAAGGATTAAAGAACTCGGCGCTCCGCCCGCGGCGGTGCATGTCGTGGGCAATATGAAGTATGACGCGGCGCCAGCCGGAGCCGACGTTGAAAAGACGGAGGAACTGCGGCGCCTGTTGCGCCCTGAAAACGGGCCTATTTTTGTCGCCGGCAGCACACACCCCGGCGAAGAAGAGATTGTTCTCGACGTGTTTCAAAAGCTTCGCGATGTTGAAAAAACGCTCCGGCTCGTTATCGCGCCGCGACACATAGAGCGCGCAGGCGAAGCGCTGGAGATAATCAAAAAGCGCGGTTGGGATACATGCCTGCGCTCGACGATGGAAGCCGGCGGCGGCGCCTCCGTGATCGTTCTCGACACGATCGGCGAGCTTCGCTGCCTCTACTCGCTCGCGACGATGTGCTTTGTCGGCGGCAGCCTCGTCGAGCGCGGCGGCCACAACGTTCTCGAGCCGGCCGCATGCGGCAAAGCCGTTTTTTACGGCCCGTACATGATGAACTTCACTGAAAGCGCGAAGGTTCTCGAAGACGGCGGCGGCGGCATCCCTGTGAAAAACAGCGATGAACTCGCGATGCGCGGCGCCGAATATATAGCGAACGCCGGATTGCGGCGGAAGCTCGACGACAACTCGTTGCGGACCGTGCTTCAGAACGCCGGAGCGGCTGCCCGCGCTTATGATCTATTTAAGGAACTGATTAAATGATTCACGACATGCGCCGCGGGGCGAAACTGTTTTCCATCGTGTCCGGCGAACGGTCCGGCGCCGGGGCCGCGCTCACACGGCTCGGGCTTCGAGGCCTGTCCGCGATCTATTATGCCGCTTTCCGCCGCCGGACTGGCAAGCTCTCGCGCATCGAGAAAACCCGCGTTTCAGCGCCGGTGATCAGCGTGGGCAACATCACGCTTGGCGGTACCGGCAAAACGCCCATCTGTCTGTATTTAGCGACACATTACGCGGCGCGCGGCCTGAGAGTCGGAATCGCCACGCGCGGATACGGGCGCGAAGGCGGCGGAACGGTGATACTCAAGGAGGCCGGCAACGCCCGCTCGTGGCACGTTTGCGGAGACGAGCCGATGCTGTTTCTGAACGATCCGTCTGTGTATGCTGTCGCGGTGGACGCCGACCGCTCCCGCGCCGCGGGAGTTCTCGCTGGCCCGGAAGGCTGCGATGTCGTCATTCTCGATGACGGGTTCCAGTTCATCACGCTCGAAAGGGATGTCGACATAGCGGTTCTCGACGCCGGGAATCCGTTCGGGCACGATGCGCTGTTCCCCGCGGGACTGTTACGGGAGCCTGTCGCCGCGCTCGCCCGAGCGGATGTCATCTGGATCGCAAAAGCGGAGACAGTGAGCGATGACGCCCTTGCTGGGATACGTGAAAGGCTCACGCGCGAATTTCCCGGGAAACCGGTGATAGAGTCGCGGCACGAACCTTCTGGGGTAGTCGCTT
>JBAYJY010000192.1:0-8572 GCA_041664945.1 bacterium | reverse complement strand
TCGAAAGCGGTGTTGCTGAGATCGATGTATTTGAGCCTTATGATTTTAGTGACCTGAGTGGCCAGTTTAGTGATTTGCTGAGTGGGGACATCGAGCGCGTTGATCATCTCTCGCGCGCGGTCGAGATCGCGCTGAACGCCGCGCATCATCAGATAATTCGTCGATGGGTCGCAGGAAACATCGGGGATTACCGTGCTGATTTTGGACGCGAGAACGCAGGCATAGGTATTCTTCGGCTGCATGATCACGACATCGGTGCGAGTCGCAGTGTCTTCAAAAATTGTAGCCGATGTGACGGTATTGACGCCGGCGTTCGCCGTGGACTTCGACATGATGGCGTAATAATCGCCGAACTTGCGCCACGTCCAGCTGTTAGCGGAAGAGATTATATCGAGAGCGTCTTCGAGGCTGATGTGATAGAGAGTGACCGTGATTCCGGCGGCTGAAGCGCCCGTGCCGCCTCCTTGCCCGCCCTTGTTGGCGCTGGTAGTCGACTGTTTCTGCACGAGAGAGGCTTCAACGACTATGTTCGCGCCCCCGGCCGCTTCCGAAAGAAGCCTGACCGTCTGCGATATGTCGGCGTCCTGCAATATCACCGGACCGGAAATCCAAGGCGAAGTGTCGGCGCCTTTGGCCCGCTGCGCGAACACAGTTTCCTTCGCTCGCGCCGAATACGGTATCTGCGTCGTTCCTTTCTTTTCACCCGGAACGTGAATCACCGGAGCCTCGGCTTTTGTTTCCGGGCCGGCGGAATATACGTTGCCGGCGAATTCGGAATCCCCCTGGGTCGTTCCGCCTGATGTCTGCGCCATGGCTAACTGGAACGTGGCTCCATCCTGAGAAAGGTCGAAATCGTAATCCAGTTTCCGGTCCATATGGATTGAAACTGAAGTGATTTTTTGTCCGTTTAAGTCCACTTCCTGCACAGCTATATCAGAGACGCCGCCTTTCCCGATTTTCAGGTTCGAATAGGGAAGCCCGTTGCGCACGCCAAAGAACTGGACGAGCAGATGCGGCGGAGAATCGAAATCCTTAACCCGATAGCGCAGGCGCTGCGTGCCCTTGAACGCGACAACCAGCTTGTCACCTTGGGAGGTGAAGCTGATTTTTGTGAGCGCGCCAGTTTCCGCGGCGCGGCCATCGAGTCCAAAAACGCTCAGAGCGACGAACAACAATGCAAGAATTCGTATCTTTGATCTCATTGGAGTTTAATTGTCTCCTGAAAGCACTTCTTTCGCTAAGTCTTCTTCGCTTTTCCCGATAAATTCGTTGAAAGACGCCGGGCGCTTAGTCTCGCCCACTTTCCCCTCGACATCTTCGCCGTATTTATCCTTTAAATAACTGACATACTGATCATTAATATTCATCCCTGGTAACTTGGGATAATTCTTCTCCGCCGCCGGTTCCGCGATCCGTTTGCGGGTGAACATCGTGAGCCGCACTTGCTGAGCTTCCTTTTCAAGTGTCACTTCGTATTTAGTGATCGATTTTACGACATGGCCGCTTTCAAGAACATCGCCTTCGCGGACGGTAAGCGTCTGGCCGCCCACCTCGATCAGAGCAATCTGGCCGGTCGGCGTCATCGCTGTGCCGATCACCCGAAACTTCTCAGGAGTCATCTGGCGAAGAACTTCCAACGGTCCGGCGTTCATGCTTACGGGGACAAATGGATCCTGCCGCCCCGTTTCCTTGTTGAAGTTAGGATAAATCATATCAAACCCGGATTCTTTTATCAAGTCAGGCGGTGTTTGTTTTCCGGACTCCGCATCGGCTGATACCGTGCCGGTCGCGTAATCTTTTCCGCCTGTCATCACAAGGGCCGGAGTCGAGCCGGGGGTCGCGACTCCGCGAACGCCGGTCACTCGCTGGCCCGGCGTTATGTTGTTCATCTGTGGCAATGTGTCTTTCTTTGCAAATGGGTTAAGACTGCAGCCGGAAGCGGCGCTCAGAACAAAAATCAAAGTTCCTGCGCATATGGTTCTCGCAATTATACTCTTTAGTTCGCCGCAGCCGTTCATAATATTTCTTTCGATGCCGTTCTTTTTGCGCTTGTTCCCGCGGGACGCCTTCGCCCGCCGCTGAGCGTCAGAATTCAGGTTGTTTCGCCTGTTGGATATAGAAAGTCAACGGCATTTTTGCATTCAGATTAACCGCGCCTCCAACATCAGGGGCTCCCTGTTGGCCGCTGGAGCCGCTCTGTATCTCTTTCGCGCCGGTCGGCGATAAAACAAGCGTGTCAACAACAACGAGTTTTGGGAAAGTCGTCAATTCGTTCATAAAATTGCCGACATTCTGAAAAGTGCCTACTACATTAAAATCCACGCTGATAGTTTTATATTCACGATTCTGGTCGAATTTAATCGCATTGGGGCTGCCGCCTGCGGCTGTGCCGGAGGTTGCCGCCGCGCCCGGAACCGGCGTAGTCGCGGGCCTCGCAGCCGCAGCAGCAGCCGGAGCCGCGGTTGGAGCCGCAGCAGGCGCCGCGCCAGCCCTCGCCGCCCCCAACATGCCCGGTTTAATGTTTTCTATCCTGAGGTGCGTGGCCTGCGCGAGGTTTTCAAGAAGCACGAGCACTCTCGGTATAAAAACCTCTTCCGGGAAATAGCGTTCGAGACGCGCGATATCCGCTTTTAGACGCGAGATTTCATTCCTTTTTTCAGCCAGAAGCCGTTTCGTCATCTCAATCTCGCGAACTTCCCTGCTTTTCTTTTCAACAGTGGCCTGGAGCGTTTTCAACTCAATCTGCGTGGGCTGGTAATAGTACATGAAGTAAGCGACAGCCGCCGCGATCTCAATGAATATGGCGAGGCCGATCAGCAGATTGCGGTTTTGGGACAACGACCCTACTTGCATAACAATTCCTTATCGGACGGGCGGCTTGGCCGCCGCCGTTCCCGAGGCGCTTTTGCTCGCATCGGCTTCGGCCGAGAGCGCCATGTTGCCTGTGAATTTAAACGTCTTCGCTATCGCTTCCACTGTATTCGAACCGCCCGCGCCGGCGTTCGAGGATGCTGATTCGAGATTTATCGTTTTGATCGCCGGTATGGACTTGAATTGTATCATGAAGAAACCGATCGATCCGTAACTGAACGTGTTCCCCTCGATATTGTAAGGCCCGGATCTGACTCCCTGGAAATTCTTCAGCCAGACGTCTTTCGGCATTTTCGCCTTGAGCTGCTCGAAAAAATCTATCCACTGCTTTTGATTCTGCGATATGCTGTCGACGAAATCACGCTTCTCCTGAAGATAATTTTTTTCATCGACCGCTGCCTGATAATCGCTCAGCGTTTTCTTGAAATCGAGCAATTTGAAGTCCAACTGTTTTATTTTCGACTCGGCGACTAACTTGTCGCGGCTCATCATCCAGTAGGTGTAACCTATGCCGCTGCCGACGAGAATCAGCAAAATGATCGGAACCCAAAGCGGCATCTTGAAGCCTTCCTTTGCTTCAAGCGTCACTCTTGGTTGTAGATTTACTTTTAACATATTCTACCGTCAGGACGAACTAAGCATGTTCGCCTGCGCCGTGCTTCCGAATTCGTAAGTCGGTTCGATGTTCACGCGTAGGCAATAGCGTCCGAGTATTTTAAGCGGTATCTGGCGCAGGGACAATCCGGTCGCCACGGCGAGGAACGGCGCCGTTGCCGAAACGAAATCGAGATCCTGTTCGCCGATGTATGAAATGTTCCCGAGCGGGTTCCCGAAAACGATCGGGATTCCGAGGTCCTCGTCGAAGTAGCGTCCGATGCCCTTGAGCATCGAGGCGCCGCCGGTCAACACTATTTTCGTAACTTCCTCGCCGCGGTATTTCGAAGTGTAGTAAGCGAGCGAGCGCCTGATTTCAAGAGACAGCGCTTCGAGGTGCGATATTATCATATCGTGTATCTCGCGCGTTTCGCGGTCGTTGTCCTCACGCTCCTCATCGATATAGGCGACTGCTCTTTCCTTCTTGATCTTCTCAGCTTCGAGAAAAGAGCAGCCGAGTCCGGACTCAATCGCGTGCGTCAGCGTGTCGCCGCTGATCGCGAATATCCTCGTGAACCGCAATACGCCGTTCTTTACAATGCTAACGCTTGTCGACGCGGCGCCCATGTCTATGAGCAGGAATGTCTGCGTGTATGTGTCCTGATCCTCATACAAACCTGATTCGACGACTGAGCGGAGAATCACGAACGGGTCCACATCCACTTCCACCGATTCGAGACCGGCCACGCGGGCAGCTTCGATCCGCCTTTGCACTGCCTCGCGGTGCGCTGCGATGAACAGTACGCTCGTCTGCTTCACTTCTCCCTGCCGCAACTCGCCGAGTATCTCGTAGTCGTATTCCATTTCATCCAGCGGGAACGGCAGGAATCGTTCAACCTCGCCGATCGCCGCCACCTTCAATTCCTTTTCGCTCAGACCTGCCGGCAGCGTCACCTGCCTTATTACCACCGCTCTGCCCGGCAGCGAACACACCACCCGCTTTTCGCGTATGTTGAAATACTTCACTATCTGTTTGATAGCCTCGCCGATCGCCTCGGCGTTGTTTATAACGCCTTCGGTTATGGAGCCGATCGGAGTCGCGGCTATTCCGAAATTAACCATCTGGATGCCGTGCGCGCTCGGATTAAGCTGCGTTATCTTGATATATCTCGAACCGATATCAAGCCCTAATTTGGCCTGCGGTCCCCGTGTAGGAAGCGTAAATTTCCCCAATGGTTAATTCCTCATTGTGCATCTGTCTCAATCTAGACAATATTATATATACATAATTACTCAATTTTGTAAAATACAAATTTAAAATATTCCGGTTCGAAGCCGGTTGTTTTAATTCCAACCGCCCGCGCAAATGTTTCAAGGCTCCCGCCGCGCCGACTTATTTGCTCCTTTTCTCATAGGCGCAATGTCTTTTCGCGAGCTTTTTGAGTCTCTTTATTCAGCGTTTTATATTATATTTGAACGCGATTCTAAAAGCCACCCGTTTTTTTTCTTTTTCGCTCCAAATACTCTCAGTCGATAAATTTCGCCGCGGAAGCTTTTAAAAAACATATTGATTCATTGCTTTAATCCGCGCCCGGATACAACAGACTAACATTGCTATGGTTTCAGTTCCTATTTCCGGGTCCGGGTTGAAATTCTGCCAAATAAAAACAGAGCGTCCCTCTCGGGGCGCTCTGTATAAGTTTTCAGATTTTGCCGGTTACGAACGGCTGTTAATCCGGCAGCTTGGGCAGATTCGGCGGGACGCTGATTTCCATCCAGTCGATCGGCACGCCGCTGAGGTTTTTGAAGTAGTTGCGCGTAACCGCGTCCGCTCTTACCGATGAGTCCTGAGTGAGCGTTACGTGATTCGCGATCATGGCGCCGGCTTGGCCCGCGAAGATATGCCCTTTGATGTTGTATTCGTGGAAGCCTGTAGTCGCAAAGTCCAGCAAGGCGCCGCCGAGGCAGCCGACCGAGCCCAGGATATCGGCCCAGAAAGCGCTTTCCTCAAAGCTGGGACACGTTATGGATATTTCCTTTTCATATGATCCTGAAGGCTGGCCGATATCCAAGGTGTAGTTGCCGATTCCAGCCAGCGGGTTGGCGCCTGCCGCGATACCGCCGGAGTAGAAAATGCCGTTGGCTCCGCAGTCCTCGTCATATGTCCAGCCGGTGGCTGAGCCTCCGCAACCCTTTGCCGTCAATCCGCCCCATGACTTGTATTGCGAAATAATGTCGCCCCATACCCTCACGCCGCCGCGGGCGAACGCATAGCCGTAGCTCGTTTCATCGGTCATGGGGTTAACTGTCAGTATGTCCATTCTTTCGTTCTTGTCGAGGAAAATATTGCCGTCCTGATAATCCGGGCTGCCGCCTCCGCCGCCGGTGGCCGTGCCTCCGGCGACAATCGCGCCGCCGTTATATATCCGTATCGGGTCTACCGCCGGAACCAGGTTAATGAAAGGCAGAATAGAGCCCAACACCGCGTTTGCGATGAACGACAACGCGTCCCAGTTCGGATTCAGATATCTGAAATCCCCTCGGGTGTAAAGAGTCCCGGGATTGACTACCGCTGAGGCGTTGGGACGCGATAGGCCGTCAGGATACGGCGGCCCCAACCCGTCTATGTCGAGATAGGTCTCGAAGTCAATAAAATCGTTGTTCGTCAGGTTCAGTATGGGCCACCATGAGAAAGCGTTAGCTAAAAGAAGATTCGGTATAAACATAACAATATCGCAAATTGTTGAATTCAAACTGAAAATGCCGCCCAAGAGCCAGCAGAGCATGGTGGACAGGTTAACTTCGATATCATATCCGCTGGTTTCATCTTTTATGATGTGGTTGTCTGCATAAATCGTGCCGCCGTCTATCCGGATCCAGTCGGCCATATACAACCGCCCGTTGACAAGCACTTCGCCCGTTACGAGCGCTTCTCCTATATGCCAGTGAGGCAGACCAAAAGAAAACCCCGGAATACAAACGCTGTCCAGAGGCCATGGCAGACACCAACTGGGGATGACAATGCAATATAACGACAGCCCCCCATCACCCGGCCCGCAACTGTGATATGGCGTCCGCGAGCCCATCCCCATAACGCCGTCTATGAACACGAAATCACGAAATTCGTGTTTTCCCATGAATGCGAATTCGTGCCGGTTTTCCTCTTTTCCGACGCAGCATGACAGGAAACTCGCGAGGTTGAAGCCGCCGCCGATGACGCATGTCAAGCAGCCAAGCCCGAAACTCGGGTTGAGCATGAACTTGACCTTGTACATGAGCGACTTATCCCGCGGGCCCATTCCGCCGCCGAGTTCCGAGGGTTCGGTTCCTTCGACATAGCTGCCCGCGTATGCGTCCCATTGGTCGAACAGGTCGAAGATATGTTTGTTCGAGGAGTTCCAGAGCTGGTACGTGTCCGCATTGCAGTTGTGTATTCGGTCCGTGCCGGCGTTCGGCGGGCAATTGTATCTCGGGAACGAGTCGTCCATGGACTGATCGTTCTGCCCGGCCGAGAGAGGATATTGCTCGCCAGCATCGCCGCAATCGAGATTTGTAGCTTTGACGAGCGGCCCGAACTTGCAGCGTTTGAGCGCATAAACATTCCCGTCGTTGTATTCGGAGTTCGCCCTTGCGTACAAATCCTTCATGCGTTTTTCCCATTTGTTCCAGTTGACATCCGGTATGTTGATCCGAACCGGAAGGTGAATCCATGTAATCTCGTGCGATAAGCTGAAACCTGATATGCCGGGCTGCGGGTCAGGATTCGCTGGGTCCTCGGGATAGCTGACGCTGATCATGTCAGGCGAGTCGAACATTCCGACTATGCCGGCGAGCGAAAAACTTCCGCCGAGCAGAGCCTGCCATTTGTTCGCGTTCTGCCATCCGTTGATATGGAGCGGGCCCTTGATGAAGCCTTGCATCAGGCCGGTCATGTCCACGTATTTGTCGATTACGCCCGAGTAAAGAGCCGGCGGGGCCATGTCGGTCTTGACGGCGCGGCGGATAATAGTTTCGCCGATCTGCACCTCGCCGACAGAAACGATGCTGAGGCGAACGACGCTCTGCGGGCACGTGCCGCCCGACTTAGCGTCGGTGCAGGAATTGTCGTAACCGGGGTCGCCGGCCGCAATGCCGTAGTAGTCGTCGGTGCAGAGCGTGAAGAATCCGGTCGTGTAGCGGGCGCCGGTGCTTTGAGAAGTATTGGTGAGCGGGAGATGAGAGGTGTTGAGGGATTCATCCCAGTCTTTCCAGCCGATCGTGCCGTCGGTTTTCGCGGGCCACCAAAGGAATGGCTGGTAGGCGGAGCAGGAAGTGCCGTCTGAATTGTCGCCTTGAAAAGAGCCGTCGTGGCATTTGTAGTCCGGCCCCCAATGGATAACGTTAGCGTAAAGTTTTTCGTTGTAGGGCCAGCATGGGAGTTCTTCAAATGTGGTCGCGGGCGGGATGTTGTCTGCTTTAGGGTTGCAAACGCTGGTTGTGCTTGCGCCTATGTCGAGAGTGGCGCCGCCGCTAACCGAGCCGGTGAGGTCCTTGATCCGGTTCAAACGCACCTGCACCGTAGTAGTGGCGTCGTAAAAGTACGGGAAGCACATTTCGGCCGGCATCTTCGAGCGCTGGAACATCACGTCCGATATTCCGGATTCCGCCACATAAAGCGCTTTTTGCGCCAATATGTTGGAATTAACGCTTCTGGCTTCATTCGACACCATGATCGCGAAAGATGCGCCGATGAAGCCCATGATCGCAGTTGAAATGATCGCCAGCAATAGCGCCATTCCTTCCTGCCTCATTCCGCTGATTTTCTTTATTATTCGGGTTAACATATCCGCCCCCTTATACATTCTATATCTAACTCTAATATTATTGTCCGCCTTATCGGTTTAACTGGACTTCGGCGGTTTGCACCAGTCCGCCGTATTTCCGTATGGCGTTTCGCAACAATCCTGTATGTTGTCTTTGTCCTGATCCAGAAAACCCGCAGTGAAAATGATATTTCGCGGCGCCACTGATGTCTGATAGTTGTAAACCGTGTTCTGGTAATATGATGAGTTCATAGAATTTGCGTTCTTCGGATATTTCCTTGAATATGTGACAGAGATTTTAACCT
>JBAYJY010000191.1:0-8574 GCA_041664945.1 bacterium | reverse complement strand
GCCTCGCCCGCGACCGACGCCATATTGATTATCCGGCCCCATTTCGAGCGGATCATGCGCCGCGAAAACAGCCGCGTACAAAGGAACGACCCGCGCAGGTTCACCGCTATCACGGCGTCCCAGTCCTCCGCGCTCAGGCGAAGAAAGAAATTATCCTTATTCATCCCGGCGTTGTTCACGAGGATGTCGCAACGCCCGAATTTGTCGTAGACCTCTTTGACGTACCTCTCAACTTCATCTTCTTTCGATATGTCGAGCACGAGCGGAAGAACCTCCGCGCCAAGCGCGCGCAGCTCCTCCGCCACAGGATTGATCGTTTCCTCGTGCATGGAATTAATCGCGAGTTTCGCGCCCTCGCGCGCGAACGCAAGCGCTATCTCCCGCCCGATCCCACGGCCCGCCCCTGTCACCACCGCCACCTTGTCTTTCATCGTCATGCCTGTCACCTCTCCATTCCACGCAAATTTTTTACGCGACTTTCTCCGCTTAATGATATAATAAACGGACACCTGCGGCAACGGCATCCCGAGCGAATATAACGGAGGCCTTTAAAATGACTTCGAACGTCCTTGATGGCATCAAAGTTCTTGACCTGTCGCAGTTCCTGAGCGGTCCGCGTTGCTCGCAGCTTCTCGCGATGAAAGGCGCCGAGGTGGTTAAGGTTGAACCGCCTTCCGGCGAAACGCTTCGCATGCTGACGCGGCTGATGAAATCCGAGCGCATGTTGAGCGCGATGCACCAGAATAAAAAAGGCGTCGTGATCGACATGAAGAAGGACGAAGGCCGCGAGCTGATCAAGCGGATGGCGGCGAAGGCTGACATAGTGGTCGAGAACTTCGCGCCGGGCCTGATGAAAAAGATAGGTCTTGACTACGATACGCTGTGCGAGATCAATCCGGGGCTGATCTATGTTTCAATTTCCGGTTTCGGGCGCACGGGGCCGATGAGCAACCGCGTCGCGTTCGACATCGTC
Organism: bacterium; assembly: GCA_041664945.1. Taxonomy (GTDB): domain Bacteria; phylum UBP15; class UBA6099; order UBA6099; family UBA6099; genus JBAYJY01. The sequence goes on along the minus strand of JBAYJY010000191.1, from coordinate 7,601 downwards.
TCGCAGGCTTCCGCAGGAATCATGGCGGCCTATAAGATGGAGGACCGGACGCCGAAGGTATATTTCGGCGACCTGATAAGCGGCGCGTACGCAGCGCTCGGCGCCGTCGAGGCGCTCCTGCACCGCGAGCGGACCGGCAAGGGGCAGCTCGTGGACATTTCGATGCAGGACGTCATGTACTTTCAGAATTTTTCCGCGTTCAGCGACAACTCGCTCGAACCGGTCATCGCCGAGATCGAAAAACTGCTCGGCCGCACGCTCTCCAACCTGCTCACGGACGACGCGCATCCGCTCCCGTTCTGGGCGAGTTACAAAGCGTCGGACGGCTACGTCGTCATAGTCGCGCTCACCGACTCTGAGTGGACGAGCCTGATGAAGATCATCGGACGCGAGGACGCGCTGAGCGATTTCCGTTTCAGCAACTTTCTGACGCGGATACACAACGCCGACGAAGGGTTCAAGATGATAGCGCCGTGGGTGGCGGAGAGGACGGCGGAGGAAGTCGTCGCCGCGCTCGAAGCCGGGAAGGTTCCATGCGCGCGGGTTCTGAACTTCGAGCAGGTGAACCATCATCCGCAACTCGGCGCGCGGGAAATGCTCGCAGTCGTCGAGGACGAAAAGTTCGGGCCGATCAGCGTGCCGGGAGACCCGGTGAAACTCAGCGAATGCCCGCAGGACATTCATTCATCCTGTCCGCGCCTCGGCCAGCACACGAACGAAGTCCTCCGCGACTGGCTGGGCCTGTCGGACGGCGAACTCGACGCGCTGAAGAAAAAAAGCGCGATCGCTTAGCTTGGCATTCGCCGAAACGTCATAAATCCTTTTCTCGCTTTCCCAGAGTTATGCAATACAGGTAGGTTATAATTATCTCTGGGAAGTTCGCAATGATCCGGAGGGACGGCCGGGAAAGACGGGGTTGCTAAATGCCGACATTCAAGGATTGGCTGGATAATATATCCACGAGCGGCGCGAAGGAATGGGACGCGGCGGCGCTGACCGCCAGGACTCAGGCGCTCAAGGCGAGATATGTTAAAAACCGGGACGTAATTCTGCGTCTGAAAGACAGCGGCAGAGCCGGGCTGCCGGCGGCTGTCCTCGCCGGCCTCGACGCGCTGGACCTCGTCCGTCGCGAGTTATTCCCGATCGCGCGGCACCCGCTGACAACCGCGAGTCCTATAGCGAACGAGATCAATTCCCATCTCACAAAACTCAACAGAAAACTTTACGACACTTTTTACGCGCTTCCACAGGCGGTTCCCACGCGAGACCCCGGAGCATCGCTCGGTTCCGTGCTGAAGCTTTTCGACACGCTCGACGCCGTCATAGTCAGAGGGCTCGGGCTGTTGCACCGCGAGGAGGCGCCGGACTACTTCCGCGGCCTGAACGCGGACGCCCCTTATCCGAGTTATCGCTATTCCGCCTCGAACCGTGGCCGGGTTCCGGCGTTCAGCCTGCCGGAACCGGAGCAGGGCTTCATGCGATCTTTCAAAATCGGCTCGCTCATCTGGCCTTCATGCGTCATCGGCGCCGACGGCTCGCTCTACACCGGCCACTCGGACGGCGAGTTCGTCGCCCTGCGCCCCGACGGTTCCGTCAAGTGGCGCATCCGGGACAAGCAAATGATGTATATCGACTCCACCGGCGCTCTCGGCGCCGACGGTTTCCTCTATATGGCTTCCACCGACAGCGATTCGCGCGGCCACCACAATCAGGGCCGCATCTGGAAGATCGACCCGGAGAGCGGCGCTGTAATCTGGACGTTCTGGGGCCGCCATTTCGACGACCCGGAAAAAGATGCCCGCGCGCGCCTCTCCTCTTTTTTCGAAGGCAATCTCACTATCAACGACGAGGGCGGGAAGCTCTTTGTCTACGCGGGCTGCGACGACAACCGACTCTACAAAATCGACGCCGAAAGCGGCGAGCTCGCATGGGAATACAACACTGAGAGTTACCCGAGCGGCGTGATCTGGACCAAGCCGCTGCTGAGCCCGGACGGCGGAACCGTCTATGTCGGCTCTCTGGCCGGCGGCATGCATGCGGTCGACGCGGCGTCCGGAACCCGGCGCTGGATGTCAACCCTCGGCGGCGCGATCGTCTCTTCGCCGGCCTGCGGCATGTTCGGCGAAATTATTTTCGGCTGCTTCGATGGCAACGTCTATTCTCTCGACCCGGACGACGGCTCGATTTTCTGGTCCTATCAAACGCTCGGACTCGTTTATTCGTCGCCCGCGATCGATCGTGACGGCTCCATCGTCATCGGCTCCTCCGACGGCGGCGTCTACCGCATCGACCGCTTCGGAAAACAAGTCTGGACTTATTTCACGGACGGTCCGGTGAAAAGCTCGCCGGCGATCGATCCGGAAGGCCTGATCTACATCGGCGGCGAAAGCGGAAAACTCTACTGCTTGTCGCCGGACGGCAACCGAGTGTGGTCCCTGCTTACAGCGCCGCCTCCCGGCAACGACCTCAATTCATCGCCCTCTCCCGGCCCGGACGGCTCTATCTACATCGGCTCCACAACCGGTGACGTCTTCGCCGTCTCGCGCAACTATTGCCGCCAACATCCGGAAGACCCGCGCGTCTCCACCGATCCCGGACACGACGGAACGCGCCCGGACATCCCGCCGCACGGCGCGACTCTCGTTCCACTGAACCGCTTCGGCGTCCCGCAATTCGGCCCCGCCGCCAGGATCGGCATCGCCGACAATTTCCACATCGCGCTTCTCGCTTCGGACGGCGACTTGAATATCATCCCCGCGGAGATCGACCATAACTCGGTGAAGGTCGAAATGACTCCCGATCCCGGATTTACTTTCCGCGTCGATTCGATGGGCCGCGCTATACATGTCATCGTTCCCGGGCTGCTCGATTATGACACCGAATACAAGATGCATGTCTCGGGAACCTGCGTTGCGGAAAACGGAACCCGCGATTTCGACCGGACGCTCGATTTTGTCACCGTCAGAAAAACGCGCGGCGACCGGCTTCGCGCGAATATCACATCCGAAAAAACAACGGGCGCCATCGCCGGAAATTTTGTTCTCAGCAGGCCGAAAGAACTGGACGCGCTCGCGCAGCCGGCCCTCGACTCACAGCGCTTCGCTGTCGCTCCGATTTATATAGACCGCGAAAAAGGACTGATCGTCATAGCGGGATTCGGCCTGTCTGAATCCGGCGGCGCATGCGTGTTCTCTCAGAAACCGATGAGCAAATTCATCGCTTCCGGAACGTTCAAGGACAGTTGGTTCAAGGTCTCCGGCTCAATGCAGGTCGCCGCGCAGGGATTGAACACGGTTTTCGATCTGTTCCGTTTCGGAGGCCGTTTCACAGACGAGCCGGGCATTGAGGACGGCTCTTTCTACGCCTCAACCTCGATCCACAATATGCCGGACTTCGTGGAACTGCTGCGCGTCATGCGCATGGCGGACGCGAAGGACGAGCTTTCCGCGTTTCTGACTTTCAGCGCGCAGCCTTTCGATGACCCCGCCGCTCGGCGCCCGGAAGGAGTCGCGGTCGCGCTCGAAGCGGACTTCGACCGCGTTACGGCCCGCGTCAGTTCCGGCGGCTACAAAGCGGACCGGCATTCCATCCGTTTCATTCTGATCGACACGGATTCTGGAGAGCTCATCGGCAACAACCGCGTGGATGTCGCGACTGACGAGGACGGCTGCCTGACGGAAGTGATCACGACCATTCCGGCCGAAACCAGAAAAGGCGCCTCCGCCGCCATACTCGTTTTAGATCTGTTTCCCGTCGCCACGCTCAGGATATAAAGCAATCCGTCTTTGCGGGGAGCAGAGCGGCGAAGCAATCCCGGACTCAATTCCCATAGCTCCGCAGCGCCGATTTTCTTAAATCCACGCGGCGCTTCATCAAAACCGCCGCTGATGTTACAATACTCTTAATGACAAGCAGGCGCGAATAATGAGCGATAATAAAATTCTTTCAGTCGTAATCCCGGTGTACAACGAGAAAACAACGTTGCGCGAGATAATTCAACGCGTGAATTCCGTTCATATCGACGGCGTGAGCATCGAGATTGTGCTTGTCGACGATTGCTCGACTGACGGCACGCGGGAGCTGATAGAAAACGAACTCGCGGGCGAAGTGCGCAAAGCCGTCCATCACGAGAAAAACGCCGGCAAAGGCGCCGCGCTCCGCACCGGTTTCCAGCATGCGGAAGGCGATTTCGTTATCGTTCAGGACGCCGACCTCGAATACGATCCGAACGAATATGCAAAGATTCTCGGACCGCTTCTGGACGGACGCGCGGATGTCGTTTACGGCTCCCGGTTCATCGGCGAGGGCGCCCACCGCGTCCTCTATTTCTGGCATTCGGTCGGAAACAGATTCCTGACGCTCGTCTCCAACATCTTTACCAACCTCAACCTCACGGACATGGAAACATGCTACAAAGCGTTTCGGACCGATGTGATTAAGAAGATCAAAATCGAGCAGAACAGATTCGGGTTCGAGCCGGAAGTGACCGCGAAAGTCGCGCGGATGGGCTGCCGCGTCTATGAAGTCGGCATATCATACAGCGGCCGCACATACGAAGAAGGCAAAAAAATCGGTTTCAAAGACGGCGTCAACGCTCTCGTTTGCATTATAAAATATCATTTCAAAAAATAATTATACGGTTCTGCCAAGCATTGCTTTAACCCGAATCAGCCGATAGGATCCGGCGAATCAAAAGTCTCGCGTGTCGACAGTTGTTGTTGACGCAGCGTAATTAATTTGATAGTTTAATAGAACACTGAAGATTTTTGCCATTACAAATGGAGGCGCAAGATGAAGAAAATCGTTTCCGCGCTGATAGCCTGCGCGCTGCTGGCGTTCGCGTCGCCGCTTTTCGCGGCCGCTCCCGCGGCTAAATCGGCCGAGCCGCCGTCATGGAAAAGCATGAACAAGGAAACTCTCGCCAAAATGCTCGCGAAAGGCGAACTGGCCGCCGTCGACGTCTACGGCCCCGAGAAACTCGAAATGTGCTCGGTCGGCATCCTCGCAAACGCGCCGCCGGAAAAGGTATGGAAAGCCATCACCGGCTTCGAGGACTACGGCAAACTCATGCCCGACTTCACTACCCCCGAAGTGCTCGAACGCACCGACAAAACAGCGCTCGTTCACTTTACGGTCACCGTCCTGAAACTTAGCCTCCTCAACATTTCAACCGACTACACGCTCCGCTATAAGTTCGATAAACCGCGACGCGCCGATATCTCGTGGGTATCCGGCAAAGTAAAAAATATCAGCGGCTACTGGGAACTGTTCCCGGTGGCGGGCGGCAAAAAAACGGTCGTCATCTACGCCATCACCTCCGATCTCGCGAGCGCCAACGCCCTCGTCGGCGAGGCCCTCAAGGAACAGCCCGCAACCGTTATGTCAATCAACCTCTCCAGCGCTATCGTTCTCACCCGCCTAATCGTGAAAAAAGCCGAAACGCTCTGACGCTTCAACCCGAACAGGAGACTAAAACACATGAAAATCAAGATTTCGACAATTAGAAATAACCGGCGCGCTGCCCGGGCCGCTCTTGTATTCTGCCTCGCGGCGCTCGCGCTCGCGGCGGCGGCAGCGCCCGCTTCCGCCGGCGATCCCATCTGGAAACGCATCGACAGAGCGCAACTCGTCAAACTGCTCGAAGGCGGCCGCGTCGGCTTCGTCGACCGGGGCCTCTACCCCGGCAGGGAAATGGCTGTCTCCGGCGTCCTCATCAACGCGAAACCGGACGAGGTCTGGAAAGTCATCACCGACTTCGAACTCTATCCAAAAATGATCAATCAGATCTCCAAGGTCGATGTGGAAGAAAAGAACGACAAGTTCGCGCTCGTTCATTTCTATATGTTCATCATCAAGCTCGGGCCGGTGAAGGTCCAGACGAACTACGTCCAGAAATGGGCGTTCGACAAACCGAAAAAAATCACTATGACGATTGTCGACGATAAAAAGAAAGATAAGAAAAAAGAACCGCAGATTCCGATAACGTGGGAACTCGTGCCGACGCCGGACGGAAAACGCACTATGCTCTTCCACACCACCATAAGCGACATGCGCGACGGCGGCATGATCGGCGCCTATATGGTCGACCGCCAGCCCACTATCCAGATCGGTTTCGACCTCGCAAACGCGCTCACGCAAACTGAAGCTATCAAAAAACAGGTCGAACAGAAATAATGCGCTGAATGATGAAGCTATTGAAAAGATGAAAATGGAAAGATTAAGAAATGGAAAGAAGTGATGGAAAGAAGTGAATGAAAACCTTTTTCGAGAAAAAGGTTTTCATACTTTCCCAAAAGCTTTAGCGATGTTTGAATGATCAATTGAATCTTAAATAGATATCCGGCTTCTTCTTTTGCTCTTTCCCCTCGCTACTCGCTGCTTGATTGCCATTTTTTTAGCCTGCTGTCTGGCCTTTTCCAAAAGCTTTCCTGATTAACACCGATTTTTCGGGCGCCACACAACAGGTTGTGGGTGATGCGTTTCAACGCGTTCGCCGTCCGCGACTCCACGCGCGTCAGCATATTATCCGCGTCGTAGTAATAATCCACCTGTTCGCCCGTCTCCGTGTTTGTCTTCCCGATCATGTTCCCGTTAAGGTCGTAGCTGAACGTCCATTTCCCGCCCCCGGCACTCTCCAGCCGGTTCCGCTCATCGAACGCCGACGCCACACCGTTCTTTCCAGCTTTTCGATTGCCTGAATTCCTTTATTATCCTTTACTATTTCTTCTGGCATTTTCGCAATTAATTCATTATCTTCAATCTTCATTTACTCTTTCTTGAATCAAGCAATGTGTTTTCAGTTTCGAATTTATCGCATTTCATTTCTTGATAATATTCATCTGCATATTTAAATATCCTATCGTGATATTTCATATATTTTGATATTTTCCTATATGAATTTAACATTAATAACTCTTTACAAGCTTTATCCTTATTATTTTGTAGAGTATAGACCTGTGAGAAGTAAAAATGTACGTTTACCTTTTCAGGTATATATTTGGCGTATCTTTTAGCAATATTTAACATTTCTATTGCTCTATTTAAGTCGTTATTTTTTATGTTGTATCTTCCTAAATAAAGGAAATCGACTGAACGCGCTTTATCCTTTGAGTTATCCATGCCGGTCTGCAATATTTCTATTGCTTTGTCATAATCGTGTTTCTTTTCATATACTTTAGAAAGATAAAAATATGCATCAATTCTATAAGGGCATATTTTTATTAAATCTTCATAACTTTTTATTACATTATATCCGTTAAGATCTTCATTTTTGATATTATTATTGATATTTGCATTGTATTCATATTTTATAACAGCTTTATAATTCTTATTCAATTTTAGCGAAACAAGAAGTAAAGCAAGTGTAAATATTTGAAATATCATTAATATTATCACAATGACCTTATAGGCTTTATTATTCATGCTCAACCTCCAGTTTATTTGTCATATTATCATCATTTATGGAAAAAATATTCATATAGATCTGTTGCAAACAAAAATAACGAAACCCCAAGTGTTATTTTTATAATCATTACTATCATTTTATAATTATATTCTCCATAATTACTGATAAATTTATCAGCAAAAGCTTTATTTTTCTT
>JBAYJY010000190.1:0-8590 GCA_041664945.1 bacterium | reverse complement strand
CGACGTATAGGCCGCCGTTCTCGCGGGCGAGGTTGAACGCGAACGCCGATTTCTGGCAGAAGGATTGCGTGAAGAATACGGTCGGCACATTCGGGTCGGTCGCGCATTCGAGTTCGATGTCGGCGGGCGTTTTGTTTTCCATGCAGCGGGTCCAGCCGTAAATGTGCGTTTCGTTCGGGAAAAGTTCGAGAATCCTGAAATCGTAGGGCGGTACGCCCCAGAAGCCGCAGACCGGTTTCGACTCCCTGAACTTCAGGCCTTTCTGAAGCGGCTGAACGACTGAGTTGACTATCAGTTCCATCTTCTCCGCCGGGGGAAGGTCGCTGCGAGAGATCGGAAAGCCGGCTCCGCGCATGCTGTTGTTTTCGACTTTCTCTATCGGAATGTCCGTTTTCAATTCGAGCCATGAGGCTATGTTGCGCATGCCGTCGCACTTGCATTTGCCCACCGAGGCGAGCACGAGATCGAGCCTGCCCGCCGCGCGCAGCGAAAAAATGTTGGACACAACGCGCTTCAGAATCGAGCAGTAGGCGTTCGGAAGGTAAATGTCACGGACTGGGAAATCGGCGAGCGGTTCGTCGAGATCGACGATCGTCGCGCCCTTCTTCAGACGGTTCTGCATTTTCTCCCACGGCGGCACGCCAACTATGCCAACTATCATTACGGCACCTCGCTTCGCAACACCTAATAATAATGAAAGTCGGGAAAAAGTAAAATTGCGCGCGCCACTATCTGAATATTCAAACGAAATAATTCTTTGTCACGGTATTTATTCATCTCGCGGTAATCCTGATTATGGCTTTAGAGATGTTGTTTACATAACCGACGCTTAAACTTTATTCTTTCTCTGTTGAACGTTGGCGGCGTTCATTTATAATGTGTGCAGAATGTCACAGAGGGACTTAAAGACTGCGTTGCAATCGCTCGAAAGGCGGTTTATTTCCGACCGCGCGAAAGGATGGAATTCAACCATCCAGTTTAATTTCAGCGACGCCGCGCCGGTAACTTTTCGCATTGAAAACGGCGCGCTGTCTATAACGGAAGGCCTCGCGGGAGAGCATCTATCATCCGTTCAAACCGATGTTGCGGTCTTCGACCTTCTGTTTTCCGGCCGCGTTCCTCTCGAACTTGTTCTTATGCAGGACCGTTTTGTGACCGACTGCCTCGTCGAGATTTTTAAATTGCAGACTGTTTTCTCAAGAGAGACATCATGACCCGAAGCTCTGACTACCTAACCGAGACGGAAAAGAACGGTCGCGAGAAAGTCGCGGTTATTGAGGTGGGCGCTGGTTGCAATAACAGTTGCTCTTTTTGCCCGATGGAAGGCCGGAAGTTCGAGTTCGATCCTGAGGCGATAGAAGAGCAAATCCGTCGAGAAGCCGCAGGCGGCGCGAACGCTGTCGTCTTCACCGGCAGGGAACCTACCATTCTGCCTGGGATAATTCAACTTGCAAAAGCCGCGCGCGACTCCGGTTTCCGGCGCATCAGACTCGAAACCAACGGCCGCATGTTCGCTTACGAAAAATTCACGGCCGCAGCGATCGCCTCCGGCTTTAGCGAGATCGCGGTGCGTCTCAGTGCGCCCAATAGTGAAACCGCTCTAAAAATCAATCCCGTTCAGAGCGCGTTCGCTCAGACCGTTCAGGGAATCAGAAACCTTGCGCGCGCGGCCGCCTCCGGCGTTCACATCTCGGTGTCGATTCCAGTCGTTCCCGAAAATGCGACGCTTCTTGGCGAAATCGTTTTGCTCACAAAGGAACTTGAAGTTCAGCACATTACATTTCAGATCATGCCCGGCGCCGGTTCGGCCGAAATCGAAGAAAGAGTAGGGAACGCGGTTCAGGATGCCGGACGTCTTGGCCTGTTCGTCGAGGTTCGCGATGGCGATAAATCGTTCGCGCCGGACCCGAAGGATCGACGCATCAGCAAGGAAGACGACGAATTTCGAGTCGACACATATTGTGAAGTCGGATCACCTCCGCGCAGAGAACTATTTTCAAGGGACCTGCGCGTTGTATACCGTTGCAACCAGAGTTGCATCTTCTGTGGAGTCGAGCGCGTCGCTGCGCCGGATCCGCATGAGATGACGCTTGCCGCAATCAAGGATGCCGCTGGTGACCGGCTGCCGCGCCTAAATCTCTCAGGCGGCGAACCGACTCTAAGCCCGCATCTGGCGGAGTATGTAGCGCTCGCGAAAGAGGCAGGCGTTTGGGAAGTAACGCTGATGACCAACGCAGTTTTGCTCACGCGCGCAGGACGCTGCGCCGAGCTCAAACGCGCCGGACTCGACAAGGTTTTCGTATCGCTTCACGCGCCTTCCGCCGAACTATCGGACAGCATTACCAACTCACCTGGCGGTTTCGAAAAAACCGTCGAGGGCGTTCATAACCTGATCGCCGCCGGAATACACACGGGTCTGATATTTGTGCTGTGTTCCGCAAACGCTGCGGCGCTTCCGGACTACGTTCGGTTTGTTTCGGAGACGTTCGGTTCGCTACCTGTTTTCTGCAGTTACGCCACGCCATATTTCGACACATCGCTTCCGGTGGATATTGTGCCGGCCTACCGCGAGGCGGTTCCATACATTCGCGATGCGTTCCATATCGCTAGAGAGTTCGATGTTCCGATCTCGTTCATGGAAGAGCAGCACGGAATACCGGAATGCATATTGCCGGACCGGGACAAATATTTCAGGAATCTGTTCGCGCCTATATCGAAGGGCGCCGCTTCAGGTTTTATAAAAAGTGAAGAATGCGCTGAATGCGACGAGAACGCCGCGTGTCCAGGCGTTAGAAAATATTATGCGCTTTTGCGCGGCATGGGCGAAGTCGTGCCGATAAAGCGGCATGGGCGGAAATGAAATCCGCCGCTACAATTACAACTTATCCGCGGTAATGAAACAATTATTCGTAGCGAAGGCTTTCCGAGAGATTGCGCCGCAGTATCATCTGGCCGGGGAACAGGCCGGCGAATGCGCCGATCAGCAACGCAATAAGGAATCCGGTGATGAAAATGCGCGGCGATACGAACGTGCGCAGGAAAGTGTCCCCCACGAAATGGAATATCAGGGCGTCGATCACCTTTGAGAGCAGATAACCGAAACAGCAGCCGAAGAACCCGCCGACAGCGCTGAGCATCAGCGACTCGGACAGAATCATTTTTGCGACAAATCCCTTCGACGCGCCGATCACCCGCAGCGTTGCGAACTCCCGCACACGCTCCGAAACGCTCATTATCATCGTGCACGCCACGAACAGAACTCCGATCAGCAGCGCGAAACATGAAACCCCGAAATGGACGGCGCGCGCCATGCTCATCATCTTCTTTGCGTCCTTGATAAGCTCCTGCATTGTCTGCACGTCGTGCTGCGGAAACGCGCGCCGCAATAGCGCGGACACTTTTTCCGTGCTGACATTGCTGTCGGTCTTGATCAGGAAATAGCTGACCCGGTTCGGATCGCTGTAAATATTCTGAACAGTCGCCAACGGCGCATAAGCAAAGTAGTCGAACGGTTCGCCGGTTTTTTCGAGAATCCCTATCACTTTCAGGGATTGGCCCGAGATGAGTTCGAGCGATTCGCCGATACGCTTTTTCGAATTCTCGGCGACTATCGATCCGAGCACGACAACCTTCCCGTCGTTTTCCTTATAGAATCGCCCTTGGGCGATTTTTGCAGTTGGCCTGACTTTAAAAAAAGTGTCGCCGCGCATTCCGGAAACCATCGTCATCATCGCTCCGAATCCCGCCGTCGCGCCGTCGACTGAAAACGCCAGATAAACCGGCTCGACATTATTCACGCCAGGTATTCCGCGAATGATTTTTTCAAGCTTCGCGTCGAGAAACGCCGTGCCCTGCATTCCGAATGGCATCTTAGAGCCGCCCTTAGGCCTCAGAAACAGATTCGGCCCGCTGCTGTCCAGCATCTGGTCGAAAGACTTCATGAACCCTTCGCTGATTGACAACAGCCCGACAGTGAACCCGATCGCAAGCACGACTCCGACCGCTGTCAGCAGCGAGCGGCTTTTGCGCCGCGACAAATTCCTGTATCCGAGCACGATATAGCTTTTCATATTATTTCCCGGCCCCGTTTAGATATTCGACATAGCGGATGACGCCGCGCGCGATTCCTTCCGCGCACTGATTGAGGAAAGCCGGGTCGCCGTACCGCTCGCCTTCCTCCGGGTTGGTCATATAGCCGGTCTCGACGAGCGCCGCCGGCGTTTCTGTTTGCCGTATCACTCCGAAAGATGCGAAAAAAACTCCGGCGGGCTTGCGGCCGGTCGCGGTGGCAAGTTCCTGCGCAATGTACTCCGCGAGCGGCCTGCTTTGCCGTTGATTCCAATATACTTCAGCGCCTTGCATCGCCGGAAGCGTGTCTCCGTTCGCATGAACCGAAATGAATAAATCGGCCCCGTTTGCGTTCGCAAACTCTACGCGCCGGTAGATGTCCAGCATTGTGGAGGTAACGCCGTCACGCGTGAGAAAAGGTTCATAACCCGCATTCCGCAAGGCGTCCGCGAGCTTTCTCGATATCTCCATCACTGCGTCTTTTTCCTTAACGCCCTTTGCGTTGCGCGTGCCGTCGGCGAAACCTTTCGGGACAGGGGCAGCAGCCCCGTGGCCGGGGTCGATAGCGATTCTTTTTATCGGCGATAATGACGCGTCTCTCGCGCCGAGTTTGAACGAGTTGCCTTCAAACCTGCCGAAATAGCCTGCCATCTTTCCAGCAGGCGCCGGAAGCCTGCCTTCCAATACATCGGTTCCCGGCGCGCAGTCGCAAAAGCTGTTTGCTTTAACGCAAGCCGCGTCCCAGCCGGCCGGCAATTCGCCGCATTTCACGCCGAAAAGCTTAAAGGCTGCGCCTTCCGGACTGAGATTGCTCTCAACCGAATAAGGAACCGGCGCAGTCAACTCAAAAGAAAGAAACAGCCCGGACGCCGTTTTTTCAGAATTTGAGCCTTTCAGATTCGCCTGATAAACCCCGTAATAGGAAACGATCTTGTCCTCAGTCAATGGAGTTACCGATTCGTCGTAAACCCACACAAATTCGTTCGCGCTGATCTGCGCCTGAAACCAATGAAAAACTTTATCGGATAGTTTCAGAATTGAGCCTTTTGGAATAAAGCCGCCGCGTGTCGTGTCGATCTTCGCGTTCAGCCCGCCGTAAGGAGTCCGGCGCCAGCTTACATTGTCCGCGACGACAACTCCATAAAACGGTTTTGATGAGGTCGGCAGCATGCCCGCAGGGAAAGCGGGAGAAAGCTGCGCGTCGGCCGGCGCCGGTTCGGCGGTCCAGTCGGGAACCCAGCCTTCCTCTCCGTTGCGCATCTGGACGTGATACCAGCCTTCTTTTTTTCCGCCGATTAAAGTGACGAACGCGTTGCGGGTCAGCCGGTTATCAGTCGCTCCGCCGCCAGGCTCTTTATTTATAATTGTTTCCGGAGTAATGATTTTCAGGAGTCCTCCGGCTTGTGCGGCGCCGGCAAACGCTATGAATGCGATCAGTGAAAACAATATTGCGAATAGTTTTTTTCTCATTATTCCGATTTTACATTAAAAAGAGGCGTTGCGCACACACACATCGCGAAAATGTCGCGATCAACGCCGCGTCGGCGTTGCGGGAAGCGAAGCGTCGAAGCAATCCGGATCTCGATTCCAGGCGCTCATATTAAAATCTCACTCTTTGCGCGCAATGTTTTTAGCAGTCGTCTGCCTGCCGCGAATATGTTATACTACTCGCGGAAAGGTTGCTGTCATGGACATACGTTACGATGAGGAAGCGAAAATATTCAAATCCGTCCCGAAGACGGTTTACGTTTGCCACGGCGAATACGAGTTTCTGCAAAAAGAGCTGGCGAAGAAAATCGTGTATTTTCTGATGCCGGAGGCGGAGCAGGCGACGGGCCTTCTTCAGTTCGACGGCGCCGATGAGGGCGTTCTCGACAAGATCATCAACGCCGCGCTGTCGCCGTCGCTCTTCGCGCCCAAACAGGTTATATATGTTGACAATGCGCAAGTATTTGCGATGAAGAAAAAGCCGCTCGACGAGGCGGACGAAAAAAAGAAGCTTAGCGATGAGGAGAAATACTACAATTTCGCCCAGTACACGCAGTTCCTGCGGATCATCCAGCAGACGAAATCGGGTGTGCACCTCGTCCTGATCTGCAACGAAGACCTTAAGAAGCCGACCTCCAAAACCGGAAAAAGCCGTTCGGAGAAGATGCTGCAGCGCTGCTATCCCGAGCTTGAAAAGAGCGGCGCGCTCGTGCATTTTCCTAAAATGTTCGACGAAGGCATGGCGGAATGGATTCAGGACCGCGCGAGGCGTTATGGAGTAAAAATGACGTACGCGCAGGCGGAACAGCTTCTCGAATGGGCGGGCAAGGACGTGCGCCACCTCGCGAGCGAGATTGAAAAGCTGGCTGTTTATTTCGGCGCGGAAGGCAAGATAGACTCGGATGATTTTCGGCGGCTCGTGACCAGCAGCGACGACATGTATGTCTTCAAACTCGTCGAGCACATGCTTGAGGGCAAGGCGAAAGCCGCTCTCGGCGCCCTGAAACGCTCGATCGACGGCGGCTCGGATCCGATCTATATAGCAGTGCTGATCGGCAACAAGCTCAGGCACCTGTGGCAGGCGCGGTTCCTGCTCGACAAGGGGTACTTTGCGAATCTGCCCGGCGAATACAGATACGGCGGGAAAGGGTTCATATCCGGCGAAACAGCGCGGATCAGGGAAGCCGACAGATCTGTCCTCACACAGGAAAAGAGCAGTTCGATTCTCAGCAAGACGCCGCTGGCGATTTACAGCGCGTTGAAGCCTGCGCGGCGATTCACCGCCCGGCAGATTGAAGACGCGATTTCCGGATTGATGGATGTGGAGCGGCGCCTGAAAGGCATTGCCCGTCCAAAACACGGCACGGATGAGATTATGATTCAGAATTTTATTGTGGACGTCGCGAAACTTTCTAAATCGGCGGGAGCCCCCAACTGACGAGTATTTCGTTGCGCGTTTCGAAAACCTCAAGCACGTTTTCCGCCTGCAACGCTTTGATCGCCGACATCACTTTTGTGTCAACTCCGAAAAACTTCAATTCCTTTTCATCTTCAGCGAGCCGGCGAACAACCGTGATCAGCGTTCCGATTCCGGTGCTGTCTATCCACTTCACCTCTGACAAATCCAAAATAATGCGCTGATTCTGCAGCTTCTTTGTCAGTATGCTGATATCTTTATGGTTTTCGAAATCTATGTGGTCTATGTTCATCTCGACCAGCAAATAGTCTTCCTCGTCTATAACCTTGAATTCTTTAACGAGCGGCGCGCTGCATGCGGCGCAGAACTTCGACGTCCTCGCGTTTGGATGTCCGCACTTCTCGCAAGAGGATACATCGACCTTCGCCGTTTCTTTCGGAGCCTCCGCATACATGCGCGCTCCGCACTTAGCGCAGAAATTCTTGCCCCAGGGATTTTGCGCGCCGCAACTATCGCAAAACAGGAAGTTCCTATTGCTCAGTGGCATGACATATTTTCCTTTATTTGTATAAATACTTCGTATATCGCCTTAATTAAGTATACGAAATAATATCAAATAATGTCAACTGTACAAACTGGCGCGATGCCGCCATAATATATAACGGCCCGGTTGGAGATAGGCTTTCCCAAACATATCGCCCGCGCAATGTGTTGGTTCGGCCCTCGACGAGCTTCGTTTATTGAAATGGTTGTTTAAGGAACAATATCAATGTTTGCGACAAAGGGGCGACAGGATGGAAGAGTTTTTTAACGCGTTAGGCATTACAGATGGCGAAAAATATCTTCGAGAGTTCAATGGGCGCTGGTTTGTTGTCAAATGCGGCGGGAGTCTTTTGGAAAATGAAGCGACCGGGTCCGCGATTCTGGACGACATAGCGATTCTGAAAAAGCATGGCATCAATACAGCGCTTGTTCACGGCGGTTCGGTTCAGGCGGACGCCGAGATGGAAGCGTCCGGCATCAAGCCGGAAAGATATAAAGGCCTTCGCATCACGGATGAACGTACGATTGAGATATTGGACCGGTGTTTCGGAACTGTAAACCTGTCTCTTGTGGAGTCTTTGAACAGCCGGGGAACGGAGTCTGTAGGTTTTTCCGGTTCACGCGGCAGACTGATCCTCGGCGAACGGATGAAGCCGGACGGAGTCGACATCGGACTTGTTGGCGACGTAACTGGCATAAACCGGGAGGCTTGGGAATCCGCCGGCGGGCGGCTCCCTGTGATATCCTCTCTCTGCGTCGACCCGGAAGGGAAAACGCTGAACATCAACGCCGACTACGTAGCCACTCGGCTCGCGTTGCTAATAAAAGCGGACAAACTTATTCTGATGACCGATGTCAACGGCGTCATGCTCGACCCGTCGAAACCGGAAACTCTGATTTCGACTCTTACCGTTTGGCGGGCGCGCAAGCTGATTGAGGAAGGCGCTATCTCGCGAGGCATGATCCCTAAAATCGAGTCCGCGCTCCGGGCGATCGAGCAGGGACTGCGCAAAATTCACATGATTAACGGCAGAATGCCTCACAGCCTTCTGCTCGAAGTTTTAACCGACCGTG
>JBAYJY010000189.1:0-8661 GCA_041664945.1 bacterium | reverse complement strand
TTTAACACATGATCGCTCATATCCCTATTCTATCAGATTATTCCCTTTCTTTTTATCCCCCTCCCAGCCCTCCCCCAAGGGAGGGCACCCCGGACTGAAGTCCGAGGAATTCTCTTCGATTAAGTATGCTGTCCCCCGAACTTAGCAAATCCTGAAATAATCAGCCGCTCATCCCTGTATCATGGATGTCCTCGGAAATTGGGCAACATACCCCTCTTTAATAATATTCGCTATATTTATCAGTAACATAATTACATTTCCCATTTTTATATCCTGATATTTGCAAAACAAATATATTATTTTTATTATAATAATTAAAAATATTATAGTATGTAGGGCGTTTATTACTGTTATTGTTTTGAAAAAAGTTTTTGTATATTTCGCATGCTTTTTCTTTTTTTAATACGTTATCTTTAATTTGTGTCACGATTATATATTGATCAGAAAAGAATTTTATTTCATATTCTTCAACGTATTTGTTTTGAAGATACAGGATTTTCGCTCTATCGTCTTTTGTAGGTGTAAAATATTGCAAAGAATAAATAATAAAAGCAATAAACAACATAAGTAATGCTAATATTAGTATTATAATGTATGGCAATTTGATATATGCACTTATGTATTTAACCATATCGCTCTCTCACTATTTATATTCAGATAATATTTTACACGAATATGAACATGACTGCCAGTTGCTATTAGCTAACCCGACAATTATCCCTATTTCATTTTCCTCTATGTCACCATAAGAAGCGGCTCGAGGCCGTTGATTTGTCACCCATCTTTCCCACCCAGCACGCGGATTTATAATACTATGATAAATATCAATTTGTAAAAACCCCTGCGCTTCATTAGCAACGCCAAAAAGCCATGCAGTTGGGATTCCTCTATTTGATGACGCATAGCACGAAGCTGTGCAATGTCTAATATCAGAATTTATTTCACCAGGAAAATCCTCATGTCCCTTTATTCTTAATTGTTTAAAATAATCATATGGGTTAAGATCTTTACCCCAACCTGAGTCACCGATTATTGGTCCCCAACCACCACTTGCGCCGTGACCACCTGATTTACCATCTCCGCCGGGCTTGTAGGGGGAGCCGGCGCCGGGACCTTGGGGAGCGTCGCCTGGGCTGCCGGGGCGCCAGCCGGGATTGGGCGAATTCCCGTTAGGACCGCCGCCATCGGGGGCATCCGTGGGGCCTTTCGCGCAGGCTTCGAGACAGGCGGTTCCTCCGCTTAATCCGCAGAGCTCTTCGCAACTCTTTGGATTATCAGCTCCCCAACACTCTGTGCAACCTTCCCACGTTGCAAATTCTATCTTCTTGCCTTCCAATCTCCACCAATAACTGTCTACTCCGTAACCCCTTGTATGATTATCTGTTCTTATACTCGTGCAGTTCTTTCTCATATTTGAATTCTTTGTTAGCTTATTTCGGCATCCTTTGCATAACCACAACTTGTTGCTTTTTGTATACGTGATTGTTTCCTCGTCACAGTTGGGACAAAGCCCCAGCGGGTCGATGGCGTTGATCGGGTTGTTGCCGACGTAGGAGTACGGGTTCGCGGAGTAGACGGGGTCCTGCTGCAAAAAGATGCCGAGCTCGGGGTAGTACACGCGCGCGCGGTAGTGGTAGAGCCGCTCGTCCGGGTCCAAATGGCGACCTGTGTAGGTGAACGCGTTCGGCAGGTTGCCTATTTCACCGCCCGCACCCACAACGGGGTTGTGTGTGCCACCCGATAAAGACAAATCATTCTCACCCGAATTGGGATCACTGCCCGCACCCACAACAGGGTTGTGGGTGGCACCCGAAAAGAAGCCGCTACACACACCCGAAATGGCATCACTGCCCGTAACGTTTATTGTTGTTGATTCTGTACATGGCATCTTGTTACTATTCTGCAACTATCAACTTCAGATGTCAATTTTTTGCTTTGAATTAAGTATGCTGTTTGAATGTATAAGTTGCAAAAAAAAATAAAAGGGAGACTCCCCGCAGGTAAAATGGTGCAAAAGGCGTGAAGCCTGCGCACAAACTGACCGAGGAGGCTCCCGATGAAAGGATACCATTACGTAGGGTTGGATGTCCACAAGAAAGTAATCGTTTACTGTGTGAAGACAGCGGATGGGGAGATAATAAATGAGGGAAGCATTTCAGCGACGCGAAAGGATTTGAATCTTTTCGCACAGAGTTTGCCGAGACCATGGGCGGGAGCGATGGAGGCGACATTGTTCACAGGCTGGATATACGATTTTCTTCTGCCGCACGCCGACGAACTGAAGGTAGGCCACAGTTACATGCTTCGCGCGATATGCGCATCGAAGAAAAAGAACGACCGCATAGATGCGCGAAAACTTGCCGACGCGCTTCGTTGCGACTGGTTTCCTGAATGTCACATGGCGCCCGCGCAGGTTCGCGAACTCCGGCAAGCGCTTCGATACAGAAATCTTTTAGTTCGGGAAACCGTTAAGATGAAAAACAAAACCGCAGGGCTGCTGATGGAAGCCGGGGCGGAATACAACAAGGAAAAACTGCACGGAAAGAAATATTTCAAAGAGCTTCTAGAACGCTTGGACTACGTTCCCGGATCGGTGAAAGAGATACTGGAACTGAGCCATTCGAGCATGGAGTTCTTCGATTCGAATCAGAAGCGGTTAGTGCGCAGGCTTCGGGAAAACCCTTCATTGAGCGAAAGAGTGGAGCGGCTGATGAGCATACCCGGAGTCGGAGAGATCACGGCGCTGACGTGGGCGCTTGAGATAGCCGACCCGCAACGATTCGCTTCTGTCAAAAAAGCGGTCAGCTATTGCGGCCTGTGTTCCGGACAGAACGAATCCGCCGGCAAAACTCACCGCGGCCCGCTGTCAAAGCAGCGCAACAAACACTTACAGACAATACTCGTGGAAGCCGCAAAGATCGCGCCGCTCTGGAACGCGCAACTCGCAGCGGTGAGCCAGAAAGCAAAAGACCGTGGCGCAAATAGAAATGAAGCGACAATTGCAGTGGCAAGAAAACTCGTTGCGTACCTGATGTATGTGGACAAAAGCGGCGAACGCTTTGAAATGAAGAACTATTTAAACTGCGCTTAAAGGGGACTCAACCTATCATGCCCGCTGTTTCCCGCTGTCTGGGGACTGAGCGATCGCTGTAAAGCGAGATGCTTCCGATAATGGTGTTTCGGGACCGGCGGGCCGTCCCTGACTCAATCTTCGGCGAAGGCTTCGCGCCCGATGCCGCTAATGGATGTCTGGTCGCGGATCACCGTCGGCCCACAGGGATAATGTGATGCTTAGGTTGCTCGTTCCTTATAACTATATTCAGAAAGGATGTGTCGCCAGTTGCCTTACTAATATTTCAGATCATTAACTGCGAGAAGTCTCCTGCTTCTCTTGACAAAACTTATCATGGATGTCCCCGGAATTTTAAATTTTTGCTTTTTTCAGGGACGACTATTTATTCAGATAAAAACACTTCATTCACCTTGGCGGTTGGGTGCTCTGTTATATAAAACTTAAAATAGATTCCACCTCCTTGCCACATTGGTAGAGGTATGATTGATTTCCTTGAATCCTTCCAACTATGTGAGCCATATACAATATATATATATTTATTTTCTTTATTTTTGGGTATTATAATATGCTTAGCGTAATATTTTAATTTACAACCAAAACTTCTCATCATCGAATCAGCGGATTCTATATATTTGTAATATTCTTTATGCTTAATTGGTTGATAATCAATAGAATCATGTTCCTGCATGAATTGACGCCAATTAATATTGGGTATGTTCAAATAGGGCATACTTGTACAAAATCGTGGACTATAATCAGCAGCAGCCATTCTGCTAAAGTCGACTTCTCCAGAAGCTCCTTGTGTTTTTGATAATATTTGAATAGTTTTACTATAAAGTTTTTCTGATTTACGATGTATCGTGATAAGATAATATGTATTTATCATTACGATAATTATTAATATTATTTCAATATACTGCCTTTTAGCAAAGACTTTTTTAATCATTCATCGCCTCCATTAATATAGAACTCCTCTATTATATTCTTTCTCATGACCATAATAGCTATATTCGTGAATTTGGAATTCGTCAATTACAAAATGATGATATTTCACTCCATCATCTTTCGCGATATCAAGGTCTATAAACGATGGGCCAGCAGTAGAATTAACGTGAGAATGTATTTTGGAATACTTTCCAATGCATCTTCCCCATAACCAGCCAATGTCAATGCCGACATCAGTGGCCGTACCATATCTTAAGTGTCGGCAAACCCATGGCATGTTTTTTCTATTTCCATCAGTTGATAGATAAGCGCCCATTTCTCTCTCATCAGCTTGGCCGTCTTGGGATTTGTTCCATATCTTTTTAATAATATCTTTGTTTTTTAATAAAATATCAGGCAGTTTTTCAACTGGTTCGCCAGATGAGCCAGGGTTGCCGGGAATTGGGCCGGGGCCTTGGGGAGCGCCGACGGGGCTGCCGGGGCGGCGCCCACCGGGATTGTTGGGGCTGTTAGGCCCATAGGGTCCGTAAGGCCCATAAGGATTGTAAGGACTGTTAGGCGCGTATGGGGGGGAGCCGCCATCGGGAGCATCATTGGGGCCTTTCTTGCAGGCTTCGAGACATGCGCTAAAATCATTGCTATCTTTGCATTTCAAGCTGCACTCATCGTTATATCTGTCTCTTAACCAGCACTCCCCGCCCCATCCGCCACCACTACCAAAAGAACCAGTTCGCGAATGATCTTTCTCACTTATGTACGAATACCTTTTCCTCCATGCCTTTATTGCACTCGCGCTTAAATTCTCATTCTCGATGGAACATGTCTCACATATCCAATATCCGTCGAATGAACGCGTGTATGTTACAGACAGCCCCAGCGGGTCGATGGCGTTGATCGGGTCGTTGCCGACGTAGGAGTACGGGTTCGCGGAGTAGACGGGGTCCTGCTGCAAAAAGATGCCGAGCTCGGGGTCGTACACCCGCGCGCGGTAGTGATAGAGTTTCGCGTCCGGGTCCCAATGGCGGCCTGTGTAGGTGAACGCGTTCGGCAGGTTGCCTATCCGCATAACTATCCGCCCGAACGAATCGTAGACGTATTTCTGGACGATGTGCCCCTTGGCGTTTGTCAGGTATGAAACGGAGCCGCGCTCGTCATAGTGGTAGTAGAAAACCTGTTCGCCAACCTGCATGGAAAGCGGGCGGTCCAGCGTGCCCGGAGCATGGTTGTATCTCACGAGAACGTTGTTGTTTTCATCCAACTCGGCAATGAGGTTGAGGCCCTGATAGGCGTAGCGAGTTGTGGTACATTGTTCACTGCCCACACCCACAACGGGGTTGTGGGTGGCACCCGATAAAGGCAAATCATTCTCACCCGAATCAGAATCACTGCCTCCACCCGTTGGGATGCACACATTTTTCTCGATCAGGCGGCCGGACCAGTCGTAGAGGTAGGTGATCTCGCCGGTCTGTTGGCCCGGAACGGGCGGTTCGCCGGGAATATCCGGCGGGGTCGGCCCCCCGAACTCGCGCACGGCGGCTAAGCGGTCGAACACGTCGTAGTCATACTGGGTCCGGCTTGCGTCGTCCTTGCGGGTCTTGCCGGTCATGTTCCCGTTCAGGTCGTAGGCGTAAGTGTAAACCGAATCGTCGATCAACTGATCGTTGTCCGGGTCGACGTTGTAATCGACAGTCGCGGGCAAGCGGGTGGCCGGGTCGACGAGGCGTCCGTTGAGCGAGCTTTCGCGGTGTCCGAGCCCGTCTTCTCCGTAGGAATACTTTTCAGCCGGCAGGATGACATGCAGCGACTGCGGATAGGTTGCCCCGGTGAGGCGGTCCATAATGTCATAGGCGAACGCCGAGACGCCCTCGGCGGGGTCGGAGGCGCTGATGATGGCGCCGATTTCGTTGCGGGCGAACGTTCGGGCGGCATAGCCCTCGGCGGGCAGAGCGGGGTTGGCGACGGCGTAGCCGGTGAGCCGGTTCGCGTCGTCATAGTCGTAAGAGGTTGCGACGCTGTTCGGAAGCGTAACGCCGGTGAGGCGGCTCGCGGCGTCGTAAGCGAAATCGACGCGTCCCGAAGCCGGAGCGCCTGCGGGGCCGGCGGCGGCCAGACGGTTCATCTCGTCATAATCGAACGACGCGTTCATACCCACCCCATTCGGAAGCGTTGCTGAAATGCTTTTGACATTACTATTATCGTCATACCCGAACGCGGAGTCAAACGCATAGCCCGCGCCGGACGCGTTGTGCGTTTGCGCGCTCACCCCCGCGAGGCGCCCCGACGGGTCGGCGTAACTGAAATCGCTCCTGCTGTAGCCGTTCGAGGCGGCGTCCACCCGGCCTATCGCATCGAGCGAGAAAGCAACATCGTGATGTCGCAGTCCAAATTTCTCTCGTTTCAATGTCATCCGCAAAGGGCGGCAAGCGGCCCGATGTTGCTATATTGACGTTTATGGATAATATATTTAGATTGATAGATTGTTTGGAAGCGAATGGCGTCTGGTGGCGCTCGCGGTCTTCAAAACCGTTGTCGGCCATGGTTTCATGGTCGTGGTGGGTTCGATTCCCACTCCTTCCGTTTAAAGAGCGGGTCTTGGGTATCGGGGTTCGGGAAAGATTAAAGACAGGAAAAGCGCGTGGGGAGAGGCAGATAGGAATTGAGATCGGGATTGCTTCGTTACTGCGTTCCTCGCAATGACGCGGCCATTCGGGATTGCTTCCCCCGCCTAAAGCATGCAGGGCGGGCTAACAGCGCTGCGTTCCTCGCAATGACGCGTGAAGGAGAAACATTTTTGTTCACTGGAATCATTAAAGAGATCGGCGTGATTGAGGCTGTGAACCGCAAGGCGGGCTCGCTGTCGCTGCGCGTGCGGTGTCCGAAGACGGCGTCCGGCGCCGAGCCGGGCGACAGCATCAGCGTGAACGGCGTTTGCCTAACGGCAACAACGGTATCGGGCTCATGCGTCGAGATGGACGTCGGCGAAGAGACATTCAGCCGCACCTCTCTCGCGAAGATAAAAGTCACATCCAAAGTAAACATTGAACCGGCGCTGCTGGTCGGCGGCAAGCTGGGCGGGCATTACGTCACAGGCCATATCGACGGTCTCGGGAAGATCGTGTCTGTGACTCCGGCGTCGACGCAGAAGACGTACAAGGTGCGGTTTCCGGGCGAGTTGGCGCCGCTGATAGCGCCGAAGGGCAGCGTGGCGGTGGACGGCATCAGCCTGACGGTCGGGGATGTGCGCGGGGACACGTTCGAGGTATATATCATTCCGCACACGATTTCGGAGACGACGCTCGAAGGGAAAGTCGCCGGCGATCCGGTTAACATCGAGGCGGACGTTCTGGCGCGGTATGTATATTGGAGTCAAAAAACGGGCGGCGGCGGCGACAAGCTGCTGCGGAAACTGACGGACTATGGATACATCGGAGAAAAGACAGACGATTGATTTCTACATCCTGACAGGGCTGAGCGGCGCGGGCAAAACGTTCGCGAACAAGTGCTTCGAGGATATGGGTTTCTACTGCGTTGACAATCTGCCGCCGCAGTTGATCCCGCATTTCGCGGAGTTGTGCTCGAACTCGAAGAGGGCCATCGGCCGCGTGTCGCTCGTGATCGACATTCGGGGCGGCGAGTTTTTCGACGAGCTTTTCAAGGCGCTCGACGCGCTCGACAACTCCGGCTACAGCTACAAGATCGTTTTTCTCGACGCGAGCGACGAAGCGCTGGTGCGTCGCTATAAAGAGACGCGGCGGATGCACCCGCTCGCGGGCGGCGAGGACCGCATCATAGACGGCATCCACGCGGAGCGCCAGAAACTCAAGCGCCTGAAAGACCGCGCGGACTACTATTTCGACACGACAAAAATGAACACGTGGGCGCTAAAGCGCGAGATGACCGCCGCGATTCTCGGCGACGAGAAAGCGTCGCGCGTTTCGGTGAACATAATTTCGTTCGGGTTCAAGTACGGGCTTCCGTTAGACGCGGACATCGCGCTGGACGTGCGGTTTCTGCCGAATCCCTACTATGTGGAAAGCCTGAAGAACCTGAGCGGCGAGAACAAGGAAGTGCACGATTACGTGATGAGCAGCCCTGTGACGCAGGAGTACATGCGGCGGGCGTCGGACTTGGTATTGTACACGCTGGAGCAGTCGGTTGAGGAAGGCAAGAGCAACGTGGTTGTGGCGATCGGCTGCACGGGCGGCCACCACAGATCGGTTGCGCTTGCGATAGAGTTGTGCCGGATTCTGACCCACCACGGTTACAACGTAGCGGTGAAGCATCGGGATATTTCGGTTGTATCCTGAGCGGACGGGCGGAGAGCGGCGATGAATCAATGGAAGTGGTTTTATCCGGGATTGAAGTTCAAGCGCTGGGTGGCGCTGATCGCGCTGGGCGTTCTGATACTGAGCCTCGGCGTTGTTTTTGAGATCGGCAAAAACATTCCCCGCGATTTTTATATGTTCGTGACGCAGTACGTCAGGCAGGGCGTGATCGGCCTGTCTCTGATCGCATTCGGGATATTCTGCGTTATTTACGGCGCGAAGCGGCTGAACAAGCGGATCGTGGGCCTGTTCATGCCCGACGGCGACAACCGGCTGATTGACTTGCTGTTCGAGGACATGCTGCTGAACAAGGGTTTG
>JBAYJY010000188.1:0-8910 GCA_041664945.1 bacterium | reverse complement strand
TATTATTTTTCGGCGCCGCTGTTAAACCGGTTCATGGCCGAATCAACTCCGTCTTCAACCGCCGCTTCAATGGCATCCGCCGCAAGTTCCAACATATCCGGGAGCAGTTTTTTTTCTTCTTTTCCAAATGCCTGAAGAACATAATCCGCCATATCCATTTCGGGATTATTTCCGACGCCGACTCGAAGGCGCGCAATCTCCTGCGATCCAATGACATCTATGATGTTCTTTATGCCCTTATGCCCGCCGGCGCTGCCGGAACGCCTCAGCCTTATCCGTCCAAGATCGATCGTCACATCATCATATACAACAAGCATCGACGATTTCAGGCTTTGCCAGTTCAATCCGACGCGCATCAGCGCTTCGCCGCTCAGATTCATGTACATCTGCGGCTTAATCGTTATCAAATCATAAATCCCGCAATTGTAATCCGCCCTGATGAAGTCCGGCGTCTTTTTCTGTTTGAACGGCCTGCCAAGCCGCCCTGTAAACGTATCAAGCGCCATGAACCCGATATTGTGCCGCGTTCGCATATATCGGCGGCCCGGGTTTCCGAGACCTACAATAACTCTGACGCCTTCATGCTTGTCCATCTTCATGTCACCGCCGCCTGTTTTCCGGATCGGGTTAAAAAAATAATCCATCCCGATATCGTTACGATCAGGCGCAGAAATATAACGCTAATAATATAACATACTTTCGCTGGAGTAATAATGAAATTATCGAACGAACGTGAAGCCGGGAACTTATTTCTTGGCGCCGCCCTTAGCCGCGCCCGGCTTGGCGTCTCCGCCCTTAGCATCGCCGGCTTTGGCTCCGCCCTTAGCATCTCCGGCCTTGGCTCCGGCTTTAGCGTCGCCTGCTTTGGCGCCGCCCGCGGCATCGCCTTCAGCAGCTTCGCCTTCGGTTGCCGCAGCAGCAGCTTCCTCAGCCTTCGGCGCGAGGATAGCGACAATGACTTCTTCCGGATCGTTCATTATCGTAACGCTTTCGTCCACAATCAGATCGTGTATCTTGAACGAGTCGCCGGTCGCCGCATTCGCTAGATCGAGCTTGATCGTTTCAGGAATATTGTCCGGGAAGCATTCAACAGTCAACTCGTTGATCATCTGGGTGATGATGCCGCCGCGCTTCTTGACCTCGTCGGTGTTGATGATTTCGAGTTCGATGTTGACTTCAACCTTCTTATCGAGCGAAATGCGGATAAGGTCCATGTGAAGAATCTTGCTCGTCATCGTGGCGTGCTGGACTTCCTTGATCATCGCGAGATTCTTTTCCTTCGCGTCGTCTATCTGCAGATCGAGAATCGAGTGCGCCCCGCCGCGGTTCAGAAGTCTTTCAATCTCGATTGTCTGCAGTTTCAGACAAACCGGATCTCTTTTTTCGCCATACAGAATCGCGGGTATCTGCTTGCCGTTTCTGATTCTTCTCATAGCGCCTTTTCCGGTCTCTTCTCTCGTCTGCGCCATTATTTTTACATCCGCCATATTCTTTTCCTCCCTTTTCGACTCAACAGGTGTTAAACCCGCCGTTCATTTATTCTTTACTTTATCAAAAAACAGTACGCTTATTGATTTTTCCTCGAATGCCCTGAGAATCGCTTCGCCGAACACCTTTGCAACTGATATCACTTTTATCTTCGGCTCTTTCTTATACTGCGGCAGAAGCGGTATCGTGTCGGTTATAATGAGCTCCTCTATCTGCGATGTCCTAAGGTTCTCCACAGCGGGCTCAGATAGAATTCCGTGCGTGCAGTACGCGCTTACTGATTTCGCTCCCGCCTTTTTCAACATCTCAGCGCCTTTGATTAGCGTGCCGGCTGTGTCCACCATGTCGTCTATCATCAGGCATTTTTTGCCGGCTACCGAACCGATTATCTCGAACACTTCAACTTCGTTCGCCTTGAGTCTGCGCTTTGAAATAATCGCCAGCGGGGAGCCGACCCGCTCAGCGACTTTCCTCGCTCTCGCCACTCCGCCTACGTCAGGCGATATTATCACCGTGCCGTCGCCGCCGATTTCGTGCTTTTCAAAATACTTCACCGCCGTCGGAAGCGACGTTAAATGGTCAACCGGTATATTGAAGAATCCCTGAATCGACGCCGAGTGCAGGTCCATCGCCATCACGCGGCTGACTCCCGCGGTTTCCAGCAAATCAGCCACAAGCTTCGCTGTGATCGGCTCTCGAGGGTTTACTTTCTTATCCTGCCGCGCATAACCGTAATAAGGAATGACCGCTGTTATTCGAGAGGCCGACGCCCTTTTCAGAGCGTCTATCATTATTAGCAGGTCCATCAGGTTGTCGTTCACTGGCCGGCAAACCGACTGTATCACAAACGCGTTCTTGCCGCGCATGCTCTGATCGCCTATCTGAATATGGCTCTCGCCATCTTTAAATCTGCTGACTGTTACGTCCGCAAGCTCCATTCCGATGCTGGCCGCGATTTTTTCGGAGAGAACCGGATTGCCCTGCCCGGCGACAAGCGACATCTCCACATATTTCGGGATCGTACGCACATTTTTCTTCTCACAACTCTTCGCCATCATCCGCTCCTTAATTATAAGCGCGACACAAATAAATTAATATGATACAAATCGGCCATAAAGTCAATTACCGGCAAAAATAACAAGCCGCCCCGAAAATGCCGAAACCGCGCCACTGACTGCATAATTTTTACAAAACCGTAAAACAGCCTTGTTCATTCGCCTATTTCATCCATAATGCGCTCAGTCCGGGCAAGCTGTTCCTCGGTGTTGATTCCTTCAGTCTCGCGCGGATCGCCCGCCACAACCGCTCCTACCGGCCATCCATGCCCTCTCATAAGACCTATTGCATCAGTTATATAATATTCGCCCTGCGCATTATCATTCGATATCTCTTTCAATACAGCCAGCAACTCGGGTATCCTGAAACAGCATATTCCGGTATTGATTTCTCGTACCGTCAACTCGGCATCGCTCGCGTCCTTGTGCTCCACGATCCGGTCGAGCCCGTTCGAGGAATCCCGGATTATGCGTCCGTAACCCGTCGGGTCTTCAAGTATAGCCGTGAGAACGGTCGCCATGTTTCCGTCTCTCTTATGCGTTTCGAGCAAACGCCGGATAGTCGCCTCCCTGAGAGCCGGCACGTCTCCATAGAGAAGCAACAGGTCGCCGCCGAACGACTCGAACTTAGGCGCCGCGCACATCATGGCGTGGCCTGTGCCGAGCTGCGGTTGCTGTAGCGCATATTCAGCGCGGCCCTCAACCAGAGGAATAACTTTTTCCGACTGATATCCGACAACCGCCACAATGCGCGCGGCCCCGATGTTCTCCGATTTTTCCAGCGCGTAGTCCAGCATAGGCCTCCCGCGCACTTTATGAAGCACCTTCGGCAGGTCGGACTTCATTCTTGTCCCCTTCCCCGCCGCGAGGATCACAACCACCAATTCATCTGCCGCCAATTACATATCCTCCGTATTTTATTAGCCGCCGCTTCGCCGGCCGCCTACACAAACATTATTTTTCGCCTGCGCACCGATATATTCAACAGCAACCCAATCGCGCACGCGTTCGTCATCAGCGAACTGCCGCCGTAACTCACGAACGGAAGCGGAATTCCGGTTATTGGGAACAGCCCAACGCTCATTCCGATGTTCTGAGCCGCCTGAAACGCCAACATCATAAAAATGCCGGCGGATATGTACACGGCGAACAAATCTTCCGCCTTGCCTCCGATTCTCGCGATGCGCATCAGCATCCATATGAAGAGGGCGAGCACGATAAGCGCGCCGATCAGACCCGTCTGCTCGCAAAAAGCGGAAAAAATGAAATCCGAATGCGACGCAGGCAGAAATCCCATCTTCGCCTGAGTGCCGTGAAACAATCCCTTGCCGAATAGGCCGCCCGATCCTATCGCCACCTTTGATTGCATTAACTGGTAGCCTGATCCGAGCGGATCGTTCTCGGGATTGAGAAAAGAAGTAAGACGCCGGAGCTGATAATTCTTCATAACAACCGCCATCCCGGCGACTCCTCCGGACGCGAATAACAATAAGCTTATCAGCAATGTAATTAAATCTACTCCAGCCACATATAACATGCAAAAAAATACAGCGACGAAGACAAGGCCGGTCCCCAGATCAGGCTGCATTATTATGAGCCCGAACGGAAGCAGAAACTGGGCGAACGCGAAAAACAGATATGAAAGCCGGTTAAGTTCCGAACGGTAACGCGAAAGATATCCCGCGAAGGTCACAATGAAAAGAATCTTCGCGAATTCCGACGGCTGAAATCTCATCAGGCCAAGAGAAAACCAACTCGCCGCGCCGGACACTTTTCTCCCAATTATGAGAAGGCCGATCAGCAAAATTATGTTCGCAAAATAGAGCAGCCAGGCGAAACGGTCCCAGAGCTTATAATTCAGGCTCCAGCATACATAGCCGAAAACGCACGACATGAGAAACCACGCGGACTGCTGGTAGAACAATGGATTCGACTGGCCGCTGACGCTCTGGCCGCCGAGAGTGAAAATGGTCAGAATTCCTATAAGTGAAAGCGCGGCCGCGGAAAAAATGAGGCCGAAATCCAAATTCCGGATAAATCCGCGCGGCAGCATCCGGGGATATACTCCATATTCATCTCACGCGCCAAGCTTATGCCTGTACGCGTGTATTTGTAATTATCCCTGATTCGGGATTATGTAAATAAGCGCTTTTATTCCTTGTAGTCCGCGATCCGCGAAAAATCAGCAGGCTTGAGGCTTGCGCCGCCGACGAGGCCGCCGTCAATGTTCGGCTGCGCCATCAGTTCGTCAACGTTCCCCGGATTCATGCTGCCGCCGTACAGTATTCGGATTCCCTCGCCGATCTCCTTGCCGAGCGCCTCATTGAGCAGTCCGCGTATCAGCGCGCACACTTCTTCCGCCTGCGCCGTCGAAGCAGTTTTCCCGGTTCCGATCGCCCATACCGGCTCGTACGCCACAACTATGCCCGAAAGATCCTTCGCTCCTGCGCTCGCCAACACGCTCCCTTTAACCTGTCCCAAAACAACCGCTTCCGTCCGCCCCGCTTCGCGTTCTTCCAGCGTTTCCCCTACGCAAACTATCGGCAAAAGGCCGCCTTCCAGAAGCGCGTTCATCTTCTTGTTCACCGTCTCGTCCGTCTCTCCGAAATACTGGCGCCGTTCCGAATGGCCCACTATACAGCAATAGCAGCCGGCTTCCTTTAGCATGCCGACTGAAATCTCGCCTGTGAAAGCGCCTTTCGGTTCCCAGTATACGTTTTCGGCTCCGAACTTAATGTACGGTTTTTTTTCTTTTCCGTATTCCGCGCAAAGCGACAGCAGCGTATACGGAGCGCATATCACTATTTCTCTTTTTTGCGAAATATCTTCCGGAACGGAAAACCCGTCTATGAATTCTTTAACGTGTGAAACGCTCCCGTTCATCTTCCAGTTGCCCGCCATGAATGGCTTTCTCATGATTCGCCCTCCCAATATTTTTCTTCTTCAAAGGTATTTTATCACAATGAAAATCTAAATCAACCGCCGGTGGCTTATCGCTATAAACAATAAGGTTTTTTCAGCGCGAACTGCAGAGACGGATCTCAAATCCGCCCTTTGAGCATGAACAGAAAAGCGCTGATAATTAAGAAAGCCTCAAGAAGCGTAATCGCCTCAAGAGGCTGTCGTTAAAAAGCATAGTATGCCTTCCCGCCGCGCGCTCTTAACAGAGTTTACGGTTAGAAGCTTAGTTATCGTCCTGCCTCATCCAGCTTCGAATTATTTTTGCCATTTCCTCGGCGGGAAAATTAATTCCCTTTATGCTTGTGTCGGCTTCGCGGATAAGGCGTTTGTGCTCTTCCTGCTCTGATTCCGCTTTGCGGCGCTTAACGGCCCCGCTCTCCCACTTTTTGCTGTCCGTTCCAAATGGCACAACAGCGAAATCGCGCCGCAATCTTATCAGCCGGTCAAGCGTTTCGCTGTGTTTTACTCGTCTTGGCAATGACGCTCTGCGTTCCATGCAAGCCTCCTCATGTAAATATGAATTCGGCTATCTGCACCGCGTTCAGGGCGGCGCCCTTCCTCAAATTATCCGCCACAACCCACATATCGAATCCGTTCTCGACAGAAAGATCTTTCCTGAGCCTGCCAATGAACACATCATCTTTCCCTGTCGTATCGATGCTCAACGGGTATGTGCGCCTGAATTCGTCGCCCTCAACCGGGTCCGGGTCGTCGACCACTATTAGGCCGGGCGTTTTTTCCATCAGCTTGCGCAGGCTGTCAACGCTCAGCGGCCTTAGCGTCTCCACATTCACGCTCTCAGCATGCCCGACATATACCGGAACTCGCACGCATGTCGCGCTAATCTTCATATTCGGATCCGAGAATATCTTTCGGGTCTCATTGATCATCTTCATTTCTTCTTTTGTGTATCCGTTCGACGTAAACATGTCGATTTGTGGCAGCACGTTAAATGCAATCTCCTTCGGATATACCGCCGGCTTCGTTTTATGTCCGGCAAGAACGGCTTTCGTGTGCGTAGTCAACTCTTCCATCGCCGCCTTTCCTGTTCCGGATACGGACTGATAGGAAGAAACAACCACGCGTTTGATTCCAAGTTTAAGATAAATCGGTTTCAGGGCGACGCACATCTGAATCGTCGAGCAATTCGGATTCGCAATCAGTCCCTGATGCCGTTTGAGATGTTTTATATTAACTTCCGGAACGATTAGCGGCACATCCGCTCGCATCCGGAAACAACTGCTGTTGTCCACTACAACCGCGCCGCGCCGCACAGCTTCCCAGCCGAATTCCTGAGACGCCGAGCCGCCGCCCGCGAACAACGCCAGATCCACTCCGTTGAATGATGCATCCGTCGTTTCCTTAACCGTTATGGAAGCGCCCTTAAAACGGACGACCCTCTTTTCCTTTTTTCCTGTCGCGAGCGGAACCAGTTGCTTCACGGGAAATTTCCGCTGCTCTAATATCTTGATCATTTCGCCACCGACAAGTCCGGTCGCGCCAACAACTGCCACCACGTATTTCGACAAGTTCTCGCCCTCCTTTTTAACTATTTATCCGGGTTTCAGGCGATCTCTAACCCGGTATGAACTTAACGTATACCGTTCTGCGCCTCGGCCCGTCAAACTCACAGAAAAATATTGACTGCCACGTTCCAAGCGCTATTCGACCTTCTTCCACGATTACCATCGCGGAGGCCCCTACTAAACTGCTCTTTATATGCGCCGGCGAGTTTCCCTCTCCGTGACGATAATCCCCGCTCTCGGGCGCTATTTTATCCAATCCGTACAGTATGTCCCTCTGCACCGCCGGATCGGCGTTCTCGTTTATCGTTACGCCTGCTGTTGTGTGCGATACGTACACACAACATAATCCGCTTCTGGCGGACATTTTTTTCAACTCCGCGCTCACCTCGCGCGTTATATCCGTCATCTCGCATCGCGCGTTTGTCTTGACCTGAAACTCACCTATCAACTTATTCGCTCCGCCCCGGCGGAAATCCTAAAAACCGCATACCCAAAAACTGTTTTTAGCTGCAACCGGTTCTCAAATATCGGGCAACTGCCGCTCATAAATATTTTGCGCAGTAGAAACCCGATTGATATTCTGAAGACTATTATTTATCTAAAATCTATAAATGACAAGTCCTGTGATCAATTTTGGGTAGAAATAGGTGGATTTCTGCGGCATTACCTGTAAAGCGCGCGCGGTACGCTCAAGATCGTTGATAGATACGGGCGCAAGGTATATCGCCATCTGGAACTCTCCGGAGGCGACTCTGTCATGTACCTTCTCCGGCTCTACTATATATGAAATGTGTTCCAACAGGTTTTCAGTGCCGCCGATCAGCGGTTTCAAGAGCATTTCCTCGCAGATTGAAACATTAAGATTTTTAACGGTTTCGTCAAGCTTCTGGAGGTCCGCATTAGCCGAAATCGCGTCCGGTTTGGCTTGAATCTTGAAATACTTGCCGCCGATCTGAACAGCCATCGCCTGCGAACCAGGCGTGTGATAAACTGCTTCAATGCACTCCCGCCGCTCCATTTCTTCCATAACGAAATCTTTTTCGATCATATTAATAACATCTTTTTCACTGAATTTCGGGATATCTTTCAGCGCGCGGTGTGTCGGAAGAATTGAGAGGCCTTCGTCTTCCATGTTTACAAAATACATCAATACATAATGGTAAGGAGCGTCGTCTTCGGGCTTCGTGCCCATTTTTTCGTCCATTTCGCTCGAAAAACCGAGCGCCGTTTCATAACGGTGATGCCCGTCGGCTATAAAAACCGAACGCTTTGACATCGCTTCAACTATGGTCTCGATTTCTTTCGGCTTAGTAAGCGACCACATCGTGCGCGTTACGCCGTCGTCGAACCGGAAATTCCAGTCGGGAAGCGTGCGGTCAACGACATTTTTCAAAACCGACGAAACTTTCTTATCATCGTCTGAATAGAACGAAAATACCGGGTTGAACATAGCATGGGTGGCGCGCAGAAGTTTGCGCCGGTCGTCCTTGTGCTTCGGGAAAGTGCGCTCGTGCGGGTAAACGGCGCATGTTTTGTAGTCCTCTACACGGAGAAGAGCGATAAAACCGCGCCTGATCCGCCGGTAGCCTTCCCAGTCGATGTAGTACTCTTCAGTGACGTAGATCGCCGGCCGCGACTCTGTGACGAGCAGTTGTTCGGCTTCCCACTTGTCGAGCAGTTTCGCCGACTCCTCGTACATATCGCCCTTTTCCGGCGGGATCGGGAAATCCACGCGGGTGATGTTGTGCTCGCTGCGCTGATAAAGTTCCTTCTTTTGCTCTGGCGAAATTATGTCGTAAGGAGGCGAAAGAAGATTCGCTATGTTCTCCACCTTCGGTCTGTGATAACGCAATGCCTTGAACGGTTTTATCGTTGCCATG
>JBAYJY010000187.1:0-8930 GCA_041664945.1 bacterium | reverse complement strand
CGTCAAGCACCACTGGACCTGGGACCCGGCGCTGTATCCGAACCTCGCGGAGCAGATCGCCGCGCTGCGAGCGAAGGGCGTTCGATTCCTCGGCTATTTCAACCCGTTCATCGTTGAGGACTACGACCAGTTCGCGGAAGCGAAGGAAAAAGGATACATGGTGAAGAAGAGGAACGGGGAGCCGTATGTGGTTCAGATAATCACGTTCAAGGGCGGCATGCTGGATGTGACGAACCCGGACGCGGTGGAGTGGTTCAAGGGTTTCGCGCGGAAGGCGACTGACATGGGGATGTCGGGCTGGATGTGCGATTTCGGCGAATGGCTGCCGTATGACGCTGTGCTGTACGACGGGACCACGGGCGCGGCGCTGCACAATCTGTACACTACGCGCTGGCACAGGATCAACCGCGAGGTTTTAAACGAGAAGTATCCGGACGGCGATTACGCGCTTCTGACGCGGTCGGGCTATACGTTCGAGCAGAATGTCGCGCAGTTCGTGTGGGCCGGCGATCAGGAACAGGACTGGAAGGATGAGGACGGGCTGCCGACTGTTGTTACGGCGGCGCTGAACATCGGGCTGAGCGGAGTTCCGTATTTCACGACGGACATCGCCGGATTCTCAGGCGGGCCGAGTTCTAAGGAGTTGTTCATGCGCTGGACGGAGCTCGGCGCGTTCATGCCTGCGATGCGCACGCACGACGGGCTCAAGAAGATGGAGAATCACCGTTTTGATTCCGATGCGGAAACGCTGGCGCATTTCTCAAAAATGGCGCAAATCCACGCTGCGCTGCTGCCGTACCTGAAACAGGTCGCAGGCGAGGCCGTCGGCGCCGGGCTGCCGATGATACGGCACACGGTTCTTGTCGACCCGGACTGGGATAAATCGCTCGCGGCGAACCGGCAGTGGCTGCTTGGCTCCGATCTGCTGTTCGCGCCGGCGCTCGCGCAGGGCGCGGGAAGCGTCGAGGTTTCGTTCCCGCAGGGCGATTGGGAGCATCTGCTCACAGGCGAGAAGTTCAAAGGTCGCCAAACGGCAATTGTCGCCGCGCCGGTCGGAACGCCAGCAGTATTCGTCCGATCAGGCAAACTGGACGATGTCGCCCGCGCCGCCCGCGCTGTTTATGAAAAATGAAATATTTGAAAACCATGTTACTAAGGAAAACTTTTGAAAAAGTTTTCCTTAGGATCCTTTCAAAACTTTATAACGCTACGCGCGACTTCGCGCGCTCCGCTGTCGGCCAGCCGGCTTCTTATTCGGGCCTCAGTTGTCTACCTATGATTCATATTCTCATTCGACCCTTGCTAAAGCTTTTGGGAAAGTATGAAAACCTTTTTCTCGAAAAAGGTTTTCATGATTCTTCTTTTTCTTTCGAACTATGATTTCAGACGGAAGAAGAGCCAGTTTTTGGCGCCTTTATTTTTCATTTGCACGAGCGCGTAGCGACCTTTGAGGCGTGAGCCGGAAAATTCGACGACCCATTTTTCGCCCGGTATATATTCAATCAGTTCGTAGTCGCCGTTGTCCCAGATTTCTACCGTTCCGGCGCCGTACTGGCCTTCGGGGATTGTGCCTTCGAAAGAAATGTAATCGAGCTCGTGGTCATCGACGGCGACAGCGAGCCGTTTCGCTCCGAAGTCGGTCGGCGGCTCTTTAGGAACCGCCCAAGATTTCAGAACGCCGCCCTTTTCGAGCCGCAGGTCGTAATGCAGCCGCGACGCATCGTGCTTATGGACAACAAACCGCGGATTGCTCATAAAACACCTGTTTTTAACCCGGATTCGGCAAAAGGAATCTAATCCGGGCAATGTTCATAGCGGCGATCTGCTTCGTTGTCGGCTCATTTTTTTGCTCATGTACGAGGAGTACACTTCGCCGCAAAAATGCGCCTGCTGCCTCGCATCTCATCCCCTCTGAATCATTGCTCCCAAATCCCCCATGACGGATTCGGGTTAACGCCCAATTCCGCTTTTCGGAAACACAAAATGCCTATTTGTGCTCTATCTTGAACGTGTCGACCAGCTTGTTGTCGCTGTCGATCGCGCTGTAAGTCAGTTTTTTGCCGTCGATTGAGATGAAACTGAAGTGATGAACGAATTTGTACATCTGAATCTGCGGCCAGTCTTTGTATTGAGTGTCGTCGAGGCCGCCGCCGGCGCCGCCGGTGATGATGTAGTGAGGGCCGTCGGGCTGGGGCCACTGTCCGTGTTCGTAATCATGCGTGTGGCCGGAGAAAACCATGTCGACTTTGTATTTCTCGATCAGCGGCACGATATTTTCGCGCACGCCCGGTTCGCCGTCGTAGTAGCCGCCGCTCCAGCATTCCGAATAGGGCGGTTTGTGGAAGAACATGAAATGGAAATCGGCTTTCTTGTATTCTTCAGATTCGAATTCCTTAAGCAGCCATGCAAACTGTTTCGAGGCGGGGTTGAGGCTGTTGCAACCGGCTTCCGCCTGCTGGTTGAGCATGATGAAGCGGCTGTTGCCGTAAGTGACCGCGTAGTAGTAGCCCTGAGCGGGATTGTCCGGCAGCGCCATGTATTTTTCGAACCATTCGACCGGCTTGCCGCAACTGGAGCCGCCGTATTCATGGTTTCCGATGGCGACGAAAAACGGAGTGTTTATGATCAGGCGTCGCAGCGGATAGAAGAACTCGCGCGCCCACGCCTGATATTCGGAGCCGTTGCCGACCTCGTCGCCTACGCTGATGCCGATGTCCGGCTTGCGCTCGATCATGAGATCCACGAGCGGCTCGAAAATCTGCGGATTGGACTGGTCGTCGGCCCAGACGACGAACTTGAACGGAGTATCGCGCCGGATGGCGGTCTTGAACGTGGATTCAGGCGCGGCGAGCTTGCTCGTCACCGCCATGTATTTGTAAACCGTTTGCGGTTCGAGGCCTTTGATCACAACTTTATGAAAGAGAACCGGGGTCGGATCGGAAACAACATTTGTCAACGCATCTTTTCCGTAATACACCGTGGACGGGGCGGGTATTCGCGTTTCCCACGCAACCGTTATCTCGTTTTGCGTCACATTCTGCAGATACGGGCCCGCGTTGAACACCGGGTATTTGGCGACCATCTCGTCGACCGGCGCGAGCAGGGCTTTCATTTTTTCGAGCGCCGCGATTGTCTGAGCGATGTCGCTGACGCCTTTTAGCTTGTCGGTTTCCTTGGCAACGGTCGTGACCGCGTCGAGGAGCGACTTCTGTTTCGTCGGGAGCTGGTCGAAGAGGCAGCGCGCGCTTTCGATCCGGGCGAGTATTTCGTCCGCCGGCTGCTGGAACGCATCGAGCGCCAGCGCGTGCACCCTGACCGAGCCGAGCCGGCCGTCCTGCCGCAGGTCTGTCACCTTAACGCCGAGCGTCACGCTTTCGCCCGGTTTGATCTTGCCCGTCAGCTCCAGTTCACCGCTTCCGGTGAAACTTTTCACGCGCTTGCCGTCTATGTAAACGTCGATAGTCGTGCTCCCCTCGAACGCCAGCGCCACCGCGCCGCCGGCGAGCGAATAGCCGTTCACCGTCTCGGGCATCGTGAACTTTGTCCGGAATATGCCTCCGGAATCCTTGCCCCACGCGTACGGCAGCTTCACTTTCGTCAATACGCTCTCGTCGGTTTCCGGTTTCAAAGTCTTCGCATTGAACTTCGGGTCGAACATCCAGTCGCCGACAGGCGCATAGCTAACGTTTCTGAACGCCTGAACTTTGGCGTAAGCGTTTCTTGCGATCGTCACATCGTTCTTTGTCGCGAATCCCGCCTTGGCCGTGCTTTTGAACGGTTTCATCTGCACAAGGTCTTTCGGTATCTCCACCGCGCCCTTCGCCGAAACCGCGCACGCAAGCGCCACACAGACTCCAAGCATGATCCCCGTCATTTTTCGTCGAATATCCATAGATGATTCTCCTTCGCCAGTTTTCCGTTCCCTATTTTATATAAAGATTCGGAGTTTTACCACAGCGGCGGGAAGACGCCGTGGATGGGGATATAACGCTTGTTATCCCGGATACTATATAATAATGCCGACTTAAGCGGGAGCGTCCGGCGACATGCCGGGAAGCAGTTGTTATGAATAAACTGGCGATCGTCATCTTCATTTTTCTCATCGGAACTTTCGCATACGTGTTTTTCCCGGACCCGGCGGACAACGCGATCGCCCGCGTGGACCTCATTTATTCAATTGTCTATCATCACGCGCTGAATATAGACGCATATTACGAAAACTCGGCCGATGTCGCTTTCCACGGCGGCCATTATTATTACTCGAACGGGCCGGGCGCCGCGCTGCCGGGCGCCGCGCTGCTCGCAGGATACAGGGCGCTTACCGGCGACAACAATCCGGACCCGTACAACTCGCCGCCGCTGAGGCTCATAACGCTGTTCCTTGTGTCGCTTCCGGCGGCGCTGCTCGGCGCCATGCTCTTCCTCTACTTCGGCCGTTTCGCCGGCTCCGCGCCGGACCGCGCGGCGGTGGCGCTCGCTTTCTCGCTCGGAACCCTCGCGTTGCCGTATTCTGCGCTTTACTACACATATCTGCCCGGCATGTTTCTCTGTTTCTCTGGCTTTCTGATCATCGAGCGCTATAAAAATGAAGAGCGGTTTGCGGGCGCGGCGCTGTTTTTCGCGGGCTTTCTGGTTTCGTATGCCGTCGTATGCTCTTATGACGCGGCGCTGACCGCCCTGCCGCTCGCCGTATATTGCCTTCTCACGCTGAAAAATAAATCGCGGTTTGTCTATTTCATGCTCGGCGCGCTTCCTCCCGCCGCGGCGCTGGCCGTTTACAACCACGCGTGTTTCGGGTCCGCGCTCACAGCCGGCATTTTCAATATGAGCAATCCGGATTGGAAGATCGCGCCGCAAAAGTTTTTCGCGGACAGGATGGCGCCCGGCGCGACGGGGTTCTGGCGCGTCATTTTTGCGCCGGGACGCGGGTTGCTCTGGCTTTCGCCTTTTATTGTTTTCAGCGCGCCGGGATTTTTTGCGATGTTGAAGCGCAAAGAAGATCGCGCCGCCGCGTGGCTGTGTCTGGCGACGTCATTTCTTTACCTCGCATATAACGCCGCCGCCTACTGGGCGGGAGGCTATTCGCCGGGGCCCCGCTACCTCACGCCCGGCATGATTTTCCTTTGCATTCCGATATTCTTCTGGCTGCGCCGCGCGTCGGGTCTCGGCCGCGCTCTGTTCGCAGTCGCGGCAGTTGTAGCCATTGCGCAATTCGGCGTCATGACCCTTGCCGACCCGCACGTGCCGGATTCGATCCGAAGTCCGTTTTTCGCTTTCAGCCTGCCGATGTTTTTGAACGGTTACACGACATGGACGGCCGGGAGGCTGTTCGGGATGCGCGGGCCGGAATCGCTGCTTCCGTACGCCGCGTTTTGCGCGGTTATGGCGCTTGCCGCGGCGCGTGTCGCCGGCAAACCGGAAAATAAAACGCCGGACGAAAACGGCGGGCGGCGCGCGCAATTATGGGCGTGGCCCCTGGCGGTCCTGATAGGCGCGGGATTCTTATATGCGTCATACATGCTTTCAGACGTAAAGTCGCCGGACGCGGCGGCCACGCGCGCGGCGGTATATTATGAAAACAGACTGTACGAGCCGGCGGCGCGCGATTATTCGTTTGCGATCGAGAGGGCTGGAGGCCGGGACGCGACTCTTTATTTCGACCGCGCGCTTGCGTATTCGCAACTCGGGGAGAACGCGAAAGCCGGCGAGGATTTCCGCCGCGCGGCGGAAATCGCCCGCAAAACTCTCGAACGGGACCCGAATAATTCGCAGGCGAAACAAATGCAGGAAGCGCTTAAATAGAGCGGTTCAAATCCTCCGCCATGTTAAAATTCACACCGCTTCGAGGCCTTTTGGCTTCATGAAATAAATCTGGATGACTACTTTGCTGGAATGCGCGTCCGCGCGGCGCACACGGGCGACGACACGGCGGCCGCGGTCGAGCGCGCCGGCCACGAGCGGCGCCGCGTAGCGCGGCACATAGCCCAGCTTGCTCCCGTCGGGCGCATATATCTCCACCGCGTTGCGGTCATACCGGTTCGCCCGCTCCCGAACGAGCCGCACACGACGCCCAGGCCGCAATCCGCTGAAGTCGGCGTCATGCGCGTAATACCGCAGCCCTGCCACCTCAGGCGTCGCCAGCATCACCCGTTCATACAGGTAATACTCGCGCGGCCAGCCAACTTCGATCCCCAGCCTCGCCGGACCGCCCGATTCAGCCACTTTCGGAATGCCGAAAAACAAATAGCTGCCTCGCATCAGGTTTTCTATCCATTCCGCATAAGCTTCCGCGTACATCGCTCATCACATCCCTTGTCGCTCAGTCTTCGTTTTCGTTTAATTGTAAACGCGGGGTGTGACATTTTGAAAAAACAGTAGATAGTAGAAAGCAGACGGTAGATAGGAAAAAGCAAAAACGTTAGCTGGGGGCCGGCAGTTTGGATTGGGGAAAGGCGAAAATCAGTAGAAAGAATTCAGCGAAAAGACAAATAGAGAAAAACGTCATTGCGAGAGCGTAGCGACGAAGCAATCCCGGACTCGATTCCAATTTTTTTGCAGATAAGCAATGCCTCCCCCGCTCGCAATGACGGTTATGTTTTTTCTTTTTGCTGTATTCTGAGTTCTGAATTCTGTATTCTGTATTCTATTTTTTTCTTTTCCCTGTCTACCATCTACCATCTACTTTGTACTATCTGTTTTTCCCACCGGTTCGCAGTGGTAGCCGAAATGGAAAACGATGAGTCCGAGGAAAATGCAGACGCCGGTGACGGGCCCAGCGAGCCGGATGCCGAGCACGTGCGGCGCGCTGTAGCCGTATTTGTTATAAAGAAAGCCGAGCATGACAACCG
Source organism: bacterium (assembly GCA_041664945.1). Lineage (GTDB taxonomy): Bacteria > UBP15 > UBA6099 > UBA6099 > UBA6099 > JBAYJY01. The sequence continues at coordinate 2,082 of JBAYJY010000187.1, read as the reverse complement.
AAATCGCCATTGCCAATTTTTGAAGGAAACAATAAACGCCGAAGTACATCGCTTCGCGCCGCATGCCCGTCTTCGCGGCGTCGTGATCGGCGATATCGCCTATGAAAGCGTTAGGAAGCACGAACACCGGAAACGCGGCGAGACCCACCGCCGCCATGAAAACCATGCCCTGAACCGGCAGCGGAATTCCTTTCACGCGACCCACCCACATCAGCAGCGGGAAAATCACGCCGAGCGCAGCCATGCATACCGAGTACAGCGTTTTTTTGCTCACCCGCCCCGCCAAATATGTGACCGGAAGGAATGCTATCAGAAGCGCCCCCATGAAAGGCGCCATAAGCTTCCACATATCGGCTTCTTTCATCAGCATGATCTGCGTTAGAAAATAAGGCGTGATCTGGAGCAGCATGTTGAAGCCCATCCAGAAGAAAACGACGCTCGCTGCGAATGCGAGAAAATCCTTGTTCGTGAATGTCGACGCCAGCGCGCTCTTGAGCGGAACCTGCGTTTCTCTCTTCGTATGGTCCGGTTCCTTGATTCCCAAGACGGCAAGCGCATAGAAAATAAACGCCAGCGCGCCGAGCGAGACCGCCATCCCGCGATAACCCATCTTGACGATCAGGATGCCAGACCCCATCGCGGCGGCGATGCTCCCGACAAGTCCGAAAACCATCTGTATACCGGACAGCGACACGCGGTCTTTGTCTCCAGTCGCCATCTCGGGCAGAACCGCCATCATCGGAATCATCACAAACGTGTATAGAAAAAAGAAAACGTTCACGAGGCAGATGAAAAAGATTGTGTTCGCGCGGCTGATGTGCGGGTCGGGAGGCAGCCAGAGAAAGAAGAACGCCACGACGAGAAGCGGCGTTCCGAGCGCGATAAAAGGACGCCGGCGCCCCCAACGCGTCTGTATCGAGTCGCTTAAGTAGCCGACGAGCGGATCGAGAACGCCGTCGATTAGCCGCCCGGCGCCCATGATGAATGAAAAAACAAGAAGCGGAACAAGTATCCTGCCCTTCGGCGGCACGTAGCGGTACATCAGCCACTGGTTGGTCGTCGCGAACAGAACGTTCGCCGCGAGACTCCCCGACGCATACAGCATCTTGTTATGCCACTTGATCTCGTCCATTGAGGGCATTCTATCATTCACTCGAACAGGAAGTCAAAACAAATGTCGCTTAAGGCGTCATTGCGAGGAGCAAAGCGTTTTTAGCCTGCCCTCGCGAAAGCGGGGGAAGCAATCCCGAGCTCAATTCTTATCTCCATGTCCGGGCTTGCTTCGCTTCGCTCCCAATGACGAGTTTGGCGTTCGGGATTGCTTCGCCTCCAATAAGCTGCGCCCCGACTTGCTTTTTTTCGCCGCCGTTGCGCGCGCGTATATTACTAATTCGAAAAATCTGATAATATAGAGGGCGAATGAGGACATACGATTTTCAGGAGCGATGCGAATGAAATCTAATTTACCGATAAGAGACATGAGAAAATTCTTGATCGCGGCGGCGGTCTGCCTTGCGGCGGCGCTGTTCGCCGGAACGGGCGCGCGGGCGGCGGCCGTTCTCACGGACTGGGATTTTTCTAAAGGCGCACAGGGATGGACGGGCAACGGCTATCTCCGGCTGGACAAGCCGTCGCCGGACGGCGTGCGCATCACGAGCATCGGCGTCAATCCGCTGATGAGAAGTCCGCTGCTCCACTACCCGGCGGGCCAATACGTGCGCGTTACGTTCAGGTTGAAAACCGAAGCGGGCGCTCAAGGCGCCATTTATCTCGGCAAGGAATACAACGAACGCGAGCGGACAAAGTTTGCCGCTCCGGACGGCGAATGGCGCGAGTATTCGTATTTTCTGCTCTCGCCGGGCGCCGACGCGCGGTTCTGGATCTCCCCGATGGCGGGGGCGGGCAGGGGCATGATCGCGTGGGTTCGCGTGACGAGCGCGACGCCGATCACGCCTCCGGAGGTGTCGAAACCGGCGAGGACAAAAACCCCCGCGCAGAAAACGATACGCGTGTCGGCGGGCGAGGTCGAGTTCGTGCATTACGGCCGCTCGTGGGACGACTTTGCGGTCATAGTCGGCGGGG
>JBAYJY010000186.1:0-9025 GCA_041664945.1 bacterium | reverse complement strand
TCTCCAACCAATGTCCGGTCTGTATTGAATGCCAGCGATGTAATATCCTGAACATAGCCGTCCAATGTGACCTGAATCGCAAGAGTCGTGTCAGCAAGCGGCACCGGGCAGTACCATGCGGCGACATTAAACACGCATGGCGTTCCCTGTGCGTTGCCAACATTAATTGTCTCGCCGCTATTGAATATATTCACTCCGCCGTCTGAGGTGAGAGCAGTGATTTTGTAAGCTGTTTTAACAGCGCCGGTAGTTGCTGTTTCCTGCGGATCAGCCTGCGCCGTGCGGTCAGCGTCGAACGTCAAAGAAGTTATGTCCTGAACATAACCATCCTTTGTGACCTTTATAGGCAGAGTTGTGTGCGCGACAGGAACCGGGCAATACCATGCGCCTGCGAGCAACGTGCAAGGAACACCCTGCCCGTCGCCGGCATCCACGGCAGTAGCCGAAGCCACGATATCTATGTTGCCGTCTGTCATAATCGAGGTAATTTTATATGAAAATCTTATATTATTAACAATGTCATTTGACTGAACGTCGCCATTAGCTGTTCTGTCCGCCGAAGTTACGAGATTATTATATACATAACCGTCGAGCGTAACTTTAACATCATTAGCGGACGCGTCATTAGCAAGCACTACCGGGCAAAGATAATCGCCGGGAGTCGCCGGCTTGGGAAGACATGCCGTATCAGCGCTGCCTACCGTAACGGTCGCTCCGGTGAGCGCGGCGCCGTCAGGTTCGCGCTGCAAAGTTACCCTGTGGCTGAAAGGCATGCCGTTTCCACCGGCGGCGGCTGTCAGATCATTTACCTGTTGTGTTCCGCCAACCAGATCAACGACTGCTCCGGCCTTCGTTTTTGTAACATATCCGTCCTTAGAGGCTTGCACATTCGCGTTTTCGCCATTGCCGACCGGGCAATAGTAAACGCCGGCCGCTCCTTCGGTGCAGGGATATCCATAAACATTACCCGCATCGACTGTAGCGGTTGTAATAAGCGCGTTGTCCAATTCATCCTTAATTGTTGTTTTAACCGGGAATTGCAATCCGAGCGCATTGTTCGTCGCTCCGATTGTAACTGCCGCTAAGCCGGTTGTTCCTGTGAAATTGATTACAGTCTGTCCGGTTTTGTCAGTGGCGATGGCCGTGAAGCCGGTATTTCCTTTTTGAGCGCTGAAGAATCCGGTTTCAGTTATTGAAAGAGCGCCGCCGTTTGTGTCAGCCCAGAAATAAGTTCCGGCCGGCGATTCAGCTGTGGCCACATTTCCATCGAATGTAACTGCATCCGGTCCTCCGGGAAGAGCGCCGTTTAATTCATTAACAATTCCCAATACCTTTAAGGGGAACTTCAGGCCATTAGCGCCAGTGTAATCAGGAGAAACGGCAGGGCCCGCCCATGCAGTCGTAATCGCTGCATCATCAAGTGTATTGACATATCCGGAGACTTTAGATATTCCGACTTTTACAGCTCCGGGAGCAATGTTCGGAGCGAGATACCAATTGGTTCCGCTGGTCTGCGGGGTAACCGTAATTCCTTCGGCGACGCATGCTGCCCAATCCGCCGCCGCACTGGAACATACTATGAAGGTGTCGCCGGCATCATAAACGAGCGCGCCGCCGAGTTCATCATCGACATTCGTATAATTTAGCACAATCTGGAAAGGAAGCGCGTTGCCAGCAGTGTAGCTGACGATCGTCTGAGAAGCGTTGGACGGAGCGACAGCAATTGATTTCTGTATATAGCCGGGCTGCTGAATTGTAAGATTGCCGGCGCCGCTTGCGGCGATGTATGCCGTGTTTCCGCTAATTCTCTGCGCGACAATTGTTGTGGTTCCGCTGAATATAGTGGAAGGATTTGCATTCGCCAATGTAATATTATTTCCAAGTTCGTCCTGAACTCCGCCGGCGGCTGCGATTTTTAACGTAAAGTCGTTTGTGGTCGTCAGAGTGGTCTGCGCGCCGTTCGATATTGAAAGTGTATTGTTGATTTCGTCGACATATCCTGATTTCGCGATTGTCAGATCGATCGCATCTGATGTTGCGCCGACAGGACATTTAACATAGATGATGCCGTTCTGAGCGTCTTTATCGCCTGCCGCCGTAATTGTTCCATCTGTAAATGTTGTATTGCAGCTTCCGTCAACGGCGCTGGCGACTAAAAGTGTCGCGGCAGTTCCTGTGTTGAGAAGACTGCCAAGTTCGTCCTGAACGGTTATTTTCAGTGTGAATTTTAAGGTTGCCGTCAAAACAACTTCAGGACCTGCAACGTATGTGTAGCCTTGAAGTCCGACATTGACGTAGCCCGATGTGCTTTTAACTTCAACCGTGTAATCCGGAGTGTTGCCTCCCGGAGCAATTGACGGCCCTATCTCGACTTCGATGTCGCCGTCGGCCGCTCCATCGGCGTCCAGTCCGGCTTGGCCGTCGTAGACGTCGTTCCACGCCGGGTTCGGCAAGCTCGCCATGCTGTCGGCCGGAACGCCGCCGATGCCTTCAGCGATGACCGTCACCGTCGTGTTCACGTCTCCGCTAACCGAAGCGGTCAACTCGTCCTGAAGCACGACGCACAAGTAACCAGCTCCCATTGTGCATGCAGCTTCGGCTTTTAACGCGTGCCCTATAACAAATAGGGCTGAAATTGTTAAAATAGCCAATAATTTTTTCATAATACAACCTCCCTTTATTTATCCGACTTTTTTTCGGTTGGTTCCTTTGTTATGTTTTTCTTCAATATAACGCTTATCTCATTCGGCTTGTCCGCCGAATAACCGCCTTTTTCGTCGCGCTCAACATATTTATTGAAATTAACTTCGAGCTTGTATTCGCCTTTTTTGCCGATTGACTTCGATACCATTTTTGCCGTTAAAAGAACCGCTCCATTTTTTTCCTTATCCTGATCGTTCTTGTCGCCGTCAACAATTTCGAACAAATCGTTCGGCATTTTTTTTAGCGATCCATCCTTGCCCGGCAGAAACAATCTGATTTTCGCCCCTTCAATTGCCTTCCCGTCCTCATCCGTCACTATGATGTTAATGTCACCGGCAGAAACCGCTATCTTTTCCGGTTCTGCTTTCGTTGTTTGAGAAAAAGCATGAGTTGAGGATATCGCCATATTAAGGATTAATATAGTTATCAATATTAATAGAGATGATAAGTTGAGATGCAAAGTTAAACTTGCGGAATGGAATGGGCTGTTTTTCGTCTTCATCAATCGTCTATTCAAGTGTAAGTATTTCAAATGTGTTGTTTCGAACAGGCTTGGCAGACAATCTATTAAGGCTATTCCTCTGTATTTTCGAAAAAAATATCCCCATTACTGCGCGGCCCCCGCCGCCTAACACTTGCCCGTTCTATGATTTTCCCATCAAGTATACCATGTTGCTAATTGCAGTGTCAAGAAAATAAAATCAAAATTACTTGATATGAACATGTGTTTTTTGTCACATTTCAAAATAGGCCTATAAAATTCAGCGCTAAATAGTTTCCTCCTGATCGTTATTGTATTTATAATGTCATTCTTTTGGCCAATTTATTTCCATTCATCAACAATTATAACGTACTTTGTTATTCAGAATTTTTACTTCTCGTTATTTTGAAATCAGCAATACGCACGCTCGATTCGGTCTAATTAAATAGCCTTTCCTGGGCTCAAGAGACAAACGCTGTTGATATCCAACACCGACATAATCAAACAGTTTCCCATCAGTGACAAACACCGATACAGCTTCAGAAAGCGACAATTCCATCCCGCAACACTCAGATATCATGTTGATTCCACATGCAACTTCCGTCTCGAAATAAATGCCAATTGCGTTCCACCCTTTTGAAAGCGGAACCGCAAAGGCGATTCAACCGAAGCGCCTTTGTTCTACTATCGAACCAATCGCCGCTGATTTCCCGACATCCATCTGCTGCTTGTCAGCTCCATGACGCCGGCTGGCTGCTCCATATCATGCAAAGCTCCTTCTGACTTCGTCCGGAACTTGATCGCTCGATTTATTGGCTTCTTGTTTCTTTTTCTGTCCATCGACTCGATCTTTATCAGATGACACCATCCTTCTAATCAACCGGGTGGTTGGTCGTATTTATACAAATATGCTCGTGTATTGTCATGATATCATATTGTAAGCTAATAAGCCCTATTAACTACATATTACTCATTATTTCGGCCTGTAATAACCACAAATAGCAGCAGCAGCGAATATTAAAGCCATTCCAAGCCAATTGCGCCGGACAGGTTTTTCCTTAATGATAGCTACCGAGAAGAGGAAACCGAACGGGATAGTAGTCGAATAAAGCGGCGAGAATATAGATGCCGGGAGCCCGTCGACGCCTGCCATGAGGAGCGTGTCGCCAACAACAAGAGTGAGCGCTGAGATCAGGCCGTAAATGAAACCGTGTTTTGTCACTCGTGTCGGCGTGAACGGGTATAATACCATTAAAAACAGGGTTGCGCCCGCCATTTTTATAGCCACGAATGTCGGATAGGGAACGCCGTGAACGGCGATCTTGGTCATAACGATGGATAACGCCCAGATCACCGAGATCAAAATGCCGATCGGGATCGCCGGCGCCCAGCGTTTCGAACCTTCAGTCTGCGGTGAAAGCAGCGCCGCGCCCGCAACGAGGAGTATCAGCGCCGGGATCATAGCAGGAAAAAACGGCTCCCCGAGAAACAACACGGAGATCAAGACAACCCAGACGCTCAACGAGTTCGATATCGTCCCAACCCGATGCATGGAATCCATCTTCATCGCCCAGAAGAAAATAACCGCTCCGATTCCCCATGCGCCGACTCCGATCAACGCAATAATCAGATACTGATGCATCGTCAATCCGGGATTCCAATTATGCGTCTGAGCGACGCCGAGCAGATAGCAGACAGGCGCGCCGAGCCCGAAACGGAACGCGCAAACCTTGACAGGATGCAGGTCGCGAAGCGCCAGTTTTCCGGCGGTCTGCGCTATAGCGACAATCGCCGCGCCAAGTAATGTGTAAAGGATATATATCAACTAAGCGGCGTCCGCCGGGATTTTTTGGGAATACGCAAAAACCCGCCGGCCTCACTTTTCCTCTTATATCCGGTCCTTATTTGTTCGAGCCGGTTGGGATCAATCTTCGTCTTTATCAGTCTTGATCAGATTGGCAATTGATTCGCCGGAATCAACGACAGCCGCCGTCACCGTTTTGATTATGTCCGCGGTGGCGTCCGCTATGTTCTTGCGAACTTCCGTTATCTTGTCGACAACCTTTTCAACATGTTCGTTCTCGGCCGTGTCTTTAACCAGATCGCCGGCCTGCTGGTTGAACTCATCGAGCGTTTCAGAAATCCGGTCAACCGTATCCTCAACCAAACTCTTGATGCGTTCCGCAAATGATTCTTTTCCGCATTCTGCCATGACTTTTTCTCCCTCGCCTTTATTAATCTATTAGTGTTTTGCTTTCAACAATTCATTCCCCGGCGTCTTCCGACACCGCGGTTTTCGCTTTGTACAACTGAACGCCTGCCTCGCGCAGCGCCTTCCGGTCCACTTCCGACGGCGCGCCGGTCATCAGGCACATCGCCCGCTTTGTCGTTTTCGGAAACGCTATAACCTCGCGGATCGTTTTCTCTCCCAACATCAACATAAGCAGCCTGTCGATCCCTATCGCGATTCCGCCGTGCGGCGGCGCTCCGTATCTAAACGCTTCCAGCAAAAATCCGAACCGCGCCTCCGCGGTTTTCTCGTCGATTCCAATTATATTAAATACTTTTTTCTGAAGATTAACATCGTGTATTCTGATGCTGCCGCTGCCGAGTTCCACGCCGTTCATGACAAGGTCGTAAAGTCGCCCCTTCACGCTTCCCGTGTCGGATTCGAGAGTCGCGAGATCCTGTTCGCGCGGCATTGTGAAGATGTGGTGCATCGGCGACCAGCGTTTCTCGGCCGGGTCCCATTCGAACAGCGGAAAACTCGTTATCCAGCAGAACGAGAACTGCTGCTTAGGCTCCATCTTCAGTTCCTCAGCCATGTGAACGCGAAGATCCGCCAGAATCGGCAGCAACTCGGCTTCGCGTCCGGCGAGGAATGTCAGCAGGTCACCAGGGACGGCGCCAAACGCCTCTATCAGCGCTTTCTGCTTTTCAGCGTTAAAATATTTTACGATGTTCGATTCCACTCCGGCATCGGTCACGCGCATCCATGCCATTCCGGTCGAGCCGAGTTTCTGAGAATAGCTAATCAGTTCATCGATCTGCTTTCTCGAAAACGCCTCGCCGCCTCCGGGAACCTTTATTCCCCGGATAATTCCGCCGCCCTCGATCACGCTTTCGAAAACCTTGAAATCGGAGCCGCGTATTACTTCAGTCACGTCCGTTATTTCTATCGGGTAGCGCATGTCCGGCTTGTCGATCGCGTACTTCAGCATGACCTCATCATAGCTGTAACGCGGGAACGGAGTCTCGACATCAATTCCGAGACTTTCCTTAAAGATAATCTTCATCATTCCTTCGAGCAGCGAGTAAATATCCTCTTCGGTGATAAAGCTCATTTCCATATCGACCTGAGTGTGCTCCGGCTGCCTGTCGCCGCGGCTGTCCTCGTCGCGGAAGCATTTAACGATCTGGAAATATTTATCGAACCCGGACGCCATCAAAACCTGTTTGAAGAGTTGAGGCGACTGCGGAAGCGCATAGAACATTCCTGGATTCAGGCGGCTGGGGACAAGATAATCGCGCGCGCCTTCCGGAGTCGATTTCGCGAGAATAGGAGTCTCGATTTCCGCAAAGCCTTTCCCGGAGAGATAGTCGCGGGCAATCTTGTTGACCTTGCTTCTGAAAAGAATATTGTGTTGAAGCCGCTTGCGCCTCAGGTCCAGATAGCGATAGCGCAACCTGACTTCCTCGTCGTCGGCGCCGTCATCGCTTACAACTATCGGAAGCGTTTCGCACGTGTTGAGAACTTTAACCTCGTTCACCAGAACTTCGATCATGCCGGTGTCGAGCTTCGGATTCTCCATGCCTTCCGGGCGCCGCCGCACTGTTCCCTTGATCGCGAGCACATACTCGTTGCGCAGATGCTCGGCGGCCTGAAACAACTCCGGCGCCGACGGGTCGAACACTATCTGCGTAATCCCGTACCGGTCCCGCAAATCAATAAATATTACGCCGCCGTGATCGCGGCTTCGATTCAGCCACCCCATCAGGCATACGTCATTTCCAATGTCCGCTTCGCGCATGTCTCCGCACGTGTGCGTTCGTTTCCAGTCTCCCAAAGGTTCTACTATCACGGTTGCCGCTCCTTTTCAAAGCATAAACAGCTTAAATACCAAATAAATATGATAATACAAATTCACTTCGGTTTCAATCGGATATTTCAGGACATACTAAGAGAAAATCAATCTTTTATCCGGCCTGACTCCGGTTTAACGAATTCGAGAAGCTTGCCGGTGATGAAATCGGAGTCCACGCCTTCAGCCTCGGCGCTGAAATTGGGTATGACGCGGTGTCTGAAAACCGACGCGGCCAGAGCGCGGACATCCTCGATGGAAGCGGCGTTTTTGCCGTGAACGAGCGCGCGCGCTTTCGCGCCGAGCGTGAGAAACTGAGATGCGCGCGGCCCCGCGCCCCATGACACCCACTTCTTAACGAAGTCGGGGGCGGTTTCGAGATCCGGCCGCGTGTGCCTCACAAGACTCACGGCATAGTTTATGACATGATCGGCAGCCGGCACTCGCCGCACTTGTTCCTGAATCGCGAGAATCTGCTCGCGGCTTATCACAACTCCCGCATGCGGATTTTCGGCAGACGTCGTTTCTTTTACGATACGCGCTTCATCGCGTTCGTTCGGATAACCTATCCGTACGTTAAGCATAAAGCGGTCGAGTTGCGCTTCCGGCAACGGGTAGGTGCCCTCCTGCTCGATCGGGTTCTGCGTCGCAAGAACAAAAAACGGAGCTTCGAGGCAATAGGTTCTGCCTCCCGCCGTCACCGCAAGTTCCTGCATCGCCTGCAGCAGAGCCGCCTGCGTCTTCGGCGGAGTCCGGTTGATTTCATCAGCGAGTATGATGTTCGAGAATATAGGGCCTTTAAGGAATATGAAAGAGCGTCCGCCCTCAGGGCTGTCTTCCAGAATTTCTGTTCCGGTGATGTCTGCCGGCATGAGATCAGGCGTGAATTGTATGCGGTTGAAATTGAGATCGAGTATCTCGGAGATCGTCTTCACGAGCAGCGTCTTCGCAAGTCCCGGAACGCCGACCAGCAGAATGTGCCCTCGCGAAAACAGCCCTATGAGAACCTGCTCGATTACGTCCGACTGCCCGATAATCACTTTCCCGATTTCATTGTTTATTGATTCAACAAAACCGGCTATCTGCGCCGGAGAGAATGTGTTTCCGGATGAATCGCTCATTTGCCATTGCCTTTCATAACTCGTCTTGTGCGTAAAATATTCATGTTATCGCGGCCGCATCTTCCCGTCGGGTTTGTCGATCGCGTCCTGATATTATTTCAAGTCCGCGCCGGTTTTCAGCGCCCAGTAGATCAGAGGCACATTAAGCTCGTGGTGTCCGGTGATGGCGATTCCTGAGCCGTCCAGTTCGCGGGCGCGCTTCACAGGATTCAGGTTCGACCGGTAATGTTGAATGAAATCGAGATTGACGCCTGTGAACTTCGAGACGTTTTTGCCGAGGTTGCGGGCGACAGAAAGGCTTTTTTCAACAATCAGCGGCAGAATAACAGCCGAGCCGACATTCATGATAACGCCGCCGTTTCCGACGCCGGAGATGACGTTCGCCATGATGCGGAAATCGCGATGCGAGGCCTCTCCCGCGCAAGCCGCGTCGAACGATGAGTGCGTATGCACGATATCCGTGCCGATGGCGATGTGAATCGTCGCAGGAATTCCAGTGCGGGCCGCTGAGGCAAGAATGCTTTTATCCCTGTAGGGCAACTTAGCGTCCTCTATCGCGAGGCCGACCGACTCTCCGAATCCGAGGTTGCCGATAACTCCCGCGTTCACTGCTGTATTGATAAAATCGGACGTCTCCT
>JBAYJY010000185.1:0-9123 GCA_041664945.1 bacterium | reverse complement strand
TGAATTGGTATCAGGATTGAGAACAAGATTATCTTGTCGGAGTAAAAATCCGAAATGAATTTTCCGCCCGCCGATCCTGCTAAATTGACTATCAGCGATTTAAGCTCGGAAAAACTTAAAGTCTTTTTGTCCCGATAAGCATGTCTGATTTTGTGAAGTATGACCGCAGCAAGTTCGTTCTTCATAATCAGCCGCAAAGCGAGTCGCGTGAAAAAACCGGTTTTTCGCGAGGTTTTGATAACGGAGATTTCCCCGGAAATATCAGAATTCTCAAAATAGCGCAGAGCCTTTTTTACCGTGTGGTACTCGACAGCGGTTCGGCCGAAGTCGGCGTCGCCGGATTTCAAGCCGAATTTCACAGGGGAAGCTTTTTGAATATATAGCAGAAAATTATGAGCGAGTTTGGCCGCTGCCCACTCGAGCGCTTTCTTCTTGATAAGGATGAAGTCGAGCGCTTTTGCTAAAGCGCTTAGAAATCCGATATAGCCCCATAGATAAGCGGCGCCTACGCAGAAATAGATCGCGGAAAAAAGGAAAAAGATGATCTGATTAAAATGTGTAACATGCGACACCAGATAGGAGCGAAATATGAACGAAACCGCTATGCCGAGAGAAAGCCCGGCAAATCCGGCAAGAAGGGGTCTTAATATGAACGAGACAGCGATCCACGCGGATTCGCTTATGAAAGTCAGAGTGTTAGCGATGAAAGAATCGCTCGCTGGAGGAGTTGTGGTATCGGCGCCGGATGATACGGTTATCGGCAAAACCATCGCGCCGCTTTGAACCGGAGCGCCGCAAATAATACAGTATGCGTCTTCATCGCTGTAATCATTGCCGCATCCGGAACAAATTGCCATTATTTGCGCTTTTCCCTTTCGCCCTTAATTTAAGTTTTCACGCAAGCAGAGCCGGACAGAATTCTATATCATTGCCCGGTTTTTATCTAACATTTGACCTGTAAAGCGCGGCGCGTTGAGCCGGGATTGTGATTTTCCGTCTTGTTTTATATTGTTCCATCCGATAAGATATTTTGCCAAGGAGTATTAAAATGGGCAAATATCTAACCGCCGCTTTCTGGGTGACATTTTTTGCATCGCACAACGGTTTCACACCGGAAGTTCTGGTTCCACTTTTCATCATTTCATTCACCGAGTCGTGCTGTTTCATTATACCGCCGGATTTCTTTCTGCCTATGCTGGCGCTGAACAAAACGCTCATTCAGGTGATCAATATTACTGCTTTCACAATCTTCGCTTCAATCTGCGGAGCCGCATGCGGTTATTTCATCGGGAAATTGGGCGGCCAGCCTCTTCTACATAAGATGTTCAAACCGGAAAAAATCAAAAAAGCGGAAGATATGTTCCTCAAATACGACGCATGGGCGCTCGCGATTGCTGCTTTCACGCCGATTCCCTATAAAGTGTTTACTATCGCCGCTGGCGTTTTTAATATGAAGTTAGTAAAGTTTATCCTTGTTTCCATAGTCGCCCGCAGCATGCGATACATGCTGATCGCGCTCCTTTCATACGCTCTTCTTAAGAACATGACTGCGGAAAAAGTGATTGCATATCTCGAAAGTCCTCAGTTCGGAATTCTCACATTTGCGATCTTCGCAGCCGTTATTCTGATATACATCGGATATAGGGTCATAGCCGGTAAAAAGAAAGCAGCCGCTGCTGCGTAAAAGAATGATTTGCCATTCTCTCGGAAATAGTAGTTCATATATCGCTTTCAGTTTTTTAGTATTTTTTTACTATTCGTTAGATGTAACACAAATTGATTATTTGTATCATAGATGCGTTTTTTCATTTTGGCGACGGTTGGCAAGAAACTGGAGCGATATAAAAAACCTGTTTTGTTAGGCATAGGACTGCTTATGGTTGTTTATATTCTGTTAAAAATCATTCATCATTAGATGCGGATTCTGTAATATCGCGTATATAGCTTACCGTGCAAAACTTCGCCTTAATCAGCATAAACGGAAAATAATAATGGCATTTCGCGCGTGTGTAACATATGTTGATAATTGGAATAATAGTCGCTTTATTGTATCAAAGCGAATGTATCGCTGAGATGTAAATATTAATTTATCTGTTGCCTGTGGACACAGCAAATACCACTAAAAACGCTTTGAATTAGTGATCAAAACAATAATATAAGTTTCTATTTACATACCAAACGGCAAATGCGACAATAACGACAGTACCGCTAATAATTTTGATTTTTGATTTAATATAGGTTGAACAATTACAAAATATATTATATTTTATTACATAATTGAGAACCATGGAAAGGAATATGTATACTATTGATATAGTATGTAGTGTAATAAGGTGTATCGATGAATTTATTAATTGTTGGAACGGTGGCTTTCGACAGCGTTGAAACGCCATACGGAAAAGTAGAACGGGTTTTAGGCGGTTCAGGAACATATGCTGGCTGCGCGGCGAGTTTTTTCACGGCTCCAATGTTGGCTGGCGTGGTGGGCGAGGATTTTCCAGATGAATATTTTGATCTGCTGCGCTTGCGGGGTATCGACACAGAAGGAGTTGTGCGCGAAAGCGGCAAGACATTTCATTGGGCCGGAAAGTATGAAACCGATGTAAATGTCAGGACGACATTGCTGACCGAGTTGAATGTGCTTGAAAAGTTTGATCCGATTTTGCCGGATCGATTCCGTGATGTTAAGTATCTGTTTCTTGCGAACACGGATCCGAACATTCAACTGAAAGTTATGGACCAATGCGGAAAGCTCGAGTTCACGGTGTTGGACACGATGAATTACTGGATAGAGAACACGCGGGATGCTCTTGATAAAGCGCTGGATAGGGCGGACTGTGTTTTGTTAAACGATGAAGAGGCGCGGATGCTGTGTGGAACGCCTGTGCTGAGGAATGCCGCGCGGGCGATACTCGAAGGCCATCCGCGAGTGGTTATTATTAAAAAAGGCGAACACGGAGTGATGATGTTCACAAAGGATTCTTTCTTCATGTTGCCGGGTTTCCCGCTGGAAGTTGTGAAGGATCCGACTGGGGCAGGGGATTCGTTCGCGGGTGGTTTCATCGGTTGGCTGGCAGCAAAGGACCGAATTGATGAAACTGCGTTGAGGCAGGCGGTGGCGGCTGGAAGCGCGACAGCATCGTTTTGCTGCGAGGATTTCAGCGTTGACCGGTTCCGACGGTTGGAAATCGAAGAACTTACGGAAAGGTCTGCCGCATTCGGTGCGTTGACAATGTTTGAACCGTTGGTTATGGGATAATTTGCCTGAAGCGATGCCGGTCTGAGATTCTGGCGAAAGCGGTTGGAAATCGCTACGAGCTTCACAAGGATAATATAAGTGAGTTTAGGAGAAAACCTGAATTAGGATTAAGTAGGAGCTTAATAGCCCAACAGGAAGCCTACCGGCTTCAGTTGGCGAAACTAATGGGGTGTCACATTGGATATTCGTGATTACGGCAGTGTAATCTGGAAGAAAAAAATCATTATAGCATTTAGCGTCTGCATTGCGTTGGTCATAGGCATACTGCACAGTTTTGTTGTGCTTAAGCCGATCTATGAGGCGACCGCGCAGTTGCTCGTGGAACAGCCAAATCGAGTAATAGTGATGTCGGATGCAAGCGACAGCCTGCCGCCGCCGCTCAGCGTTGAAACGCAGAAGAAGCTGCTTAAAAGCATGCCTGTCGCGCAGCGAGCTGCAAAAATGCTGAATATGAATCCCAATAACGCCCCAGGTTTAATCAGCAAAATCGTGGCGACAAGCGACGAGGACACAGGCATAATACGCGTTTCTATGAGGAGCCCGAATCCGGGCGAGTGCGCTAACATTGTCAATAAATACTCGCATGCCTTTATGGATGTAAGCCGTGATGAGGCAATGAGAGCTAATCAGATAACGCTCTCATATATCAAATCGCAGTTAGATAACGCGGAGGCCGCTCTCTCTTTCAAAGAGAAAAAGATTTATGAGTTCAATCTGGAGAACGGCGTTGTCATGCTTAATGAAGAGATTGCCAGCAAAAATCAAATGATCACGCAGATGGAGGTGGAAAAGCTCGGGCTGATTCTCGAATCGAAACAGTACGACGCCAGTCTCAGCAACCTGCGTTCAATGTATCGCGACAAATCGATAAAGATAATGCAGGACTTTGACGCGCTATTCGATGAATCCAGCGGAGTGGTCGCTATACGCGGGCGTATGTCCGATTTGCAGGTTGAACGCGCCGGACTGCTTGTGAAATACAAGCCCAACCACCCGATAGTGAAAGCGTTGGACAGCAGGATGGCGCACCTCGAAAAACAGCTTGAGAGATATATAAGCGACACTGTCAATAACAGACTCGTTTCTCCGGCGGAATACAGCGAGGAACGAAAGGCGATAGTTGACACTGAGACGCAGGCGCTTATTGCGCGCGCGAAGATCGCGAATCTCGAAAAGCTTATCAACAGCATGAAGAGCGAACAGCTCTCATATCCTAAGATGCAATATGAATTCACGCGGCTTACGCGCGAAAAGGATATCGCAGAAAAGCTGTTTCTGCTGCTTTATGAACAGTATCAGAAAGCGCAAATCGAGGAAGTTAGACGCGACATAAAGGTAAGAATGGTTGAAGAAGCCCAATCGCCGCGCTTCCCGGTCAGCCCGAACCGTCCGAAGAACCTCATTATCGCCGCATTGCTGGGCCTGATGATCGGCATCGCCGTCGCATTCCTCCTCGAAGAACTGGAAGAAACAATACGCACGAGCGATGATGTTAAGAACAATCTCAACCTCCCGGTGCTGGGTTCGATCCCATACAGCGCCGAGACAATAAATAAGCTGATCGTAGATGTTCCTCTTAAGTCGCCGATCGCGGAGGCTTATCGCCGTCTGAGCTTCTTCACTCAACTGTTCTGCCTTGATCCGCCTATCAAATCGCTGCTTATAACAAGTTCGAAGTCGGACGAAGGAAAGTCGACGACACTTGCAAATCTGGCGATATCCATGGCGCAGGAAGGCACGAAAGTGCTGGTTGTGGACACAGATTTACGGCGCCCGATGCTGCATCGCATGTTCGGCGTGGACAACTCGCTGGGCGTAAGCTCAATACTGACCGGCGAACTCGAAGCGGAAATCGCTGTTTCAGACTTGTCAGTAAGCGGCTATCTGCCGAAAGAATCTTTCATGGATGTGATAGTCGACCGCCTGATTCAGCCGGTTAGCATTAAGGGGCTAAGCATAATTCCATCAGGGCCTCTTCCGGCGAATTCGGTCGAGCTTTTGCGTTCTGAACGGATGCTCGCGTTTCTTCGCAGCATCGAGAAAAAAGCGGACATCGTCATTTTCGACAGTCCGCCCGCTATACACGTTATAGACGCAGTCGTTATGGCGCAGATTCTCGACGGTGTGCTTTTTGTAATTAATTCCGGACGCATCAGCCGCGACGAAGCATTGCAGGTCAAATATATGATCGAAAGCACGAAAACGCCGATCATCGGCGTTGCGCTAAACAACATAGAAGTTTCAAGTCCTGATTATTATTATTACTATTACTACGGCGGGTATGGGTATGGCAGCAGGCAGCGCCGTAAACGCGTTAAACTGAAACGATAATCGCAAAGGCCGGCGTTAATGCTTGAACGGTTTGTCAAAAGTATAATCGAAAAAGAAGGAAAGAAATCGGTTGTAGATATCCCCTTGGATTCCATTTCCGTGAATCCATATCAACCCCGAAGGAATTTCGATCAGAAGAAGCTGGACGAACTCGCGAAGTCCATCAAAGAACAGGGCGTGATCCAACCGGTGATAGTTCGCCGGTTCGGCAGCGGATACGAACTTGTCGCCGGCGAGAGGCGCCTTCGCGCATCGAAAATTGTTGGCCTCAAAACAATACCCGCTATAGTCCGTCAACTCGAAGATCAGGACATGATTGAGATCGCGTTTATCGAGAATCTGCAGCGTGAGCAGCTCGATGAGGTGGAAGTCGCCGACGCGTACGGGCGCCTTATGATGGAAAAGGGAGATGCGCAGTCGGTTGCCGATAGGGTTGGGAAAGATGTCGATGCGATAAAAGAGCGGCTTTGGATGCTTCAGCTTCCGCCTGTTGTCAAAAAAGCTGTAGTGTCGAAACTGATATCTTTAGACCATGCGCGTCTTCTCGCTCAAATAGCCGGAGAAAAAAAACAGTGCGAGACGCTCGAAAAGATATATCAGGAAAAATTGACGATCGAGCAGACAAAAAGTCTCATTGAAGCCATGCCCGAATTTTTAAAGGCGCGGCCGGCTGCGGCAGAGGCGATGGAAGCCGGCAAAGCGAATTATAAATATTTCCCTGAAAACGTTGGACAGGTTAACGCCTGTCTCGATTTGGTAAGAAATATGGTGGGCGCTCTGCGTTCCTCAGGAGTCAGCGTGGGAGTGAGCGAGTTGCTTACAGGCAAAGCATTGACAGTGAAACTTTCTTTTCCTCTTGAACGCGAGGAAAAGAGGGCTCCGGTCCTTCGACGCGACAGGGGGGCGATTGAGCCATGAGGCATGAAAAGCATGTGTCCATAAGGCAGATCAACATAGCGGCTGCTATAGGGGTCGCTATTTTTCTCATGAATTATTCAATACAATTATTCCCGGTTGTTTCACCCGAAGACTGGGTGTCGCTGTTGGACGGAATTCTTATCGCCGGTTCGATTGCCGCTGTTTTTTTATCCGCTATAAACTTCGAATTATCCCTAAACATTTTTATTTTTATCGCTCCTCTCGCAGTCTATAGCATACCCAACCTCAATTTCTTTTTTACTTATGGAGACGCATATCTGATCGTTCTTGTTTTTATATGGATCAGCCGCCTCGCGCTCAGCAAGGAAAGTTCTTTCAGAAAGACATATCTCGACCGTCTGATTTTTTTCTTCGTCGTGCTTACGCTCCTGTCAGCTATAAGCAGCCGGGATTCAGGGGAAGCTATTAAGGAAATTGTGCAGACGATTGAGTATCTGGTTTTCTGCTATTATCTGTTTTCGGTTGCGGTAAATAACAGGAATCTACTCGATTGCATAATCCATTCCATAGTCCTTTGCGGAGGGCTCATAGCGTTGTATGGTATATTACAATATATGCGCGGCGGCGGCGGCGAATTTCGCATATACGGCACTTTCGGACATTTCAACGCCATGGGCACTTTTATGGCTATGATGACGACTTTTATGTTCAACCTCTCCCTTTCCGCCGATAGAGGATGGAAGAGGTTGTTGTATTATACTGTTTTTGTTTTGGACTTTCTTGCGCTTCTAATGACGTTTTCAAGAGGCGCATGGATCGGAACGATTGTCGGCGTTGTTATCTCCGCGCAGATACGGGGCATGGTTCAGTTTATCAGAATATTTTCTATGGTGTTTGTATTATTTATAATTGTGACCGTTTTGACGCCTCAACAATATTTCGGCCGCTACTTAGTCCGTTTGTATTCGGTTCCACGCGTTGCCGACGTTTCCTCTAAAAACCGGGTCGCCCAGTGGAAAATTGCATATGAAACCATATCGGATTACCCACTGCTTGGCGTCGGTTTGAATAACAACAGCTATCACGTTACTGAAAAATATAATCTACCAACTTATGGAGAAATCCACAATTTATTTTTGCATATCGGGAGCGAGCGTGGAATTCCGGCTATGTTTATATTTATGGGGATATATATTTCATATTTTGTACATATATATCGTAGAATCGGCAGAACAGAAGACCCATATTTCCATTCTTTATACGTATCATTCTTTTCCGTGATTCTCGCGTTTTTTGTCGTTAACATATTCGCTTACCAGTTGATACGCGGAATTGCGCTCTTTTTCGTGATGTTCCTCGCTCTCAGCAATGCTGCCATGAATATCGAAGAAAATGAACCGGTCGAATCGAAATGGGCGGAGATGCTTTCGACACTCGAATCCAAGAGGCCGCTCGCAAAGATGGGCCTGTGAGCTCGTTGCCGCGCACAGTTCTTTACACGGTTTGCTTCTCTGATTTTTATGGAACACAGCGTAATGTGTTTGCCGCCGCGAGGCGGCTTGACCCCAATCGCTACAGACCGATAGTTGCCGCGCCGGAAGGCGACTTTTTTAACGTTCTTAAGGAATCCGGCATCGCCGCTATCCCTTTGCCGTTTAAAGGCGTCGCGGATTTTTCAACAGCGCTGGCGTTACGCCGCATTATTCGCGATAACAAAGTATCACTCGTCCACGCGCATCTGGGCATCAGCGCTGTTTTGTCATTGCTCGCTTCCGGAATGGCAGGCGGAGTTCCAGTGATCGCAACCCGTCATTTCATAGACCACCGTTATTCGACAATTAAAAACAAGCTTCTATACAACGTATACCGGCTGCTATACATAGGAATGAACGCGCGCCTAAAGCGAGTGATATTTGTATCTGAGGCGGTGCGGCGCGGTGTCGAATCGCGCGAGGGCTCATTGGGAGACCGCGGCGTGGTGATTTACAATAGCGTTGATCTTTCCGAAGGCTTGAACCGTCTGAATATGGCGGCTGGCGACATCGAAGTCCTGAAAGCGGCTTTCGGGGCTCCGCCGGGCTGTTTTCTTGTTGTGACGCTGTCGCGATTGGTTGCTGAAAAAAGAATCGATACGCTGCTCGAAGCCGCGGCCGCTTTGAAAGAAAAAGGAGGCAGGTATTTTTTTCTCATCGCCGGTGACGGACCGTTACGTTGTGAACTCGAAGAGAAGGCGGGAAGGCTTGGCGTTCGCGACTCCGTTCGTTTTTTAGGATATGTAAAAGAAGCGCGTGAGTTGGCGGCGGCGGCTGACGCATTCGCGTTGCCTGCGGAAGCTGAGCCGTTCGGTATAGCGGTGATAGAGGCGATGGCGGCCGGGACGCCGGTTGTCGCGGCTCGAGCCGGCGGACCTCTCGAAATAATAAACGAAGGGGTAAACGGTCTTTTTTTCAGTCCTGGCGATTCGATTGATCTCGCTGAAAAGCTGTCGACTCTCGCGGGAGACAGCGTTCTCAGGAATAGCATCGCTGTAAACGCGCGCACGCGCGCCGGGGATTTTGACGAACGCGAAATAGCTCTGAAAATCCAGTATGTTTATGACCAAGTTCTCGGTTAGCGAACTGCAGATGATTTGAAGAATATTTGCGACACAGGTT
>JBAYJY010000184.1:0-9245 GCA_041664945.1 bacterium | reverse complement strand
TAAGCTTCGCCTGCAGGGAGCCTGCCAAGGATGCCCCGGCGCTCAGATGACTCTCAAAATGGGAATCGAACGCCTTCTGCGCCAGCATGTTGATCCGGAACTGACCGTTACGTCTGTATAACCGGCATGTTGGGGGCGCAGCATGCTGCGCCTCTACACAGGCAATAAATCAGGTTTATTTCGCGGCCGCGCTTTTCATTATGCGGGCGTCTTTGAAAAAAGTGTCCCAGAGCGAGTCGTCCAGATTCAGGTTAGTTTTGACATCGTCGATCTGAAAACAGGCGACGAGAGTTCCCTTATAGTACGATTCGAGTTGTTCCGGAAACTGAGTGTTCTTATTGATGTACACTATATCTTTATCGATTCCTTTGTTGTTAGCAGGATTCTTAGGCGTAAAAGTGATAACGTAGTAATTCCCTTTGACTTTTTTCTCTATAAATTTGGGTTTCCCGTTTTCAAATTTGAAATCGACTTTTTGCGGCCGTTCCTTCGACTCGACCATTGATACTTTTCCGTCGTCGAAGTAATGTTTCTTGCTTTTTGTAACATCTTCGAGCGTTCCGGCGAAGCTAAGATTGCCCAGAATAGCCGCGTTGTATTCCTTTGTGTTGAAGGGCACGTAAAAAATCTGCTTGTCTATCTGTTTGTCTATCGATTTGTCGCCAGTCGGCGGGAATTTAGCGTACATGTTTTCCGTGTCTTTCACGCCGAAAACTATTCTCGTTCCAGGTTTGCTTTCAACAAGCTTCGAGACAAGATTCTTTCCCATATTGCGCGCGTAAATGAATCTTATATGTATCCAGTTCGGTTTTTTCCAAGTATATTCGAGAACCTGATAGCGCCAGCCGTCCGTGTTGTCTTTCAGTTCGACATCGAGGTCCTTGTAATACTTGCGAATTGGTTCCGGATAATAGGTGAAAAGCGAAACAACGCCCTGCACGTCGCTGCACGAGGACCACGTTTTAAGCATTCCGTCCCATACTTCTTTCGACGTTTTAGCGTTTGCTCCGGCAGATGCAAATAAAACCGCAGCCGCTATGGCGAGAATAAACGCAGTCTTTTTCATGTCGCGTCCTCCCGTAACATACATTATTCAATTATTTTTACCGCTTAATAAAATTAATTGTTTACAAAAAACACTCGGCTTTAATATACTCGCTTCGGAAAAGCCGCATTAAACCCGACGGCCAATATTATCTGTCGCGGCCGAGCAGGATTTTCACAACGTCGTAATACATGACAACGCGAGCGGTCACGCCCTTCAGCAAACCCAGCTTTTCCTCTTTTGTGTGATGCGTGAGATTCGCCAGTTCAACTTCATAAATATCAATATTGTGGTCTTCGAGATAGAGATTGATCGCGACCTCGACGCCGTATCGAGCGTCGGCGATATCGATCTTGTTAAGGATATTGCGCAGAATGGCGCGCTGTCCGGATAGTTTCGGAGCGATCTTCTGAGCGAAATCAGTCATGGGCCTTCCGCCTGAGAAAACGCCCATTGTAGTCTGCGCGCGACCGTCAGTCACCGGCGCGAGAAGATCGGTGACATGCTGGCGGCTCAAACCTATCAGGTCCGCATCGAGCAAAAGAATCACTTCCGCGTTCGTGCGGTCTACTCCAGCGCGGATCGCCCCGCCCTTCCCCCGGTTCTCAGGCAAATTCACCAGAATTACGCCAAGCTCTTCTGCGACAATCTCCGCCGTCCGGTCCTGTGAACCGTCGTTGACGACGATTATTTCGTTTATCTCCGGAACGTGTTGCAACACATGAATCGTGTGCCTGATCGTTCGTTCCTCGTTATAAGCTGGTATGAGCGCGGCTACGTTCATGAAAGTTCCTTTATGATGGATTTTACCGTCTCTATAACATCAGCGCGCGGGACGACGCGCTTCTCGCCGGTCTTGCGCACCTGAACCTCGACATTGCCGTCCTTGAGCGCTTTCCCGGCGACGATTCTGATCGGGAAACCAATCAGATCGGCGTCTTTGAACTTCACGCCCGGCCTCTCATTGCGGTCATCGAGAATAGCGTCTATACCGGCGTCGTTCAATTCGTTATAAATCTCCGTGGCGGCCGACATCTGCGCTTCGTCGTCGGCGCTTATCGGCATGACATATGCGATATATGGCGCGAGCGGCACAGGCCAGATGATTCCGTTTGCGTCGAACTGCTGTTCGATCGCTGCGGCGAGCGCGCGGCCCACGCCGATTCCGTAGCAGCCCATTATGGCGGGGACTTCGATTCCGTCCGTATCGGTGAAAACAACGCCCATCGGCTTTGAATATTTAGTTCCGAGTTTGAAAACGTGGCCGACTTCTATTCCGCGATGGAAATTCAAAGTTCCGGCGCCGCAGCGCGGGCAAACATCGTCCGGCGTCGCGACTCTTATGTCATCGATAATATTCACGCTGAAATCTCGGTTACGGTTGACGTTCAGCGTATGAACGTCCTCGCGACAGCCGCCTGTGACCATGTTGATCATCGGCGCCGCGCTGCGGTCCATGATTATCGTGATTTTCTCTTTAAGCGACTGCGGGCCGGCGAAACCGACCGGAGCGCCCGTCACGCGCTCGATAGTCGCCGGGTCTGCCAATTCGACAGTTGTTGCCTTCAGAGCCTTGCGGAGTTTTACCTCGTTTATCTCGTGGTCGCCGCGCACGCACGCCGCTACAGGCTTTCCGTCAGCGAGATAAATGAGAGTCTTGAGAATCTGCTGAGGCGATATTTTGAGAAACGCGCTTATCTCTTCAATCTTGCGCTGGTTGGGCGTATCGACGTCTTCGGTAGGTTTAAGTTCGGCGCCGGCTGGAATATCCTGTAGCTCGCCGCCGATCTCAGCTCTTTCGAGATTTGCCGCATACTGGCATGAGCCGCAGGCGACGATCACATCCTCGCCTGTTTCAGCGAGAACCATGAACTCGTGAGAAGCGTCGCCGCCGATAGCCCCGGAGTCGGCTTCAACCGCGCGGAATTTCAGTCCGCAGCGCTCGAAAATGCGCGTGTAAGCCGCGTACATCTTCTTATAGCTCGCGTCCAGCCCGTCCATATCTATGTCGAAACTGTAGGCGTCCTTCATGCAGAATTCGCGCGCGCGCATGAGGCCGAACCTTGGCCGCAGTTCGTCGCGAAACTTCGTTTGAATCTGATAGATAGTGAAAGGCAGGTCGCGGTAAGAGCGGATTCGGGCTCGGGCGATGGATGAAACGACCTCTTCATGGGTCGGGCCGAGCGCATAGCCGCGGTCTTCGCGGTCCTTCGTGCGGAAAAGGATGTTCTCCTGCAGATAGATGTCGAGACGGCCCGATTCGCGCCAGAGTTCGAGCGGCTGAAGCACGGGCATAAATAGTTCCTGAGCGCCGGCGCGGTCCATTTCCTCACGGACAATCGCCTCGATCTTTCGGAACGCGCGATAGCCAAGCGGCAGAAAAGCGTAAATGCCGCTCGCGAGTTGTTTGATCAGGCCTGCGCGAAGCATCAACTGGTGGCTGGGAATCACCGCGTCAGACGGCGTTTCTCTCAATGTGTAGTGGAACAATTCGGTGAATTTCATAGATGTAGATACAATACCTTTCTAATGCAAAGCATTTTAGATGCTCAATATTAACATTCAGCGCTTATGAAAACAACTGAAAGGCTCTAAAATCATTCTAACTGCGACATACTGAAAAAGAATAAAAAAAGCCGGATTGTCAGAAGCCTATCCACATTCTCAAATCGCGGAAAGTGACCAGAACGATGAGAGCCATCAGGATGCAGAAGCCGACATAATGAATCATGCCTTCGCGGCGCGGGTCGAGCGGCTTCCTGATAATCGCTTCCCATATATGGAAAACAATTCGAGAGCCGTCGAGCGCCGGAAACGGGAAAAGGTTCAGAATTCCGATGCCGATGCTGATCGTTCCGAAAAGGAAAATCAGGTCTTTAAGACCTTGCCGGGCGAAAGTGGCCGCGTACTGAATGATTCCAACAGGGCCGGCGACGCCGTCGGCGGACTCCTTGCGGGTTATCATAGCGCCGAGCATCTTAACAGTGCCGACAACCATCATGTATGCGTCCTGACTTCCGTACCATAGCGCAGTGAATGGATCGAGCCGACGTATCATGGGATAGAATGAAGCGCCGAGAGATGCGCCGGGCGTTCCGGCAATTTTAACGGTGATATTTTTGTTTGAACTCCCGCGATAAACGAAAAGCTCGGTATCTTTAACAGGAAGCTTAAAACTGTTGCCCTTAAACGAAACGCCGGCGAAATCGAGTATAACGTCGCCTTTTTTCAGGCCCGCGGCGGCGGCCGGCGAACCGGCGCTTACCGCGGATATCTGGCGTGGATCAGGCGTCGAAAGCATTACGCCTATCTCACCGCGCTTTTTCGTTTTATTCATTTTCGGTTTCGCGTTCAACACGAGAGTTTTACCATTTCGAAGGACATCAAACGTGAGAGATTTTCCTGCACGCGCGTTTATATAAGCAGTTGTCTTTGTAATGTCGCCCACGGGCTTCCCGTCAATAGCTTTAATAACATCGCCATACTTAAAACCGGCCTTGCCCGCCGGCATACGCGGGTCCACAAACCTGATAACCACGCTCATGGATAACTTATCTCGAGGCACTGAAATCGGTCGCGGAACTCCCCATATCACATAAACCGAAGCCAGCAGCAGCACGGCCAGAACGAAATTCATCGCCGGACCCGCGAAAATAATAGAAATCTTCTGCCAAGGTTTTTTGTACCTGAAATTCCGCTCGCGCGGCACGCTCGTTTCGAGCGTTTCGTCCTCTTCCTCGCCAACCATTTTTACATATCCGCCGATCGGAAACAGACAGAATTTGTAGCGGGTGCCGCGAAAATCAACTCCGAAGAGCTCCGGCCCCATGCCGAACGCGAATTCGGGCGCTTCCACCCCGTTGATCTTCGCAAGCAGAAAATGACCGAACTCATGGAACAGTATCACAAGCCCGAATCCGAAAAATATCTCAACCGTGATCTTCAGATACTCCAGTATGGCGGAAACATTCATTGTATTCTTTATCCTCGATTTTCAATCTGCAATATTTGCCCTGCGTTCCGGGAACGCAATCATAACATTTTCAGCGCTTAAAGCGCAGCTTAGCATATTATAGCCATTCCGTCGTGAAATGTGGAATGAATTTCTAAGCGTCCTTCTTTTTCGGCTCTTCCGGGACTGAGACGACCCTGAGCCGAACTCCGCCGCCGGGCAATTCCCACTGAACGGCGACGAATTCTATCATTTGGCGCGTGTCTTCCGGCCTCCGGCTTCGGAAATCAGACGGCGCCGCCGATTTTTCTATCTCTACCACGACCGATCCGGCGGCTTCAAGGACCTTGCGCGCTTCATCAAGCGGAAGGCCGATCACTTGCGGTATCATCAGAATTCCTTAATTTCCTTTTCCTTCTTTTCAATCAGTTCGTCGATTTTCTTCGTGAATTCGTCGGTGATTTCCTGCAATTTCTTTATGCCGCGCTCGCGGTCGTCCTCGGAAATCTCTTTTTCTTCCTCGAGCATCTCTATCTCGTCCTTGCCGTCGCGGCGCACATTGCGGATCGCCACCTTCATTTCTTCGCCCTTTTTGCGCACGACTTTCGCGAGCTCCTCGCGGCGCTCCTCGGTCAGTGTCGGAATCTCGACGGTTATGTGATGGCCGTCGTTTCTCGGCATAATTCCGAGATCTGATTTCTGAATCGCTTTTTCTATTGCCCCCATGTTGCCCTTGTCGAACGGCTGGAGTTTCAATATTCTCGGAAGCGGGACGCTGATTGTCGCCACCTGATTCAGAGGAAGGGTCGATCCGTATGCCTCGACTGAGATGCCGTCGAGAAGCGCGGGCGTCGCCCTGCCCGTCCTGATTTTACCGAATTCCCGCAAGGTTATTTCAACCGTTTTATCCATGTTCCCGCGAATTTCCTTGAATACGTCTTCGAGCATTTTCATTCCCTCCCGATCAGGGTGCCGACATTGTTGCCGGTGACGACTTTTTTTAGATTTCCTTTTTTCAGAAAATCAAACACTATCACTGGAATATTATTTTCCATGCACAGCGTGATTGCTGTTGTGTCCATGACGTTCAACTGACGCCTGATGACTTCCATGAAACATAACTGTTTGAATTTGACGGCGTCCTTGTTCTTTGCCGGATCGCTGTCGTAAACGCCGTCCACCTTTGTCGCCTTGATAAGCGCTTCAGCGCCGATCTCGACAGCGCGCAGCGCGGCTGTCGTGTCAGTCGTGAAAAACGGGTTGCCGGTTCCGGCGACAAAGATCACAACGCGCCCCTTTTCGAGGTGCCGTATTGCCCGCCGCCTTATATACGGCTCGGCTACCGCGCGCATCTCGATCGCCGTCATCACACGCGTATCGATCCCTATGTTTTCGAGCGCGCTCTGCAGCGCAAGCCCGTTGATCACTGTCGCAAGCATTCCCATGTAGTCAGCCGACGCGCGCTC
Source organism: bacterium (assembly GCA_041664945.1). Lineage (GTDB taxonomy): Bacteria > UBP15 > UBA6099 > UBA6099 > UBA6099 > JBAYJY01. The sequence goes on along the minus strand of JBAYJY010000184.1, from coordinate 2,782 downwards.
CATTCCCTTAGACGCTATCGACACTCCGCGGAATATGTTGCCGCCGCCCACTACAACCGCTATCTGCACTCCGAGCCGCCTTATGCTCTTTATCTCATCGGCGTATTGCTGAAGCCGTCCATGCTCAATTCCATACTCCTGAGCCCCGGCGAGTCCCTCTCCTGTAACCTTCAAAAGAATGCGACCATATACCGGGCCATCTGACTTCTTTTTCGTCGTCTTGTTTTCAAGCGATTCTTTTTTGCTCATTTTTCTCCATATCCTCGCGCGCCACCGCGCCGCTCTCTGCGCGATTCGCGGATTACATTATTGTTTTCGAATAGTTATTATATGACAAAATCTCAAAACATTTTAGGGTTTTCAGAAAAACTATGGCTGCGAAAAATAATGGATCCATTCATTTTGCGGTTGCGCACTCTGATTGTCTGCGAATGATAGCCTCATTAATTGATCGCTGCACACTTTGTTCCTACTGCATTGCAATCTTTTCGCGGCATTCGGTTAAAAAAAATCCCCCAGTGTTATCACCGGGGGATCTTAAGTTTCAATTTGTTTGCTAGGTCAAAAACGTCTTAAATGTCTTCGCCGAGAACGAAGCGCACGAAGCGGCCGACTTTGATGTTCTCGCCGGTTCTTGCGATAGCCTCGTTGAGGATATCCTGTACTTTTTTATCCTGATCCTTGATATAACTCTGTTCGAGCAGGCAGACTGTTTCATAGAATCGAAGCAGCTTGCCCTCGACGATCTTCGGGATGACCTTTTCCGGTTTGCCTTCGGCTTTAACCATATCGGCATAGATCGCGCTTTCTTTCTCAATGACATCGGCTGGAACATTTGCCGGCGCTACCCATGTCGGGTTCGCCGCGGCGACCTGCATTGCCATGTCGCGGGCCAGCGCCTTGAACTCGTCCGTGCGGGCGACGAAATCCGTCTCGCAGTTCAGTTCGAGCATGACGCCAATCTTGCCGCCCATGTGGATGTACGATTCCACGAGTCCCTGCCGGGTCTCGCGTCCGGAGCGCTTGTCGGCCACTTTCAGGCCTTTTTTGCGCAGGTATTCAATCGCTTTCTCGATATCGCCGTCGGACTCCTTGAGCGCAACTTTGCAGTCCATCATTCCGAGTCCGGTTTTTTCTCTCAAGTCCTTAACTGTTTGTGCAGTAATTTCCATTTGCAGCTTCCTCCTCTGCTGTCGCTTTACGCGCGGATGTTTTTATGCTTCTTCAAATACGCCTTTTTCCTTCAGATCCAGATCAGCGTCGTCCTTATGCTTATTGCGTCGGCGTTCATCTGCTTCATCGCTTGCCGCTTGAACTGCTGCGGCGTCTGCCGCTGCTGCAGCGATCTTCGCTTCCGCCTCTATCGCTTCCGCGGCCTGAAAATCGGCTTCTGTGATGCCGGCTGCCGCTTTGCCTGTCTCAACTCCGTCCGCCATAATCTTCGATATCAGGCGCACGGCTCTTATCGCATCGTCGTTTCCGGGGATCGGATAGTCGACGCCTGTCGGGTCAACGTTCGTGTCGACGACTGCGACAACCTTAATTCCCATCTTTTTCGCTTCCAGAAAAGCGATGTACTCTTTGCGCATGTCGACGATGAACATCGCCTCCGGGCGCGTCTTCATATCGCGAACGCCTCCGAGATACTTCTGCAGCTTGTGCAGCTCGGTGCGGCGCATCTTCGCTTCTTTTTTCGCCATTCTGTCGAAAACGCCGTCGTTCTCGTTCTGTTCGAAAACGCGTAGTTGTTCGATTCGGCGGGAGATGGTTCTGAAGTTCGTCAGCAGGCCGCCCATCCACCTTTGGTTGATGTACGGCATTCCGCATCGTTCCGCTTCCTCTTTGATCGCGTCGCTGGCCTGTTTCTTCGTGCCGACGAAAATTATCTTTCCGCCATCCTTCGTCAGGTCGCGGACGAAATCATGCGCCTCGATGATCAGCTTCAGAGTCTGCTGCAGGTCGAGGATGTAGATCCCGTTGCGTTCCTGAAAAATGAACGGCTTCATCTTCGGGTTCCAGCGTTTCGTCTGGTGGCCGAAATGCACGCCGGCCTCCAGCAACTGCTTCATTGTCACTACTTGATTCTGACTCATTCTTGCTCCTTTCGGTTTTAACCTCTGCGCCCTTCATCCCGTCGCATTGACCGGTGTCCCGTCTGACCGGGACCGCCGGCACCGCCGCTCGGTCCGGACGCATGTGTTTTTTACCGCTTTTTTTAGGCCGCTCGGGCCGTTTACATAAAACGATGGGCTCAAGGCCCATCTTAGCGCCGCGCCGAACCGGCCGCAGTCGCGAACAAAGAGTTTAGCATAAGTATCATTCTGTGACAATACTATTCTGTATAAACTGGATTTGACTGACTTCAAAGTGTAAAGCGAATATCAAATAGCGAATTTAGTGCGATTAAGACTTTTTTGCTTTCCTTCGATATTCTGCAATTCCTTGTTCGATATTCGATATTCTATTTCTTCTTACAGCCACGATATCTTCGCCGGATTTCTCGGCGGAATCCGAAGATATGAATACTTCGGCGCCCCTATCATCATAGCCCCAAACACCTGATTGTTTTTCGGCAGATTGAGCTCTGCAACCAGAGGCGGATAACTTGCGGCCGCCACGGCGAAAAATCCGGCCCAACAGGCTCCGATTCCGAATCCATATGCGGCGAGCTCAAGATATGACGCCGCTATCGTGCACGACCCTTGCGACATCGGCATGCTTTTATCGCTGTGAACGACAACGATGTGCGGCGCGCCCCTAAGGATCATGTCCCGGCCGTTCT
>JBAYJY010000183.1:0-9403 GCA_041664945.1 bacterium | reverse complement strand
GTGGTGAACGCGGACACTGGCGGTTCGGCGCTGTCAACGTGTTACTATCGCGTGTTGAGCAACGGCGCGCAGACGCTGCCCGCCGTAGGCTGGGCTGCTTATGTATGCGGAACTAATCCGGCGGACATAACAGTCGGCGCAGCCGGCAACTGCCGCGACGCCGGAGTGAACAAATGCCAGATTGAATTTTACGACACCGATGTTGCGGGCAACACAAGCTTGACGGCGACGAGGCAATTCTCAGTGGCATGGCAGCCGCCGGCTGTTTCCGGAGTGACGTTCAACCCAACTTGGGTGGATGAACTCGGCGCTATAACGACGAAGATTACAGCGACTGTGATTGACGCCAGCGGAGCGGCAAACGTAAACCCGACAACTGCCGATTTTGCGCCGGTCAACGGCGCAGTAACGCCGATGTACAACGATGCCACGCACGGCGACGCCGCCGCGCTCGATAATATCTGGACGAACAATGCGATAACCTCCGTTGCGGTCGCGGCATGCGGAACGCAGACGATCAGAGTCACGGCGCAGAACGCCGCCGGGTTAACCGGATTTGGCGACGGCGTTCTGTTCATCAACGGCGCGCCGCAGGTCATAAGCGTCACTTTTAATCCGAACAATGTATTGCCTAACGGAACACAGAATTACACCGTTTTCGCGAGATTCAGCGATTGTAACGGAAACGGGGATGTGGCGTCGATAAGAGCGGATCTCTCGCTTGTCGGCGGTCCCAACCCGGCGATTCTTTATAACGACGGAACGCATGGCGACGCAACGGCCGGCGATGACGTTTTCACCGGCAACGGATTCACTGTCCCGAACGGTTGGCCGGATGGAACATATAATCCGATTACCGTGATAGCGACTGACATTCGAGGCCGAACCGGAACGGGGAGCGGAACGATCATTGTGAGCAGTTTGATTCCCAATCCACCGGTAATAACGAACGGCGTCAGCCTGAACGGACAAGTTAGATTGACATTCACCGCTCCGACCTTGTACTCGAACGGCGCTCCTCTGGCGGACCTCGTGAGCCACAAGATATACTTCAGCGACGTTGCAGGCGGCCCGTATGGCCTCGCCGGTTCTATTCTGAACAATGTTCCGGGCGCCTCTGTTGTTTACGATCACTCATTTGCTTTCGATTGGTACAACGATTATTGCTATGTGACAACGGCGATAAATTCGACCGGCAAGGAAAGCGCATATTCGAACGAGGTATGCGTTGTGCCCGAACCTCTCGGGTATAACTACGACCAGTCCTGCGCGACGCCGGGCGCTGTATATCATCCGCCGAACTGGCCGGAATTTGTGAACAGACCTTTGGACGTCGCTTTCAATCAGGCCACGGGCCATATTTTCGTGGCGGACACGGACAATCACAGAATCAACGAATTCGATCCGTTGAGCCCATGTTCTCATGTCGCAACATACGGAAGCTTCGGAAACACGCCCGGCAACTACAAGAATCCGACAGGAATTGTCAGCGCGCCGAACGGGTTGCTATATGTGGTTGATTATTATGACCGTGTGCAGGCGATCGACACAGGAGGCTTTCAACAGTGGCAGTGGACCGTTCCCCAGCCGCACGGTATCGCGGTGGACGATGCCGGTTTCATTTATGTCAGTTCTCTGGCCGGCAAAATTTATAAATACGATTCAGCCGGAACGCTGCAGGCCGGATGGCCGGTGAATGTAGCCACGCCGCGCGGCCTGGATGTCGACGCAGCCGGAAAGATATATGTCGCCTCATACCAGAGGGGCCAAATTTTGATTCTCAATCCGGATGGGACAGAAGCCGACGCATGGGGCGGCATCGGGACCGGTTTCGGGCAGTTCACAAACATCGTGTGGGTGACTATAGACAGGGCGAACGGTTATGTATACGCGTCCGACGCCTTGGCTAATAGGGTGCAGGTATTCGATCTTGCCGGGAAACTGCAAAATATTTTAGGAACCGCCGCCGCCGGAGACGGTTACATGCGCGGCGCGCATGGGGGAACCATACTTCCCGGAGGCGAGGTTTATTTTGCGGATTTCTACGGCCAGCGGATTGCGGGCTTTACATTGCCATAACGGGACTCCGCAGGACTCTCTATTATTAATAAGTTAATGAGCGATTGGACAAAGAATTTCCGATATAAGCGTTCGGGAATGCCTGTCTTTTGTGTCTGAATGTTATTTGTGGCTATCCGGTTTTTTTTTGTCTTGAGGCTGGCCATCGACTGATTCGAGCGTGATTCCGGCAATGCGGCCGGCGGCGAAGTCGTGTGTGATCAGCCTTTGAGCGCGGTCGATGTCCGGAGCGCCGCCCTTGAGGAGAAATCCACGGCGCACCGCAACCGCCTCGCAGAACTCCATCGGATCCGTAGTTGCGCATTTCATGCCGTAAAAATTCGTGAACTTGTCCGCATATAATGGAAGCGTTGTGCGCAGCAGATATAAAACAGCTTCCTCGTGGTCGTATGTGTTATCCTGAAGGCAGCCTGCAAGCGCGAGGACGATGCCTTGGTCTTTGCGAGCGACTCGCGGCGAAACGATGCCGGGGGTGTCGATGAGCATGAAGTCGGGGCTGACTCTGACAAGTTGAAGACCGCGGGTGACTCCGGGAGTGGCGCCGACGCGCGCGCTGCGCCGGCCAATCAGGAAATTGGTAATAGTTGATTTGCCGACGTTCGGAAGTCCGACGACAACGGCGCGAGCGCCCTTATGATGCGGAGTGTCGACAGCTGATAATTTCAGGAGCTCTTGCGTGAACCCTTCCCGGTTTTTATTGGATTTTCCCGGCGCGATGACCGCCGTCAGGCCTTGGCTGTGAAAATGTTTCAGCCATGCTTTTGTCGCCGCTGGGTCCGCGAGGTCCGCCTTGGTAAACACGGTGGCGACGCTGCAGCCGCCTATCACGCGCGCTATGAAGTCGCAACGCGTCGCCCGCGGAGCGCGGGCGTCAACCGCCTCGATCACGAGGTTGACGACGCCCGAAAGCTCTTCGAGCCGCGCGATCGCTTTTTTCATGTGTTGCGCTAATGTCGGTTTTCCGCCGCCCATAATTTTTCCTTAAAGAATAGCTTGTCCGCGAATAATCAGCGGCGGTAGACTTTACGGTCCCTGATTTCGAGGCGGCCCTGAGCGAAAAGGCGGATCGCCTCGCAGTAGAGGGGTTTCTCCGCCGCTTGAACATTTCTGGCGACGTCTTCGTAAGAGTCTTCGTCGGCGACAGGGACCGCCTGCTGGAGGATTATCGGGCCGTGGTCGTAAAGCTCATCCACGAAATGAATCGTGCAGCCGGTGATTTTCACACCGTAATCAACCGCCGCCTTGTGGACCTTGTCGCCGTAAAAGTTCTCGCCGCAGAAAGCCGGGATCAGAGCAGGGTGAGTGTTCATGATACGGCCTCGCCATCGCTCGACGAATTCAGCCGTCAGAAGGCTCATAAAGCCTGCGAGAACGATCAGGTCGGGTTTATGCGGTTCAATTGTCTCCAACAGTTTTTGATTGAAAAAAGTAAGCGCCTGATTATCGTATTGCGCGAATTCCTTGCGCGGCACGGCGAAAGCCGGGATGCCATGTTTCTTTGCGCGTTCGAGTCCGAAAGCGTCCGCCCGGCTGCTCACAACGACGGCGGTTTGAGCTTCGAGAGAGCCAGCTTCAATCCTGTCCTGAATATACTGAAAAGTAGTTCCGCCGCCGGAGAGCAGGACGGCCAATCGGATTTTTTCCGGCATCTTCAATAGCTCCTTTTCAGTCTGGAATCACAGCCTGTGCATCAAAAAAACCGCGCAAAATCAGCGGCCAGAATTTCTGAGGATATCAAGGTTTTTGCGTGATTCTGCGGCGAAAGGCGATTGCGGGAAACGAGAGGCGACTCTTTCGAACGCAGTTTTGGATTTCGCGTACTGGCCTATCCTGCCGGCGGAGTAGCCGAGCCGGTAGAGCGCTTCGGCCTCCTGAAAGGCGGCCATGGGAATTTGAAGGAGCCGTTCGAGTTTAGCAACGGCGATTGTGGATTTGCCGGTTGCGTCGAGAACCTGAGAGTAACGCAGAACGGCTGAAATAAATTCCGGAGATGTGGAAAGCTGCGTTGTCTCATATTTCGATATTACCGTGGACAGCACGGATTCGGCCTCGTTGTTGCGGCCCATGGCCGAGTAGCATGTGGCGACCATGTAAAGCGTTTTTATTTCGTGTTGAGGTTCGAGCGGCTTGCGGATCAGCTCGTTGAGGTATATCATCGCGTTTTCGTATTGTTTGAGTTGAATGTAAGCGAGCGAGATGTTCATCAGAGCGTTAAGGTAGTTCGGGTCGGCTTTGAGGGCGCTTTTGTACATATCGAGCGCCTGTTGGATTTTCCCCTCGTTGAAGTACATGTTGCCGAGATTGTTCATGCCCTTAACGTTATTCGGGTCGCTCGTGACGGATTTGCGGAAGAAATCGGAAGAAGATTTTTGGAGCTGGTTCGCTTCGCCGTAATAGCGTTGGGCCTCCTGCTTGCGGCCGGCTTTCATGGCCTGATCGCCCTTGGAGGCGAGATCGGCAGCCTTGCGGGTCAGGACGAGCCCGTAGTTGTATATTGCGTCGTTGTGCGCCGGGTTGACGCGAATGGTGTACTGGTACCAGTAAATCGCTTTGTCCAGATCGTTCATTCGCTCGTAAGTCAGGGCGAGTTTGAAACTGGCTGTGTCGAGCGCCGGATTTATCTTTATCGCTTCGAGAAACATGTCCGCGGCCTTGCTGAGAAGAACGAAAGCTTTTTGTTTGTTCGAGCTTTGGACTTGAATTTTGCCGTCGCGGGAAGCCATGACGGAGTCAGAGCCGGCGGCGCCGTTTTCGAGCAGTTTCATAGCCTGCTGATAGAAGATGAGTCCTATGTTATATCGCGGGAGCGGGTAGTTGGGGTAGATGGCGAGCGATTCGTAGAAAGCTTTTGCGGCTTTATCGTAGAACGGCTCGCCCATTTCGAAGTAGAGGGCGCCGAGGTCCAACGAAATCTGAGGAAGGTCGAAATATCGGCGCGCTTCGAGGAATTCCTTGAGCGCTTCATCATTCACTCTGAGTTTCTGAAAAAACATTCCGCGAAAAAGGTGAATGTCGCCGTTATACGGGTCGAGTTTGAGAGCTTCATCGTAAACGCTTCGGGCCTCGGCATAAATTTGTTTGGCGTCTTCGCTGTCCGGCGGAACGCTGTTCGCTTTCTCCGCTATATAGTTCGCGTTTTTCATTCTTATGTTCGCCATCTGCACGTTGTATGACCAGAAGCTTACGATGACGCAAAAGACCAGAGCGATTGCGATGACGAAGATGCCGACGAATGCGCCGCCGAAAGCGTCCTCAACCGGCGGGAAGTTGAGAACGACCCATCGCTTTTTCCACGAGTCGTCAGGAGGCGTTTGCGTGGCAGCCGCTTCATTTGTTTTTTTCTTTTTTTGTTTTTGCTTCGGTTCGGGGGCCTGTATCTGCGCCGCGGCGCCAACCCATATTGTTTTGAATCCGGGAAGATTAAGCGGGAGAGTGTCGGCGCCGAGTGAGCGGTCCTCGCTGAAAACCATGAGAGCGAGCAGAACGCCGCAGAACATTGAAGTCCCGATGATGTGGAACGGGAACCCGAGTGAGGCGGAAGAGCCGATGGAAACGAGGCCGCAGAATGCGCCGAGAAGCACGCTCTTTGTGAAGTCGTCGTCGCCGAGACGGTAGTAAACCTTATAGAAAAATCTGATTGTGACGATTATAAAAAATAAAATAAAAAGAGGCCCGAGCGGTCCGAGTTCCGCCCAGGCATGAAGGTATTCATTGTGGGCTTCCTTGGCGTTTACATCTTTGAAGAATCCTGGAATCGTCGTCAGTTTCGAATCGGCGAGATAAACTTTGAGCATTGTTAGATATCTGATCTTGAAAGCGCCTAAGCCAACGCCGAGCGGGTATTCTTTAATCATTTCCCTTGCGCCGCCCCAGATAAAGCGTCGGGAAACGATGGAGTCTTCGACTCTGCTCGGTGGCGCGAGTTGAGCCTGCGCTGTTTTCGCCCTTGCGGCTTCCTGCGAGGCGAGCGCGGCTTGGCTCTTGCTGTTTTGCATCATAATAACGCTTATGGAAATCAGTATAGCGGCGACGAATGCTACGCCGATCTGCTTGGCTTTCGGCCGCCTGAGCATGAAGAAAACCGCCGCCAGAGACATAACGCAGCCAACCGTATAAAGAATTATGTATTTTGGAGACTTCGACAGCTCGCCTCCCAAGATATCGAGGATGGACGAGAATCTGCTGATGTAGGAATAATCCGGCGCTTTAAAGAGAATGCCGCGGGAAGACATGGCCATCAGGATTAAGGCGATGACGATCAGGCCGCCCAGATGCGCGACCGCTTCAAAAGCTTTCTTTTTAGAAAGGCCGTCGATTGAAAAAAGGAAGAAAGCGAGAAGGGATGCGATCAGGCCGACCCATGATCCGCGCGTTACCGAGATCAGCACGACGAACAGCATAGGCGTTATGCCGAGCCAACATAGAACTTTCGCCCACCATCGTTTCGCGGCGATCGAGAAACCGAGCGCGAGCGGGATAGTCATAGCCAGCATCTCGGCCACATAGTTCTTGTTGCCGAGCGTGGAGAATGGGTCCCTGTTGCTGCCGAGCCCGATTATGCTGTTGATGCCGTAATGCTGAAAAACCCCCAGAACAGCTTCCAGCGTCATAACGATCAGGAACATGATCACGAGCGCATTGAAGTGCTTTTTAGCGTCGAGACAGTGGATTATCAGATAGAAATTCAGGATTACGAAAATGTATTGGGTGAATTCCTTAAGACTGATAAAAAAATTGGGCGACAAAGCGAACGAGAAAAGAGAAAGTAGCGTGATCAGAAGAATCGGAAGGTTGAAAGGCGTTTTTCTGAGTTCGAGCCTTCCTTTAAGAAACGATGAAATAAAAAAAAGAACAAAAATGAATGACACGGTGATTTGCATCATTGTCTGTTGAGGAAGCCGGAATGATTCGAACGACCGGAAAATAACGAAGTAAGTCGAGAAGGCGAGGGATCCGGTTATGTACATGAGGATAACGCGCGCGAGAGGTCTGCGCGCGTCCCTGAATCCGCCGATGATGTAAGGGAGCGTAAACGCAAGCAGGGCGAGAATTGAAAGGAAGTAAGTATAGAACCCGGCGTTCGGAATGTTGCGAAAAGTCGAATCTATGATTTCCCTGAATAGAACTAAGGGCATCAGGAAGAGAGCCGGGTAAAAGAGCGCTTCTAATATCCGCTCATAGATCGAAATTTGAGATTCCGTCTTTGACATTAGGGTATTGTACGAACACGCGCGCAAGGCCGCAAAGATTGAACGCCTCTTCAACTTGAGGAGCGAACCGGCCGGCGAGACGTAGGTCGCCTCCTTTTTCGCGCACCGTATTGAGCAGCGCGACCATGACGCCGATTCCCGTGCTGTCCATCTCGGTGATGCCGCTGACGTCCAGCAGAATGCGTTTCGCGCCTTCTTCGACGATGTTTCTCAATCGTTTCTTAAGGGCGCTGTAGGTCTCGACGTTCAGCTTGCCGACCACATTGATGACGGTGACCCCGTCCTGTTCAATAGTTGTGATATGCATCGTGCGTGGGTCCGTATCTCACTTTCTCTGATTTTCTATAAAACTGAGTATGTCGTTCAATTTGAATCTGCGTTGGTTGCCGGGCGTTCGGTAGTGCGGCAGCACGCCTTTGGCGGTATAGCGGCGCACGGTCGCCTTGCAGACGCCCATGACCTTGGCCGCTTCTTCGAGGGTTAGAGTCGGATTGACCAGACGCTCGAGAATCTCCTCGCGGCTTTTGATATTGATTGAGCGGCCGCTTGGAAGCGATGAAGTTTCGACCGGTTCGACACGAGAGACGCGTTCCATGCCCGGCAGTTTTTTCTGTTGAATGGCGGGAAGCGGCGAGTCCTCTTTCGAAATTTTGCGGGTTTTTGAAGAACGTTCAGCAGCCTCCCAAACGTCATGGACTGAAACGAACGGAGAGGCGAGGGTTCCGGTCGGGCGCGAAGAGTCGCTCTCGGTGGAAGCGCTTTTGCGAGGCGCCGGGGCTTGGCCGGTCGAAGTTGCGCGCTGTTGGCGCTCGGGCGGCTGAATGGCCGGTGGTTTCGCTCCGCGCGATGCGGCGTCGCTTTCGTCTGTTTCAAAGGTCTGCCGCTTGATCGCGAATCTTTCCCGGTCTATTCCCGGCACGGCGTGTTTGGGCGTGGTTGGAGCGGCGTCTCGTTTTTTCTGATCGGCCTTGTCCATCTGCTCCTTTACATATCGCTGCCAGTCGTCGTACTTGTTCAATTCAATCGCCTCCTGTCGTGCCGGGCGCGCCTCATGTTATATATTCAGGCTTGCCGTTCTCTATATCGTTCCGCGCCGTTTGAACTCCATTCACGGGTCAGCGCATTATGCTAAAGCCGCTGAATCGCGGCTTGTCTTTATCGATCCAAACAGTATGCGCGCAATCCACCGAGGCCATAGGCGGCCCCTGATGAAGATCTATCAGCAACTCTTCCAGCTTTTCGCGCGGTCCTTCCGCGACAACCTCAACCCCGCCGTCCGGCAGGTTTTTCGCGTATCCGTTTAAGCCCAGAGCGATGGCTCTGCGCTGCGTGAAATATCTGAACCCGACTCCCTGCACGATGCCCGTAATTTTTGCTTCCAGCGTCATCACGCGGGGCCGTCCTTCGAACCGTCTGAGTCGTCCACGAACTGAACAGGCGGCGGAGCGCTGGCCGACAGCCGGTCGAGCAGGCTTTTTGTCGGTTGTTGCGGAGTAGGGTCACGCATAGGTTTTTCCTGCTCGTAACCTTCCAGATCCTTGTCGCTCTCTTCGAGCAGTTCGAGGAACTCTTTTTCGTCGCCGGCCTTTCGTTCTTTCTTTTGTTTCTTGCTCGAGTCATGGACCTTGTACAAGTCCTTCGAGCGTTCAATTCTTCCCGGTCCGTCTGACATATCAGAAACCTCATTATTCCGTTGAGGGATGCCGGATTTGTTCAGGCGCTTCCTTCTCAAAGACGTGAAGGAAGGAATCGACCACGTTGGGGTCAAATTGAGAACCGCTGTGTTTTCTGATTTCCTGAACGGCGAGATCGTGAGTGAGAGCGCGCCGGTAAGGCCTGTCTGAAGTCATTGCATCGTAAGCGTCGGCGATATGGATGATGCGCGATAGCAGGGGGATATCATCGCCTTTCAGCACGTCGGGGTATCCGTAGCCGTCATAGCGTTCGTGGTGGTGGCGAATGATGGGCTTGGCGTCCTGAAGGAATGGCACCGGTTCTATGATGGTTTCGCCGACGAGCGGGTGGGTTTTAATTATTTCGTATTCCTCAACCGTTAGTTTTCCTTCTTTTGAAATGATCGCTTCGCTTATCCCGATTTTTCCTATGTCGTGCAG
>JBAYJY010000182.1:0-9481 GCA_041664945.1 bacterium | reverse complement strand
TTTCGGTCAACGCGGCCGGAGACGCCGCGGGGGCTTCCGCGGAAGCGGAACTTGTGTTGCCGAACGGCGACAGCGGCGCGGTTTTGATTGGCGTGAAGGGCAAGCCGGGCAGGGTTTTGAAGCTTGCGTTCCCGAAAGGAACGGCGCCGAAACTGTGGACGCCGGAATCGCCTTTTATCTATGATCTGAAAATCAAACTTCGCGCGGGCAAAGCCGGCGGCGCGGCTATCGACTCGGTGGCGAGCTACGCCGGAATGCGCAAGGTCTCTGTCGCGAAGGACGCCGGGGGCGTTACCCGGATTTTCCTCAACAACAAACCGCTCTTCATGTACGGCGTTCTGGATCAGGGCTTCTGGCCGGACGGGATTTATACCGCGCCGACGGACGCCGCGCTCCGCTTCGACATAGAGGCGACCAAACAACTCGGCTTCAATATGACACGCAAGCATGTGAAGGTTGAACCCGCGCGCTGGTACTACTGGTGCGACAAGCTCGGCCTGCTCGTGTGGCAGGACATGCCGAGCGGCGACGACAATATGAATCCCGGCCGCGAACTTCAACGCGGGAAAGATTCCGCCGACAACTACAACATCGAACTGAAACATCTCATAGACAACCTATATAACAGCCCGTCCATCGTTGTGTGGGTTCCCTTCAATGAAGGCTGGGGACAGTTCGACACGGCGCGCGTCGCCGATTGGGTTAAAAAGCGCGATCCATCGCGGCTCGTGGATAATTCGAGCGGCTGGACGGACATGAAAATAGGCGACATCAGCGACATACACCGATACCCGGAGCCGGACGCGCCGCCGGTCGAGGAAACGCGCGCGGCCGTGGTCGGCGAGTTCGGCGGGCTCGGCTTCACCGTCGAGGGCCACAACTGGCGCGAGGGCATGGAACGAATCGGCGGCGAAAAACCAGGCGGCCGAAACTGGGGCTACCGCCAGTTTCAGGGCAGCGAACAGCTATGGAATCAGTACAGGAGCCTCGACATGGCGCTCAGCCGCCTGATTCGACTGAAAGGCCTCTCGGCCGCTGTTTACACGCAGATCACAGACGTAGAAATGGAAGTGAACGGCCTCATTTCTTACGACCGCGAAATATTCAAATTCGAACCGGAGCGCATGGCGGCTGAGAACAATATGCTGTACGGCGCGATCGCCGCCGGCGTTGGGGAAGCGTTGCGGACTGTCATCCCCTCCGCCGACATCGAGAAGACTATCTGGCGGTTCACGACTAAAAAGCCGGCCGGCGACTGGGCGCGGCCTGACTTCGACGACGGCAACTGGCGGAAAGGCGCGGGCGGCTTCGGCGGCGTCAGCGTAAACGGCAGAAATGTCGGCACGATCTGGAGCGCGAAGCAAATCTGGCTGCGGCGCGAATTCGATATTCCGGACACAAGCTGCTCCGAGCCTATGCTTTCCGTTTTCAACAGCGCCCCCGCCGAAATATTCATAAACGGCGTCCTCGCGGCGACTGCCGCCGGCGCGGTCAACAGCTACGTTCTGCTTCCCGTCGAGCCGGCCGCCGCCGCAGCCATCGTTAAGGGCAAAAACGTCATCGCCGCCTCCAGCGGCTCGGACGCCTCCGGCCAGTTCATAGACATCGGCCTGAGCGTGGTGTGTAAAAAATAAACGCGGCGCCGGCACATATAAATATGACGAAAATTCCGGAACAGCTTCGATGCGAGATGGCGGACATGGCGCTTATGTGCTGGGATGAGTTGCGCCTCGGCGAAATGATGATCCAGATGGAGCTTCAGTTCGACGGCGAACTCGATTCTGAAAGGCTCGCTCGCGCTCTCGACCTCGTCCTCGACGCGCAACCCGTTCTCGGCTGCCGCGCGGAGATTCATCCCGACCGCATGGTCTGGCGGCGCCTCCCCGCGGAAGAGAGAAAAAATCTCGCCGGCGCCGACAGCGAATCCGACTATGAAAATTTCAAGATCTCGCCCATAGACTCAACCGCGGGCCCGCAGGTCAAGGCTTGCCTGCTTCGAACCGGCGGGCGCGACCGCCTGCTGCTGAAAGTCGCGCATCAGGTCGCCGACGCCGGCGGCGTGAAGGAAGTCGCGGAAGATGTCGCGGCGATCTACAGCCGCCTCGAATCCGAACCGGGCTACATCCCAGAGCCGAACCTCGACGGATGCCGCGACTGGATGCAGGTCTACAGGCGCGTGCCGCGATACGCTTATCCGAAAATATTTCTGAACTTCCTCCGCGAGAACCGGGCGGTAATGATCCCTTTCGCGACGCGCGCTCTGCAACTGCCCGAAGCGGCTTCGCCCCCGGTGGCTTACATTACGCGGCTCCTGTCCGCCGATCGGGTCGCCGCGCTCTCCGAATACGGGCGCGCGCGCGGCGCGACGCTCAACGACATGGTCGCCGCCGCATACATTCGCGCGAACGCCGCTTCCGGCGGCCCCGAAGACCGCGGCCGCCACCGCCTTCACATGACTATCGACCTCCGGCAGTGGCATCTCGGCTCCGCCCGCGCGGAAGGCATCTGCAACCTCAGCGCTTTCGAGTATATCTCACTCGGAAAAAATCCAGGGCTCGACTTCGACGACACTCTCGGCCGCGTCAGCTCGTTCATGCGCGCCAGAAAAGCAAACTGGCCGGGCCTCAATCAGGTTTTTCATCTGCCGCTTTACTACAGGCTCTCTTATGAAGGTCTTTTGAAGTTTTTCAAATCGTATATGGCGTTCATGACTAAAAAACACAATTTCCCGAACACCCTGACTAACATGGGGCAGATACTCCCCGAACATGTCACGTTCGACAAACTGGCGCCCTCCTCCGCTCGGCTTCTCGTTCCGCCGATTTATCCGCCCGCCTTCGGCGCCGGTCTCTCCGGATACAACGGAACAATCACGCTTTCCGCCGGAGCGCCTGAAGCCGCAAAAGCCGCGATCGAGGCCTTCTTCGATAAAATCCTGTCTGAACTTCCGGAATAGTTAAAAAAACGCGGTTATCCTGCTTTTGATTAAAAAAGCTGCGCCAGCGCGGTCCTGTCGAAATACACATCGCTGCGCTTGATGAGGCCGTTTTCGAGCGAAATCAGGTTCACGCCGTTCACAACTACGGCCTTGCCCCCGTCTTTGCCCATCGTCGCGCTCCAGAGAAAAGCGCCTCCGTCACTGTCGCTGAACGGAAACACCTTCCTCAACTCCCAATTCATATCCCAGACGCCGAAAAGCCTCTTGAGATAACTCCGCATCGCATCCGCGCCTTCTATGTTTCCGCGCGTGTTCGGGTCCCTATATATCAGGTCGGCGGTGTAACAGCCAAGCGTCATCTCAACATCCTGATTGTTCCACGCGTTGAGAACTTCCTCCGACAACTCGATCAATTCTTCTTTTGTCATGTTGGCGCCTTCTCCCGTTTCATCGATATGCGGGCCTGTTAACATACGCCGGATACCGTTCTTTCGCGCGACAGGTTGAAATGCGAGGCGGAGCGCTTTTCCTTATTTTACCACAAAATCAGGCGTCGGGCATTAGCTTTAGGCTGAAAAATGGCCGCCGCGGCTTTCCTGCGTCCGCTTTCCCGCGATTCGTCATTTGTACTCGTTCAGCAACTCGGCGGCGAGCTTTTCGCGCCAGAGCGCTTCAAGCTCCGCGAGTTCCTCCGCCTTGTCCTTCTCCGGGTCCGGCTTGACGGTGTCGACTATCTCGAACGAAAACTCTTTCTCTCCATATTCGTTCCAGTCCTTCTGGAGATCTTTATGCCAGCTTGTGCCAAGCGACAACTCAAAGCGGTGACGCTTCAGCGTCGACTCCGGATTATGCGCCGCTCCGAGCCACATCCGGCCATTCTGCAGACATTTTATGGAGACTATCCCCATCTCCCGCACCGTTTCCTTGTACTCCCTTTTGATTTCCGACCTCGTTTTCATCCCACCGCTCCTTCCCGTTTGTTGTCGTTCGCTTTCCTTCGCCCGTTCGGCAGCCGCCGCAGGCGCGGTTCTCTCATCAGCTTCGCCGCCCGCCGCGGCCCGCGTCCGCCAGTAAACGTTTTCCTCGCGCTCCATCAGCCCCTCGCCGATCATCAGCCTCCTGATCGTACAATAGTCCTCGTGAACTCCCATTATGATCAAATTCAATTCCCGCTCCGGATATCTCCTCCCCGGCTCGAACCGCCTCGATATCTCCTCGAGAACTATCTGCTGCTTCTTGTATTGCGCGGGCAGCCTCACAAGCCGCCCGTCCCTGAAAAACGATTTCACCACTTTTTCCCGGTAACTCCGCATCCGCGCATCCTGCCCGTCGGCGTCCGCGTTCCCGAACCCCACAAGCTCCCTCAGCGTTTTGTCCAGAAGCCTCTCATCCGCCGCGTAAACCGCGTAATACTGGTCCCGCGACTTCGCCGCCAATCCCGCCTCCTCGAGCTTTTTAAGGTGAAACGACACCGTCGAAGCCGACAACCCCATCCTCTCCGACAACTCCTCGACATATTGCGGCTTCCCCATCAGCGAGTTCAACAGCCTGAGCCTCGATGTGTCCGACAACGCTTTCATTACTCTCAAACAACCAGATTCATCCATCGCCATTTGCCCCGTTCCTTTTGTTTCGACATCCATCGAATCAATAATAGCGCGGTTTTCCAAAATAGTCAATATGTTTCGATTATTATCGAATCAGTAGCGTAAACTAACAACGTCATTGCTTGGAAGCGTTTTGTGGGCGACGAAGCAATCCCGAGCGAGTAAACGTCATTGCGAGGAGCGGAGCGACGAAGCAATCCCGATCTCACTTCCTATCTCCATGTCCGGGATTGCTTCGCTTCGCTCGCAATGACGAGATTGGCGTCCGGGTTTGCCCCGCTTGCCACCCCCTCCCGCAACCGCATGATATCATTCCGTTCTCCCCCGCCTGTCGCCCTTTCCGCTGCCGCTTGTCATCCCTCCCCGCATTCGCTCGCCTTTCCGCTGTCCCTCACTTGTCATTACTCCTCTCCATGCTTCTCTTTTCGCTATCTCCCTCTCGCCACTTCCTCCCTCTTCGCCTGTCGCCCTTTCCGCCTGTCGCCCTTTCCGCTCTCCCTCTCCTGCCTGTCATTACCTCCCCCGCCTGTCGCCCTTTTCGCTCTCCCTCTCCTGCCTGTCACACTCCCTCTCCTGCTTGTCACTCTCCCTCCCTGCCTGTCATTACCTCCCCCCCTTATTGTCATTCCGAGCGCAGCGAGGAATCTCAAATAAACCATTTCCACCAAATTTTCCAACCCTTCTTGACAACCGCCGCGAAAGCCGCTACATTTTGGACTGATATGTCAGTCCAAAATGCGAAGGACAAAAAATTCGAGAAAAGATGCCTGTTTCTACAGGCAGCTCGTAAAATCTTTGCCCAAAAAGGCTTCCAGGCCACCAACGTTTCCGACATCGTTTCCGAGGTCGACTCCGGCCAGGGCACCTTCTATTACCACTTTAAAGACAAACATGACATCTTTGATGTCCTGATGCTCGATTTTATCGGCGAACTGGCCCGCGCGGTCGCTAAAAACGATATGGCCGCCGCCGGCAGGCTTGCGCTCGCCGACCGCGAGCTCGCTCTGGTGAACGCACGCGCCTTCGCCGGCGTCTTCATGGACAACATGGACCTCGCGAAGATTTATTTCCGCGAATCGAAATATGTGGGCGGCGCGGCGGCCGCGGCGCTCGAAACGTTTTACTCCGTGATTTACTCGCAGATAGAAAACGGGTTGCGAATGGGCATCGCCGCCGGCTCGGTGCGCGAGAATGTGGACCCCTACTGCGTCGCGCGGTGTTTCGTCGGCGCGGCGGAGCGCGTGATTTACGATGTGATCAGTTCAGGCCGCGACGTGCCGCTGGACACAATCGCCGAACAGATTGTGGACTTCCAGTCCTTCGGAATCATGAAGCGGCCCGCGGTTGAGAATTAACGAATTAAAACAGCGCAACCGGCTCCGAAGCGCGTCTTCGGGCGCGGACGGCGCGGAAAAATAAATTTTGAGGTGTGACGATGGGAAAGCTGGCGATTAACGGCGGAGAAAAAACTGTTGCGGACGGACTGCAGACACTGTGGCCCTTGATAACGGACGACGACAAAAAGATTGTGATGGAATGTCTTGATTCGCAGATACTGACGGGTCCATACTCGCCGCAGATTCGGGGCGCGGAGAAGGAATTCGCCGCGTTCGTAGGCGTAAAATATTGCCTTATGACAAACTCCGGGACTTCGGCGCTGCACATCGCGATCGCGGCCGCCGGCATCGGGCCGGGAGACGAGGTGATCGTTCCTTCGTTCACCTTCCTCGCGTCGGCGCTCGGCGTTCTGCACCACAACGCCGTTCCGGTGTTCGTCGATATCGACCCGGTCACTTTCAACATCGATCCGGCGAAGATCGAGGCGAAGATCACTCCGCGCACTAAAGCGATCATCCCGGTCCACCTGCACGGCCTCTGCGCGGACATGGACCCGATTCTCGCGATCGCCAAAAAGCATAACCTGCTTGTGATCGAGGACTGCGCTCAGGCGCACGGCGCGACCTACAAGGGCCGCAACGCCGGCTCAATGGGCGACGCCGCCCTCTTCAGCGTTCAGGCCAGCAAGAACCTGCCATGCGGCGAAGGCGGCTTCATGGCGACAAACAGCGACTCGCTCGCCGCCGGCGCCGACAGCGTCCGCCTCTTCGGACAGGACTGCTCGTTCGATGACGAAAAACTGATCGACATGCGCACGCCGCTCGACCGCAACCGCGGCTTCGAGTCCATCACGATGGGCTGGCAGTACATGGCCGGCGAAATGCCCGCCGCGCTCACACGCACCCAGCTTCGCCGGCTGCCCGCAAACAACGCAAACTCGGCCCGCAACGGCTCCTTCCTCTCGAAAAGCCTCGACGGCCTCAAAGGCCTCGCGGTCCCGGCCGTCCCTGAAGGCCGCACGCACATCTATCATAAATACCGCCTGCGCCTCGACCCGAAAGCCGCCGGAATCGACGCCGCCCCGACAGCTTTCCGCGACCGCGTTCTCGCCGCCATTCAGGCCGAAGGCGTCGAAAGCTGCCTCTGGGAAAAGAAGCCCGTCCCGGCTCAGAAAAACTTCGCCGACCACGTCGGCTACGGCAAAAACTGCCCGTGGGCATGCCCGCTGCGCAGCGAACCGGCGCCGCTCACTTCGCCCGCCGACTACGCCAACGCTCAGGCGCTTCTCGACTCGTCGCTCGTCATCGGCTCGCATTCGTTCCCCGTCATCTGCCAGAAATTGGAGCTGATCGAACAATACGCCGCCGCGATCCGGAAAGTGTTCGAGAACCTGCCCGAACTGTTCTGATTATCATGCGGGCGGTTAGCGCCGTAGGGGCGCGCCCGAACAACTTGGCATAAAAAGACAGAACCGTAGGGGCGCAGCATGCCGCGCCCGAACAACTTATATTAAATTCGGTTCGAGGGAGAAACATAATGAAAGCATCTCACATCTTTTCAGCGGCGGCCGCCGCGAGAATCTGTTCGGCCCTGCTGCTGTCTGCGATTCTGGTCTGCGCCGGATACAACAACGCCGCCGCGATGGACAAAAAAACGGAAATGGTCATGATGCCCGACGGCGTTCGCCTTGCCACCGACATCTACCTCCCGAAAACCGACAAGAAAGTCCCCGTGGTTCTCATTCGCACCACATACGGACGCGAGAGCATGGTTAACATGCTGCTCCCGTTTTTCGAGGGAAAGAACATCGCGATCGCGATGCAGGACACGCGCGGCCGCTACGGCTCCGAGGGCGCTTCGTCGGCGTTTGTCGACGACCCGAAAGACGGCTACGAAACGGTGGAATGGCTCGCCGCACAGCCGTGGAGCAACGGAAAAGTCGGCACCGCCGGAATTTCCGCGCTCGGCATAACTCAATACCTGATGGACAAAAACGCGCCGCCGCACCTCGTCTGCCAGGACGTCATGGCCGCCCCGCCGAGCCTCTACCACACAATCGTCTATCCGGGCGGCGCCGTCCGCCGCGCCCTCTTCTTCGGCTGGGTCATCGGCCAGAACTACCCCATGAGCGTCATGCAGCTCATCCTCTCGCAGGTGGACTACTCCGACATGTGGCGCATGATGGACCTCTCCGTCGACTACGACAAAGTGAACGTCCCCATCATGCACATGGCCGGCTGGTACGACCTCTATCTCGACGGACAGCTCGAAGCGTTCTCCGGCATTCAGGAAAACGGCGCCCCCGGCGCGCGCGGCAAACAGCGGCTCATCGTCGGGCCGTGGACTCACGCGGGCTTCCTCGGCCTCGCCGGCACAAAACAGGTCACTCTCGATTATCCCGCAAACTCCGTCTACAGCATGACCAAAGTTATCGATTGGTTTCAGGAATGCCTCAAGGGTCAGGACAAGGGCTTCATGAGCGGCCCCGCCGTCCGCTACTATGTCATGGGCGACCCGGAAGACCCGAAAGCCCCGGGCAACGTCTGGCGCAAAGCCGACGCGTGGCCGGTCCCCGCGAAAATCACGCCTTTCTACTTCCATAAGGACGGACTGCTCAGCGACGCGAAACCCGCGGGCGCTCAGGACTCGCTCAGCTATGTCGACGACCCCTGGCATCCCGTTCCGACCCTCGGCAGCGACGAACATGCCAAAGAGCGACACCCCGTCGACCTGCGACCGATCGAATCACGCTCCGACGTCCTCGTCTTCTCCACCCCGGTCCTCGACAAACCCGTCGAAGTCACAGGCCAAATCACAGCCAAACTCTTCTTCACAACCGACGTCGTCGACACCGATTTCATCGTCCGCATATCCGACGTCTATCCGGACGGCCGCTCGATGCTCGTCACCGACGGCATCATCCGCGCCTCGCACCGCGAAAGCGTCTCCCGCCGCGTCCCGCTCAAACCCGGCGAACCCTACGAGGTCGACATCGAAGTGTGGCCGACAAGCATCATCTTCAACAAGGGACACAAGATCCGGGTCAGCGTTTCGAGCACATACTTCCCCCGGTTCGACGTCAACTACCACACCGGCCAGTACCACAACGCGACGCCCGCCGAACTCGAAAAAGCCCGCGCGACCAACATAACAAAATACGTCTATATCCCCAACCCGCCGGCCGACGCCAAAATCGCCAACACAACCATATCCCTCAGCGCGAGCCGCCCCTCTCAGATACTGCTTCCGCTCGCTCCGGAATAAGCCGAACCTTCAAACATCCCTGACAAGCAACCCAAAAGACGGGCCCTTACAGCCCGTCTTTTTTTTGTCCCCTTCGCCGCCGGCTTTCGTTTTTTTGCTTTTTGCTTTTTGCTGTTTGCTGTTTGCTTTTTGCTGTTTTTACGCTTTTCCCTTTCTACCTTCTGCTTTCTACCCTCTACTGTTTTCTGCGCGTAGCGCTTTGGAGTGCGGTGGCTCGACACCGCTTTGTTATGTTGCGTAATAGAAATCATCACAATATTTATTGAATATCGAACATCGAACAAAGAACCGCATAAATCGGAAAACAGGGACAGGGATATTTACACTGCCTGTA
>JBAYJY010000181.1:0-9519 GCA_041664945.1 bacterium | reverse complement strand
CTGGAGTGTTTTCGGGTAGAAAATAATTTCTAAATGATGGTTTATGATTACAGCTTATATCCCGAAAATCCTCCTGACAGGTTTAATAGATGTGTTACATCTATATTATTACACATAATTTTCAAAATTACGCAATATTTTAAAAATATATTTTTCTCCACTATTTCTCGAAATTAATAATCCTGTTTCATATCTGCGCATACATCTCTGAATCGCAGTTAATCGATCGAGCCTATAAGGGTGAACATGGGCAGGAACATGGCTATTACGATGAATCCGACCATGCCGCCCATGAACATCATGAGCAAAGGTTCGAGTAGCGAGGTAAGCGATTCGAGCGTAGCCTCTACTTCCATGTCGTAAAAGTCCGAAATTTTTTCCAGCATGGCGTCGAGATTTCCCGTTTCCTCGCCGACAGCGATCATCTGGGTAACCATAGGCGGGAATATGCCGGATGCTTCCATGGGCACCGAGATGCTCTCGCCTTCGCGGATACTTTCGCGCACGTTTTCAATAGCTCTTTCGACAACCTTGTTGCCGGCCGCCTTGCTCGTTACTTCCAAGGCCTGCATGACGGGCACGCCGCTGCTCATCAGCGTTCCGAGAGTGCGGCTGAAGCGCGAAACTGTGACTTTCTTGTTCAAAAGGCCGAAAACCGGAACGCGCAGCAGGAACTGGTGCCATTTGAACTTGCCCTGCGGCGTGCTGATGTAGTAGCGGAAAAGAAAAATAGAGCCGATGGCCACAGCGAGGAAAACATACCAGAATCTTCTCATCGCGGCGCTCAGATTCATGAGAAACTGGGTCATTGCGGGCATCTTCACGCCCAACCCCTCGAAAATCGTTGAGAATGTCGGCAGAACGAAAACAAGAAGGAATATAACGATGACAATGGCGAAAACGAAAATTACCGTCGGATAAGTCATCGATGATTTGATTTTTGCGCGGAGTTCCTGATCCTTTTCGAGGAATTCAGCGACGCGGTTAAGGGTGTCGTCGAGCACACCGCCGACCTCGCCCGCGTGGGTGAGGTTGATGTACAGGTCGGAGAAGGTCTGCGGGTGTTGCGCAAAAGCATCGGCAAGGGCGGAGCCGCCTTCGACTTTTATGCGGACGTCGTGGACGATTTCTTTAAGTTTCTTGTCGTCCGCCTGCCGTTCGAGGATGTCGAGAGCGCGAACGAGCGAAAGGCCCGCGCTAACCATGGTTGAAAACTGGCGGCTGAAAACCGTGAGGCTTTTCGCCTTGACCTTCTGAAACCCGGCCATCATGTCCTTCATGTTCGCGGACTTTGATTTGGCCGATATTGATGTGACTATGAAATTTTTCTCGCGGAGCTTCATCCGGACGGCTTGCGGGTTTTCCGCCTCAATGCTCCCGGTCACCATCTGACCTTTGCTGTCTTTTGCCTTGTATACGAATTCAGGCATCTGTCACACTCGTCTTTCCCGCTTCAAGCGATTGGTTCCGGCGACGCGCCGCCGTATTTCAATGCCCGCTTATCCGTGAATGAGTTTCTTCAGGTCTTCCTGATTGTGCGCCCGGTTCATGGCGTCCTGATAGGTTATCATTCCCTGCGTGTAAAGGTCTTTCAGGGCCTGATCCATCGTCTGCATTCCGACATCCTTGCCGGTTTGTATCGCGGCGTTTATCTGGTGCGACTTGTTCTCGCGTATAAGGTTTTTGACGGCCGGCGTTGCGATCAGAATCTCGACCGCGGGCACTCGGCCCACGCCGCCGACGCGTGTCAGCAGTTGCTGAGTGCAGACAGCTTCGAGGTTCATCGCGAGCTGAGTCCGTATCTGGGTCTGCTGGTGCGGCGGGAAGACGTCGACAATGCGGTCAATCGAGCCGGCCGCGGTGTTGGTGTGCAGAGTCGCGAACACAAGGTGGCCCGTTTCCGCGATCGTTATCGCCGCTTCCATCGTTTCCAGGTCGCGCATTTCTCCGATGAGAATTACATCCGGGTCCTCGCGCAGCGCGGACCGCAGAGCGCGCTTGAACGATTTAGTGTCAAGTTCGAGCTCTCGCTGGTTTATCATGCTCTTCTTGTGCCGGTGCAGATATTCGATCGGGTCTTCGATGGTTATGATGTGGCAGTCGCGCGTCGTGTTGATCAGGTCGATGCAGGCGGCGAGCGAAGTCGATTTGCCCGAGCCTGTCGGGCCTGTCACGAGAACCAGCCCGCGAGGCCTCATCGTAAGCGAGCCGATTACTTTCGGCATTCGAAGTTCGACGAGCGTCGGTATCTTCGAAGGTATGGAGCGCATTACGGCCCCGACCGACCCGCGCTGCAGGAATATGTTCGCCCTGAACCTGCCTACGCCGGATACGCCGTATGAGAAGTCAAGCTCGAAATTTTCTTCGAAAGCCTGTTTCTGCTGGTCGGTCAGCATCGCGTAAATCAGCCGCTGCGAGATCGAGGGAATGATCCGTTCTTCCTCGAGAGGCACGAGATGCCCGTCGATTCTCAGCACCGGCGGAAGCCCCGCCGTGATGTGTACGTCTGATGCCTTTCTCTGCACTGCTTTCAGCAATATCCCATCAATGTCCAGATCCATCGCCTGATAACCTCAGTCTAAATATATCCCGCTCATATTATCCAACAAATATATCATAAACCAAATAGGCAAATCAACTATCATCTTGAGGGAGCCATCCGCGAAGCGCTATTTCGACTTGTCCGGCGGCTATTCGCCTCCGTTTTCGGACAGCCTGAATATGACATAATTGCCGGTCGCGTAAACCAGTTTTGCCTTCCTGCTGTTGAGAAGTTCCTGATAGAGTCTAAAAAAATTTAGAAAGTATCTCGAATACTCCCGGTTGCCTTTGCGTTCCCCGTCAACTTCTTCGTATATGGACATGAAGGCGCTACGCTGCACAAGCAGGTATTCAACATCAAGTTTCCTCAATTCTTCGAAAAGCGTCTCCGGGCCGCCGATCTTTCCGTAATCGAGTATTCCCTGCTGCGTCGGATTCAGCCAGACCGACGGCGTTGTCGAATAAAACGACCTTGTCTCCAGAAGAAGGCCGGCTTTACCGCCGCTCCCTCCGCCCGAAAGCGCGTCGAGCGCAGCAAACGCTTTTTGCGCCTGATTGTTGTTTTCAATGTATTCCTCTTTTACCGCCTCTCCGCCCGCTATCGCCCTTACCGCAGGAATCAGGCTCCGGCTCTGCGCGTATGCGTTCATTCCTAAAGATATTATTATTACTGCTCCGGCGGCAACCGGAGCTATCCGCCATTTACCGGCGGCGTTCATGAGGCCGCCCGCGTACAAAAGGCAAAGCGCCGGCCAGAAGACGAGAAGAAAGCGCAACTGCTGGGTGCCGAAAAACCATGTGGCCAATGAGAGAACCACAAAAAACGCCATAACGCCCCTCTTGCGCAACGCGCCTCCAGGCATGAACAGAATCGGTATGAAAAACAGGAAAAACCAGCCAAGCTCCCGGTCCGGCCGCGCTATGCGCCACCCGAAATTTCCGGCCGCGCGGAACGCCAGATTGAACGGCAGTTCGACCGACTCTTTGAGCCCCCGGCCAAGTCCATAGCCTAAATGCCATTTCAGGAATTCAGCGTTGACTGCCGGATTCCAGTTTCTGCCGCCGAGAATATTGTAAGCGAATGGGAAAAACGGGTTCCCGGTCTCAATGTAAGTCCTGATAAACCAGGGAATAACTGGCGCCGCGCAGCATACGAAAAATATTGCCGCTGCCGCCAAACGCTTGCCGAAACGGTCCTGATAGACAAGCGGAACCGTTGCGAGGAGAACCGCCGCGACTGGCCCGGCTGTCAGCTTCGCCGCGACAGCGAATCCTGCGAGCAGGCCAGCTGCGGCGACGCCGGCCATACTTTTACGCTCCATTTGCGATACAAGAAGCGCGAGAGAAATGAAAATGTAAAAACACATCGCGAGATCGATGTATGAAGAACGCATTTCCCACAAAACAAGCGGCGTCCCCACGAAAAGCAGCGCGCCGAGCGGCCCGGCTTTTTCCGCGCCGCCGGAAAGCCGGTTCCCGAGCGACGCTATTCCGAGCATGGCGAAAACGCCGAACGAAAAACTGACGAGCGACGCCCCGACTGCGCTTTTCAACAGCAGCGGAAAAGCAAACAGTATCTCCACGCCAAGCGGAAAATTGGAGTAAACGATCGACGGCGTGGACACAAAACCGCCGGCGGCCGCGTACAGTTTGGGAAGCGCGAGATGATATGAAAGCGCATCGACATCGACCGGGGGCGCAAGCGCCGTCGTCGCCGCCGCCAAAACAAATACCGTAATAACCGCCGCGCAGGTCTTTGTGAGACGAGATGCTCCCTGTCCGAACGCCCCGGCAACTATTCCGACAACCGAAATTTTAATTATTTTGATGTTTGCCGCAAAGAGCGCAACTCCTGCGGCTATGATTATCAACGTGTTCGTTCGCGTGAAACCGTTTGTAGACATCAACACGAAAAACAATACGGAAAGCAGTCCCGCGCCAAGACCGAATGAAGCGCAAAGAAAAAGGCCGCCGGGCGGTTCAGCCCATAACCGACGCGCCGCCGACGCGCCAAAACCCAGCGCGGCGACTAAAAACAACAAAAAAGCAATAATCCCAAATAATGGCGACAGTGTCATTTTACGCCTGTATTTTATCTGTAGCCGCTGCATATTTAAATAGATTGGATTAATGACTTGTTATCATTCTATCATTTTTGTTCAATGCGTCGCGCCGTTATGAAAGAGACTTGCGCTTATTTATATTCAATTCGGGACTTTATCAGACTACTAAAGAGATAAGCCTAATTTTCGATAGCCAATTTGTCGTTCGCCAACGCATTTCTCGTTCGTCAACTCATTTGTCGTTCCGTAATGTTGTTCCGAGCGAAGCAAGGAATCTTGATACAATGCATTTTCAATCGACTTTCCGTTGCCGGATTCCGGTTTGCTTGACGCTCACAATGCC
This sequence comes from bacterium, assembly GCA_041664945.1. Taxonomy (GTDB): domain Bacteria; phylum UBP15; class UBA6099; order UBA6099; family UBA6099; genus JBAYJY01. The sequence continues at coordinate 4,572 of JBAYJY010000181.1, read as the reverse complement.
CTGAACTAAACTTCACTATGGCAAGGAGCTTAATTTTTTCTGATTCGGAAAAGGATATTTAAATGAAAAAGAATTACTTGTGGATCGTGATATTTTCAATTCTCGTCGCGATACCGGTCATTACCAACATTGTTGTCATATACACGGACTGGCTGTGGTTTTTGAACGTCGGATACCGACAGGTGTTCGTTAAGATTCTGGTCACGCGGCTTGAGCTGGGCGCAGCGCTTGGATGCGCGTTTTTCGCTTTCATGATGGTGAATCTTGCGGTTGCGGACCGGTTGAGCCGCGTGGGATTCATCAAAATCGGGCCGGACGCGATCGAACTGCCGGGGATTGAGACGCTGGGAAAGCACATACGGACGTTGATGATCGCGGCGTCGGCATTCCTTTCGGTATTGATCGGGATCGAGGCGAGCAGCCGTTGGGACATGCTCCTTCAATTTCAGAACCCGACGAGTTTCGGGCGGACGGATCCCGTTTTCGGACGCGACATCTCTTATTTTGTCTTCCAGTTGCCGTTCATCAATTATATGTACCAGTGGCTGACAGTCGCCCTTTTCTTCGGGATTGTGCTCTCGGTCGCCGTTTACGCCTACAAGCGCGGCCTGATCATCACCAACCGGGGAGTCCACTTCAAGCCCACGCTTTACAGCCACCTCTCGATTCTGATTGCCCTCTTTTTCATCATTAAAGCGTTCGGCTACAGGCTGTACGCGCTGAACATGCTCGTCAGTTCGCGAGGCTTTGTCGCCGGCGCGGGATACACCGACCTGCACCTGCGCATGCCGCTTATGAACGTGTTGATGGCGGCGGCGCTCGTTGGCGCCGCGATTATGATCGCAAACGTTTTCGTTCGCGGCTGGAAACTGCCGCTCGCCGCCGCAGCGCTGCTCATCCTGTTTTCAGCCGGCGGCGCCGCATATCCAGAAATCGTTCAGAAACTGCGCGTCAACCCGAACGAAATTTCCATGGAAAAGCCTTTTATCAAGAGACAGATCGACTACACTCGCGAGGCGTACGACATAAACCGCATTTCGATAAAGCCCCACGAAGCGCGTCTCGACCTGAACGCCGACCAGATTCGCTCGAATTCACTGACTATCGAAAATATCCGGCTCTGGGACTCGCGCCCGCTGCTCCAGACATATCGCCAGCTTCAGGAAATCCGAACTTATTACGGATTCAACAGCGTGGACGTCGACCGCTACCCCGTCGAGGGCAAACTGAGGCAGGTAATGCTCTCCGCTCGCGAGTTGTCCTATGATAAACTGCCCGCGCGCACCTGGATTAACGAACGGCTCTCATTCACTCACGGATACGGGCTTTGCATGAGCCCGGTGAACAGGTTCACGCCGGAGGGGCTGCCTGAGTTCTTCATCAAGGATATCCCGCCCGCCCACGGAAAGGATTTCGACATACGCCGCCCGCAGATTTACTACGGCGAAATGATGAACGACTATGTGTTCGTCAACACGCGCGCCGAGGAGTTCGACTATCCGCTCGGCGAGGAAAACAGGATGTCGCGCTACGATGCGCAAGGCGGCATTCCGCTCGATTCGTTTATCAAGAAAGCGGCCTTCGCCATCCGATTCTCGTCGCTCGCCGCCATTCTCAACACCGATATCACACGCGACAGCCGCGTAATGATTTACCGCAACATACTCGGCGGCCCGCAGCAGTCCGGACGCGCCTCAAAGATTTTCCCGCTCATCCAGTATGATTCCGACCCATATATCGTTATCGACAACGGGCGTCTCAAATGGGTTCTCGACGGCTACACGACAAGCAATAATTATCCCTACTCGGCCAAGTTAAGCCAGGGAGCCGCCGGCTTCAACTACATCCGCAACTCTGTCAAAACCGTCATCGACGCTTATGACGGGAAAGTGACTTTCTATCTCTTCGATGAAAAAGACCCGATTATCAGCGCTTACAACAAGATTTTTCCCGGCCTTTTTACTCCGAAAGAAGAAATGCCGGAGTCGCTGCGCGCCCACATCCGGTACCCGGTCGACATGTTCAAGGTTCAGGCGAAGGTCCTTATGGCTTACCACATGACCGATCCCAACGTCTTTTACAATAAAGAGGATTTGTGGGAAACCGGCCGCGAAGTGTTCTACCAGAACGAGCAGGAAGTTGAACCGTATTATACCATCATGAAGCTGCCCGACGGCGATAAAGAGGAATACGTGCTAATGCTGCCGTTCACGCCGTCGAAACGGGCCAATATGGCCGCATGGATGTGCGCCCGAAACGACGGGGATAAGTACGGACAGCTTCTTGTTTACACGTTCCCGAAAAAGAAACTCATCTTCGGACCGATGCAAATCGAAGCTCGTATTGATCAGGACTCGGAAATATCCAAACAGTTCACACTTTGGAGTCAGGGCGGCTCTCAGATCATTCGCGGCAACACGCTGGTCATACCGGTCGAGGAATCGTTCCTGTACGTCGAACCAGTCTACCTTAAGGCGGAAAAAGGCGATATTCCGGAGTTGAAGCGCGTCATCGCCTCTATCGGCAACCGGGTCGCCATGGGCGAATCGATCGAGTCCGCGCTTGAGCAACTCGTCGGCGCGCCGACCGCGAGTAAAAACACCGGAAACCGGGACTCTCTCAATCAGCCGGTTCTTGACGCTACCGTCATCCAGCAGATCCGAACCGGCCTTGAGCATCTCTCAAAAGCGAAAGAGCGTCTTCGCGAGCTCGACTGGAAAGGTTTCGGCGAAGAATTCGACGCCGCCGAGAGCGCTCTTAAAAATATACGCCAGCCAGCGGATGTTCCCAAAACGCCAAGCGCCAATTAATATTATTCTTGCAATCGCTTGACGATGTATTTCCTATGTTAATCAGTAGTATTATTGTAATAATTTGCTCTCGCTATGTGCCATATTACATGCTATTAAAAGCGCTGCGTATTATTATATATCGCTCTGCTATATGTGTATTTATGTGATAATATGCCCCTGATATATGAATTATTATATTATTGTTTATTTATTTTACTAATATAGTCCGGCATAGCGCCCGGCAGCGCTCAAAACATCCCGCATGTCGTTAATCACTATCGGCTAATCTTATAATCACAATCGTTCATACGAGTTGTATTTTCCATTTCATAACATTTTGCGGTTTAATGACTCCTGGAAACGGACATTATTTTCTCCGTGCAATTCAGATATATAGAAACCCGAAGTGCATCAGACTGCACTCGCAAATGCAGCAAATTGCATTTTCCTAATTGATTTATGTCCCATTGTTTTCAAATAATCAGAAATATTTAATTGCATTTATTCCAGCGGAAGTTCACATTGAAATAATGCCTGTCTCTCACATTTCCGTTTTTTCGAACCATTTATTGTTTGAAAACGCGTTAAAATCAGAAAAAACCGACAGAATATGACAATTTATACTTTTTTGATGTTTACTTTCATTAACTCGCAAAGATATCGAATTTGCCAATATACATTCTAAACGGTTAACTCGATTCAGGAAAGATGTAATTTAGTAACGATGATTTGATTTCTATTCAGATTGGCATGAATATTGTATATAAATTTGAACATCAGTAAAATTACGTGGAGAGAAATATTTTCTGATTCATACGGACGACAACAAAACAGGATTATACTGATTTTGTAGGAGCGAAATAAATGAGCTTAGAAGAATGTTGGAAAGAGCTAACCTGGAAGCAATTGCGACCATATAACTGGTCTAAAGATATCTGTGGAAGTTAACAATGATAAATTGAGTACATAAAATAGAGCAATATTGTTTTAGTGAAGTATTTCGGGGTATAATATAAAAGAATCTTTATGGAGGTTGGCCCATGTTCAAAAAGAACTTGTACAAAAGTTTGATTATTGCGGCGATGGGAATGATTCTGATACCTGCGGCATGCAGGGCGGCCGGCACAACGGGAGCAATCTTTCTGAACGTAGGCGTCAACGCCAAGGCGGAAGCCATGGGCGGCGCATATACGGCGATCGCGGATAACTCCAGCTCTGTCACGCTCAATCCGGGCGGCATGATGCTGATACCGTCCAGCCAAGTATCCGTAATGCATAACGAATACTTACTCGACATCACGCAAGACTATTTTTCGTATGTAACCAACAACGGCAAGCGCGCCCTCGGAGGCAGTCTGGTTTATTTCGATGCCGGCGCGCAAACCGGATACACGGCGACTAACGAGTACACCGGCATGTTCCGGCCTACGAGTTACGCGCTTACTTTCGCCTACGGAGCGAACGCCACCAAAGTTATCTCCTACGGCGTCGCAGTTAAATACATCAAGGAAAAAATACAGGACTTCTCCGGCTCGACATTCGCCGTCGACGCAGGAGTTCTCTACAAAATGGATAAGAACTGGCAACTCGGAGCCGCGCTTTCCAATCTCGGCGCCGGACTCAAACTCGATCAGGCGTCAGATCCGCTTCCGCTCACTCTCAAACTCGGCGCCGCTTACAAATGGGACAATCTCCCGCTCACAACCGCTTTCGATCTTTTTGTGATCCGCGACGAAAACCCCGAATACCACTTTGGCGCTGAATATCTTCTCGCGAAGAT
>JBAYJY010000180.1:0-9665 GCA_041664945.1 bacterium | reverse complement strand
GTTCGGGCAGCCCCCGCGCGGCGTGCGCCGCGGCGAAGTTTGTGATGTCGTGGGTGATGTGCGCCCCCTCCCAAGCGTCGCAGTAAATCTCGTCCGGTTTAATCCCGGCGAAAACGGCGCCCAATTCACGGATAAGCTCCGGAATGTTTTCAGCGCTCTTCATCCATGCCGCCGAATGTCTGAGGAATCTCATGTTTTCGCTTTTGACGCCCAGAGAGCCCATAGCTGCGCGCGCCTCATTTTCCCGGACAACGCAGAGTATTTCCTTGACGCGTTCCTGCGGAAGCGAATCAACGCTTTCTCCGGGTCGAAGAAATGGAAGGTAATCCTTTTGCATATCCTCTTTTGACGCATAGAGTCCGCCGCCGCCGCTGCCGTCATTGCACCATACGAGATGAACATTTGACCTTGCAGCCAACTCGGACATGATTTTCCCGGAGATGAGGATTTCATCGTCCTGATGGGCAAAGACGAAAATGATTGTTTTTTGTTTCATGATTTTAAGAGATCGGCTCCTTGATAGTTGTGGTAAATGGCGGGAGAAGCAAGGCCGGCCGCAGAACGTGGCCTGTCACCGCCGCATTTGTTAAGCCGTTGAATCCGGCGATGAAAATTATAGCGCAAACGTTGCGGACGCGACGACGCTCAACTACATTTTCAGAATTTTTACAAAGGAAATCCCGGCGAATTCAATTTCCCGGCTGCGCATGGCGCCGTACGGGCCACGGAGCGGCGCCAGCCCGCGCAATTTACGGATTAAAAGGCACAATATGTAAAATTAGATTTACTGACGGAAACGCCGCTTTATAATAAACAGGAGTTGCTTTTATGCGGGAGACGAAATAATGATCGCTCTTGCGCCGGCGGGTTTTGAGCGGCATAAAGTTTTATTCGAATTTGATGTTATCTGACCGTAGCGTTTTATAATGCAATGCGGTTAGCAAAACGTTCGGCTTCACGGCCGGGAAAATATGAGAAAGACATTCGCCGGCGAACGAAGCCGGCCGCGCCGCTTTTGCGGTAGCTTATGAGCGACGGAGAAAACTATTAAAAATGAAAAAAGCGCTGAGCATTATCTTAACGGCATTTCTTTGGGCGCTGATCGCGGCATGCGCAGGCGCGCAGAATGTTCCAATCGCGGGGGCTGATTCCGGAATCGGCGCGGCGCCTGCGTTTTCGGAAAGCGTAACAGAGGCCGAAGGCCCCGGCGTCACGGCGTTGCCGGCGGACAAGTGGAAGCCAATGCCGATGAAAGGCCTTTCGGGCGGCGCGGCATTCTCTTCGTACGATCCGGGCGCGGCGCTGGAATACGATTTCAACGGCGCGGCTGTTTCCGCCGATGTTGTCATGGGGAAAAGCGGCGGCGTTATTTCGGTTTCCGTGGATGGCAAGCCGGGCGCTGTGATAGACCTCTACCGTAACCGCATGGCCCCCGGCCCGGAGAGAATATCGCTTGCGAACAACCTGACGCCGGGCGCGCACAAATTGCGGATAGAAGTTCTCGGCGATCGCAACCCCAAGAGCCTTGGGACGCTCGTCGCGGTGGACACGCTGCGCGCGGCAAGCGTGCCCTACGGATCGATATCCGGCGTTCTTGAGTGCCTCTACAACGCCGGGATGCCGGTGATGCGCGCTAAAGCGTCAGCCACAGGCAAGGACGGCGAACTTGTCCTCGTGACGGATGCAACGGGCGAATTTGTTTTCGGCGCGCTTGCGCCGGGAACCTACACGCTGCATTTCGAACGGCCCGGTTTTTCCGATCTGGAGCGAGCCGGCCTGACAGTGGCTTCAGGACAGGCGCTTGATCTGGGCAAGGTTCTTTTTGAAGAGAAGGCCGGGGCGAGGCCGCTGACATTTATCCGTTACCCGCTGGGAACGCGCCCAGTAATCGTGCGGCCCGGCGATGCATTTTCGATAGAGGCCGCAGCGCCAGCTTCGGCGTCGGACTGGCGGATTGCTCTCGAATCGCCGTGGGCGACCGCGCCTCTCGAACTGAAAAACGCTTCGTTCGATTCGCTGAAGGGACTATGGACCCTGAACGTCACAACTCCTTACGTCCAGCCTTCGTTGCTGTATGGCTTCCGGCTGAAATTCGACGGCGGCGAGGACTTCCAGCCGCGAGCCGTTATGGTTGTTTCCGCTTTCAAGGATTCAATCAAAGTGGTTCACCTCACCGATGTCCATGTTTATAAATCGGAATTGTTATTCGACAGATACCAACAACTGGCGGACGAGATAAACCTTATCGATCCCGATGTCGTTGTGGTCACGGGCGACCTGACGGATTCCAACGGCTACACGGATGACCGCTGGCCTGAATCCGATCAGTATCCCCCCATGCTCGACATGTGGAATTCCTTTAATTCGCCCACTTTCATCGTTCCGGGCAATCACGATTTAAGTCCTCACAAATTTGAAGACGATTATGACCGCTGGAACCGTTTTTTCGGCGCCACCGATTTCAGCTTCGATGTAGGCGCCTATCATTTTACGGCTTTCGACGACGCCTTCACGATGGTGTCTGGGATGCGCGAGAGCGCATTTCGGGAAGATCTTTTTCCCGAGCAGCTCGCTTGGATTGAGAGCGACCTGTCGCGGAACTCCGGCGCGAAAATGCGAATCCTGCTCTATCACGTCCCGTTGCACAATACAAAGTCGAAAGTGATCGATCTCGCCTCGCAATATAAAGTTAAACTGGCGCTGTACGGACATCTGCACATGAATCAGGTTGACAAGGTTAAATCCACAACCTATGTTCAAACCGGAGCCGCTTATGAGGGCGCGTATCGCGTTTTGAATCTCGATGACGGGAAGATCGGCGAAATCAACGCCAAAAAAGACGGTTACAGCGCTTTCTCCATCGGCGCTCTGAAAACGGACGCTCACGCATCGCCGGACGGACGCAGCGTCATGGTTAAGGTTAAAAACAGCAGCGCGAGGGCTTTCCCCGGCGCCGCGTGGCGCGCCGATATGCCGGCCGCTTCTGATTACTCTTGCGACGGATGCGCGATTGCCGCGCGGTATGCGAACGGCGATAAAACCCGCGTGATGTTTACGTTTGACATCCCGCCCAAAGGCGAAACGACGGCGGTTCTGAGCGCGAAATGACAGGCCCGCGCCAACTGCTTTTCTACGAAACGGCGCCGCAAAGGCGCTTCGGAGGCATTATGAAAACAAGTGTCAGGACGCTGTTGATGGCATGCGCCGCCATGGTTTTGTTCGTGATGGTTGCGAATGCCGGCGGAGAGACGTCCGGCGCGGCCGCCTCCCGCATGAGCCGGGGCCAGGCTGTGATTCTCGGCATCGTTGAGGGCCTGACCGAATATCTGCCGATAAGCTCGACAGGCCACTTATACCTGACGCAGCGATTGATGGGCATGGGCGAGATCGGGCCGGAAAAGGAAGCCTCCGACGCCTACGCCATCTGCATTCAAGTCGGCGCGATACTCGCCGTGTTTTGGCTGTATTTCGGGCGTGTGCGCGCCATGGCGATGGGGTTGCTGGGACGCGACGCCGAAGGGCGGCGCATGGCGTTGAACCTGATAGCCGCGTTTCTGCCCGCTGTTGTGATTGGCGTCGCGCTGGAGAAGCCTATAAAGAGCTTCCTGTTCGGCATGTGGCCGATCACGGCGGCATGGTTCGTCGGCGGCGTGGCGATTCTTATTATCGCGGTGAAACATAAAGACACGGGACAGGGGCGCTCGCTTGCGGACCTTACGTGGCGCCAGTCGTTGCTCATCGGGGTCGCGCAGTGCCTGGCGATGTGGCCGGGAACAAGCCGCAGCCTCGTCACCATCATCGGCGGCGTTGTCATCGGGCTAAGCGTGCCGGCGGCTGTGGAGTTCAGCTTTCTGCTCGGGCTGGTGACGCTCAGCGCGGCGACAGCTTACGAGGGGCTGAAACAGGGCGGCCAGATCGTCGCTACATTCGGAATTGTGAACCCCCTTATCGGCGTCGCCATGGCGTTTGTTTCGGCGGTATTTGCTGTGAAGCTGATGGTGTCGTTCCTTAACCGCAACGCGCTGGCGTGGTTCGGCGCCTACCGCGTCATCCTCGCGGCCGCTGTCGGCGCCGCTCTGTTGCTCGGCAAACTCTGAACGCTCAGGAAATGGCCGCTTTTCGCGGCGCTTAGCTTTTCCCGGTTGTAGAATGACTTCCCTTTAAATATGCCTTTAAAATAGGATGTCCGGCATTCCGGCCTGTTTGAAAAGCGGGTTAAATGCCTTTGCGGGCGTCTGGCTGTATCTATTAGGGCATAGCGGCGCGGAAAAGCAAAGAAAAATAAAAAACCCGGCGCTTAACAGCATTATTAAGCGGAAGGGTATAAAATGGAGATGAAACGCGCCACTGTAGCTGTGATATGACATAAATCCGCGCTCTGAAAAGGGAGCGGTATAGCCGCCGTCCGGTTTGCGTGGCGCGTTTACCGGGCGGCGGCTTTTTTTGTCACAACCCCGTTCTAAAATGGTAGCTATACAAATATCCAGTAGGTCTTGTGTCTGGAGGCGCTCGGATGAATAGACAAAAAGAATGCTTTACCACGGAGAAGAGAGAGGAAATAGCTGATTGGATTCTGGCGGGGCAAGAGTATTACATGGACGACATTGAGTATGTAGGCGACTGGGTGCGAATTTCCGTATACTTACCCGAAAAATAAAACGGGCGGTCGCGAAAATGGCGTCAGCGGCGCATTTTCTGCTTTTTAATTTTTTCGATCGCTGCCGCGCCTCGCGCGTGGACCACGGCGTGTTCGCGCGCCGCCCTCACGATCGAAAGAATTGCCGTCCGGTCGTGTTGCGTAAGCGCGCCGTCGCTTTCCGCGCGTTCGATTTCCCTCGCGAGCGCAGAGCCCGATCCGCCCAGTAAATCTATCCCGAAGCATTCCTCCAGCGCGTCGAGGTGCCCGATGCTCTTCGTCGCGAATCTTTCCGGCCCGTATTTGCTCGGCGAAAAAAAGTTAGCCGGCATCCCGAGCGCTTCCGCCGTCGCCGCTCTTCCGCGCCCCTCCACCAGATCCATCACTATCGCGTTCAGCCGTTCCGAAAACTTTTTTTGTTTTTCCACTTGACAGCACCTACCGTATGTGGTAGCCTTAATGGCGTAGTCGGTACGCCCGCCGCGACCGCTCATTTGTTCGCGGGAAGCGCGCGCAACCGCCTACCTGCAATTATATCACACATATCGTTTGCGACAAACGGGACGCCGCGAAAATATCCGCTTTCGCGACAGGATAGCGGCAAATAAAGGAAAAGGAATAAGTTCATGCGAAATTCACAAAATGCGATAGGCGCAGAGGAGCAAAAGCGGGAATGGCTTGGGCGCGGGCGCGAGGGATGCGCGCACTATTGGATCGGGACCGGGGAGCGGAGCGGGGGCCGGGAGAAATTTGTCTGCCGCTGGTGCGGGGCCGCGATGACGGAGCCGCTGGAATTGTCGCCTGCGCGAGGAGAAGCGGCGCGCATTCCGCCGGGACACGCGGAGTGCGAGACGTGCGGAGGAGTGGTCCACTGGTCGCGAACGGTCAGGAGCGACCGGACCGGAGGACGGGTCTGCCTCGACTGCCTGGGTGAGTTGATTTGAAAGCATAACCACGGAGACGCGGAGAAAGATATAAACCACACAAGGAGACATCCGAATGGAGACGAAGGCTGAAGAAACAAAGCGAAAATGTCTTGGCTATACGAAAAAGACGGGCGGAAAGTGCGGCCGTTCCGCGATGCCGGGCGCCGAATACTGCGCGACGCACATGAAAAGGGACGCCGGCGCGAAGCGTGCGCTTCCAAAGGGGGAAGGGTTGTGCGTGCGGATCGAGCAGATGGTCAACGACCCGGGGTTGCTGAGCCAGATAAAGACGGGGGTGGCGGCGATCAAGGCGTTGCTGGACGAGCATCTCGCGCAACTCGACGAGGTGCGGATGAGCAATGCGAACGACGCTGCCGAGGAGTACGCGGCGGCGCTGGAGTCGCACGGCAAGCGGATACAGAGCCTCGCGGGCGAGTTGTTCGAGGCGATAGACCGGATCAGCAGGGTTGAGGAGCGGCAGCGGAAGCTGATGAAGCCGGACGAGATCAGGACGCTGATAGCGAACATCAGGGAGCGGGTTATAAGGGCGGCGGAGGCGTCGAAACCCGGCGAGCCGCCGGAGGCGCTCGCGCGGCGGATGAGGGAGGCGTTTGAAAACATCGAGGTCTCGGAGAGGGCCTGAGGCGCGATTCGGATAAGAGGCGGTCAAATGACAAACGTTGATAATCAAAGTTTTGTGATTCCGCGGCGGGTGGACGCGGCGGTGACGCGCGCGCTGCGGGAGGGGCTTTCGGCGGCAGGCGACGAAATCGAAGAGCGGTTGTCGCGCGGCTGCGCCGGCGGGAACGCGGGCAGGGCGGAGTGGGCGCTGCGAAACGCGACGCTCGACGGGCGCCCGTTTTCGTTCGAGCGACACGAGTGCCTGCGCGGCATTTATGAATGCGGGGCGGCGCATATCGTGATCGAAAAAGCGGCGCAGATGGGCGGCTCGGTGTTCGGGATCCTCGACGCGCTGTGGGCGCTGGACACCGGGCGCGCGCGGCGCGCGGTATATTTCTTCCCGACGGCGCGCGACATGGACGACTTCGTGCGCGATCGGGTGAAGCCGTTCGTGTCGGGCAGTCCGCGTCTCGCCGCGCGCGCGCGCGGCGCGGACAACGTTCACTATCTCCAGTTCGTTAACGGCGACGGGGCGGTCGATGGGTCGCTTTATTTCAGGGGGATGAAGTCGAAGGTTTCAACTGCGTCCGTGCCGGCGGATTTGATTATGATCGACGAGCGAGACAAGGTTACGACGGCTGACTACGAGCTTGCGGTTAAGCGACTCTCGCACTCGGAGCTCGCGCTTCAGCGGGAGGCTTGCACGCCGACGATTTCGGACTACGGGATAGACGCGGCGTTCGAGCGGTCGGACATGCGGTTCTGGACGCTGAAGTGCGAGCGTTGCGGAACGGAGAATCAGCCGGAAAGGACGTTTCGCGAAGACAACGGCCCGGACCGCGTTCTGTACGAGCGCGGCGGCGAGGTTTATCTGGGCTGCCGCAAATGCGCGGCGCGGCTGGACGCGGCGGCGGGTCGCTGGGCGGCTGACTGGCCGGGGCGGGAGATCGCCGGGTTTCACCTCTCGCAGCTTTACTCGCAGGTGATTCAGCGCGGGCGGCCGGTGCAGGCGGCCATTCTCGACGATTTCAGGAACACGCGCTGCATGGCGGATTTCTGGAATTCGCGGGTCGGCTTTCCTTACGAGGACAGCGCGGCGTCGCTGACGGCGGAGTCGCTGAACGCTTGCGACGGCGGCTATCCGATGGCGTCGCGGGGAGTGTCCTGCTCGATGGGGGTCGATCAGGGGAATGAGCTGCACGCGGTGATTTCCGATCGGCAACAGAATGTCAGGCGCGTTGTCTGGGCGGGGATTCTGGACAGGTTCGAGGGGCTGGATGCGCTGATGCGCAACTACGACGTGCGGACGTGCGTGATAGACGGGATGCCGAACAAGCACTCGGCGCGCGATTTCGCGTCGCGTTTTCCTGGCCGCGTTTATTTGTGCCGCTACCAGCGGGGGGCGCGCGGCGGTGCGATGTGGAACGATTCCGGGGGCGTTGTCGCGGTTGACCGCACGGAGTCGCTTGATGCGTCGGCGGGCGACTACCAGCGCGGCGGGGTGCGGCTTCCGAGGCATCCGCTGATAGAGGATGTGTTCAAGCCGCAGATGCGGAACGCAGCACGGCGCCCGCTTCGCGACGCGGCGGGCGAGATAACCGGCTACGAGTGGGTGCGGCGCGGCCCGGACCACTTCAGGCATGCGGACAGTTATTGCCGTCTCGCCGACACGCGGGGCGCGCGCGATCTCGGCAGCATTCTGGCCGGCGTCGGAACGGCGGGTTCGCGGACTTGCGCGCCGCCGGAGAGCGGTTCGCGGGAGCCTGATGTGCAGATCGGAACCGGCCGCGACGATATGAAGTCGTGGTGAAAAGTACAAGTAGACAGGGAAAAGATTAAAAAATCGGGATTGGTAGTTGGTAGCTGGGGAAAGATAAAACGGATAGCGTTCATTCGTGGGGTCGCAGCATGCTGCGACCAAATGCAGAAGAAAGAAAACAGTAACCGGAAATAGGAAAGAAGCAGAAAGCGCGAGAGGAGGCCGCTATGAAAACGAAAACGGAGGACGCCGGAGCTCGGGCGTGCAGGCATCTGCGGGAGATGGCGGAGGCGGAGATGGTTCGGAAGCTGGCGGATCGCTACGCGGCGCACGGGGTGATAGGCTGCTCGAATCTGGGCGTGGCGCAGGCGGATGTTGAGTGGGCGATTGCGGATTTCGAGCGTTCGCCGACGGGGCCTTCGACGCGCAACGCGTTTGTGCTGGCGCTTGTGCGGCGGACGTGTGTCGACCGTCTGCACGGGCTCTCTCGCCGGATCGAGACAGCGCGCGGCGCTGGCGAGGATTTGCGGATCGAGGATTTATTCAGTTCGTTATTGCGAAAAAAGTAGGGGCGCAGCATGCTGTGCCCGAACAAAAATACCGCGGTCATTGAAAACGCGACAAAACGGGGGGGAGGGGGAATGACTATGAATTATCCGCTGTTCGAGAGGTCGGATGGGTTTTATCACGCGCTGGCGCTTGTTCCCGACTGGGACGAGCGGCTGGTGCGTCTGTTGGACATGGAGGAGCTTGCCGCCGCGCAACTGGACGAGGCGGAGCGCGTGATTCTGCATCTGCATCAGCTCGGCTACTCGACTCGCGAGATCGCCTGGCATTACGGGACGAGCCAGTCGGGACTGAGCCGGAAGGTGCGCAGGATTTTCGAGAGGCTCGCGGACGCGTCGATCCGGGCGGACATGCTAAAGGAAGCGGCGTGAATAAAGAAGTAGACAGCAGACAGTAGACGGCAGACAGTAGACGGCAGACAGGGAAAGACGAAAAGAAGTTCGTCGTTGCGAGGAACAGAGTGACGAAGCAAACCCGAACTCAATTCCTATTAGTTCGGTTGCAGAGGAATGGCAAAACAAAAAAAGCGCAGGGGCGAGCCTAAGGCGCGCCCAAATTGAAAATAGGAGGCTGGGAGATGAATGCTATAGAGAGAATCGGGAGAATGTTTAAGCGGACGCTGAACGGCGCGGAGCCACGCGAGTATGCGCGTGAGGACGGCGGCGGAAAGGGCAAGCCGCCTGAGGGCGCGGACCGCGAGCGCGGCGTGGACGTCGAAATCGCGCGGCAGCGCGGCCCCGGCGGTTTCACGGGTTTTATGAATCCTGACGAGCTGGTTGCCAGGAAGGGACTTGAGGTTTACGACCGGATGATGACGGACGCGCAGGTGCGCATGGCGGTGAACTATAAGCGTTTCGCTGTGATAAGCGCCGATTGGGATGTGCTGCCGGGCGGGCCGGGGAAGCGCGACGCGGAGATAGCGGCGTTCACGCGCCGGGCGCTGGAGAATATGCGCGGGTCGGTTGTGCAGGCGGTGTTCGGGGTGATGAACGCGCTGGCGCACGGCTACAGCGTGTCGGAACTTGTGTTCGCGCCGGTGGGCTCCGGGCGCGACGCGGGCCGCTGGCGGCTCGAAGCGATCAAGCCGAAGCATCCGGCGGATTACGATTTCGAGCTGGATCCGTTCGGCAACGTGACCGGCTTGTGGCTGACGGAT
>JBAYJY010000179.1:0-9680 GCA_041664945.1 bacterium | reverse complement strand
CAGTTGATGAAAACCGGCGCGGACCGGATTCCGTTTCTGATTGTCGAGAGCGACATGTTAGAGCGGGCGAGACTGATGTGCGGTATATTCGAACGCGAGAGCGGCGAGAATCATTTCGGACAAATCGTGAGATCGAAGGACAATTTATGGCTGACAATAAGCCGCTCGCGACGCGATTTTTATTTAGGGCAGGGCATTCCGGCTGATAACATATATCCGTTTCCGATGTCGCGGTCGAGCATCGGATTTTCGTTTCCGGAAGCGGTTGGCAACATCGAGCGGCAGTTGCCTGAAAGCGAATGGGGCGAATCGGTGAGGGCGATTAGGGGGAATGTTCTGGCGGTCGGCACGAACGAGCGCGACTATGAAACGCTTGCGGAAGCGGCGCGCGGATTGGACGTTGAAACGCATGTTATATGCGACCTGAGATCGCGCCGGCAGGCGAAACGCGAAGGCCTCTTCTGGCATGACTCGATGCCGATGGCGCAGTTTGTGGAGGCGATAAGGCAATCGCTGTTCGTTGCGATACCATTGAAGCCGGTTGAGAAAAATTTCGGACAAATGGGGGCTGCGCTGCCGATGGCGCTTGGCAAGGCGGTTGTGGCGACGGAGACCGAGTCGTTGAAAGAGCATGTTATTTCGGGAGCGACTGGGGAGTTGGTTCCGCCGACGGATCCGGCGGCGTTGCGCGTGGCGCTCGAAAAAATGATAGGTTCGCCGGAACTGCGGAAAAAATACGGAATTGCTGCGTCTGCGCTCGAAAAAGAACTTTCAGCGATCGCCAGGAAATCCATCGCTGACGCGCTCGGCCGCATCCGCTCTTTTCATGGCATGTGATATTCAGGATGCGATTAGTTATAATGAGACAATGAAATCTGGCAGTATATGAAAATTCTGGGAATACATTCATTCATTCACGACTCCGGCGCATGCCTGATGGACGGCGGCGGCGTTTGCGCTATTTCAGAGGAACGGTTATCGAGAATAAAATACGATGCCGCGTTCCCGAAGAAGGCGATTGAATATGTTCTCGCGAGGTCAAACATAAGCGACATCAATCAAGCGGACCTTGCTGTTTTCGACCTTTTCGAACGGCAGGGAAAGATGACTGAGCTCGGAATCCGGCAGAGCGGATACACAGGCGAGTTGGCGAGCGTCCAGCATCATGACGCGCACGCGGCGTCAGCGTTTTTCTGCAGCCCGTTCGAAGACGCCGCAATTCTTGTTGTAGACGGCGCCGGCTCGCGCGGCGACGAGTTCGTAGACGGCGGAAGCCGGTTCTATTTGAATGATCTCGGCGGCCGCACTCAGGAGGTTCAGAGTATTTACCGAGGCAAAGGCAACCGACTGCATCAGATTCGAAAAACATACAGCTCTTCCGAATATGCGATCGGCGTCGGTTTTTTATACGGGCTCGCTTCGGAGTTTCTCAGGTTCGGTAAACTGCAGGGCGGCAAGTTGATGGGGCTTGCGGCTTACGGAGAAAATAATAAGCGGTTCAGGCGCCGGATTTTTGCCGGTTCTGATGGAGAGGTACTTATCCCGTTCAAGCAGGAGCATCTTGAAAGCGAGAACTGGGATATAATAAGCCGCGAGTTGTTTGGAGGGTTGCCTCGGCCGGCGCCCGGAGTGGAACTTGGACAGGAATACGCTGATCTGGCTCGCTACATTCAGGAGGAAACCGAAGCCGCAATGGTTCGGATCGCTCGGAATCTCTACGATATCACCGGTTCTAAAAACATCTGTTTGGCGGGCGGCGTTGCCCTTAATGGAATCGCGAATATGTTGATATTGGAACGGACTCCGTTCGAGAATATTTTCGTTCAGCCGGCAAGCGGAGATTCAGGCATCCCGCTTGGTTGCGCGCTGTACGGCAAGCACGTAATGAAGAACCAGCCGCGCGATTGGGAGATGCGGGACGCATATCTCGGCGGCGCCTACGACGATAAGGGAATTCGGCAACTATTAAAAGAATATAAAGGAATTAAAATTTCAAAACTGCCGCGAGTTTGGGAAGATGCGGCGCGGGAGATAGCGGCCGGAAAGATAGCAGGCTGGTTTCAAGGTGGCAGCGAGTATGGTCCGCGCGCTCTTGGGAATCGGAGCATACTTGCCGATCCAAGAGATCCGGATATGAAGGATAAGTTGAACCGTCGGGTTAAGCTTCGGGAGCATTTTCGCCCTTATGCCCCTTCTGTTTTGGAGGAAAGGGTCGCTGAATACTTCGAATGCGACCGGGAAAGCCCATTTATGTTACTGATCGGACATACAAAACCTGGCCGCGCCGCCTTGATTCCTGCGGTTGTTCATGTCGATGGCACAGCGCGCGTCCAGACAGTCAATTCTGAAACTAACGGCATATTTTACCGTTTGATACAAGCATTCGAGCGTGAAACTGGAGTTCCAATGGTCTTAAACACATCATTTAACACATCGGGCGAGCCGATTGTGGAAAATCCTGAGCATGCGCTGGAATGTTTCATAAAAACCGGCATGGATGTTATATATTTGAACTCTTTCAAAATCACAAAGAATATTCCTAATTAACCTCTCAGTCGAATCTTTTATCTATGTTAAAATGTTTGTTTAGTAATATAATTGTTATGGTATAATATATATACTGTTGAAACATACGCAAAATTATAATATGAGAATAAATCGAAACGGAATAAAAATATGCTTAAAGAACAGGCTCTCATACCTGCTTTTATTAACGTTTCTAATTTTCCCGTCTATTGCCGCGCAATCCGAAGCAAATCTGCCGAGAACGTTTGAATCCGGCTGGCGTTTGGTGTCGTTTCCGATCACGCTCGACGGAACGGATTTGTGCGCGCTTCTTCCGGACGCGACGGCGGTTTCGGTAAAGAGCGGGAATTACTGGATTTGCGGCGACGGAACGCGGGCGGAGATCGCGGCCGGCCGAGGATACTGGGTTTATTACAAGGTACAAACGCCGGTTTCGTTTCGAGCGTCGATGCGGATGGCTGCGGTAAAAATCACGGTTCGGCTGGAAAAGGGCTGGAACATGATAGGCCCGCCGTCGAGTTTGTCGGTGGACTGGAACGATGAAATACTGATAGACGGGGCGGCGCTAAGCAAGTCGGGAAAAATTAAAGGCGCGCCGCTCGGATATGATTCGACGAAAATGACATATTTCGCGGCGAAGAAGTTGGAGCCGTGGGAAGGCTATGCGGTTTACGCGATGGAGCCGTGCACACTCGAGTTTCCGGGCGGCGGCGACATAACATACAAGCCTGCGAAGGCCGGCGATATCATCAGTGAAGCCGGTGTCATGGCTGTCAAACAACAACTTGTTTTGCAACTTACTCAGGGCGCTGCGCAAACCCAACTTCAGGAAGCGATTACGAAGGCCGGCGGCTCGATTGTCGGATACAATCCTTACCTTGGACTCTATCAGGTTCAATTCCCGGACGGCGCGGATATGGCGGCGGCCGAAAACGGGTTGAAACAGGAGAACGGGATCGCGGCGGTTTCGCCGAATATTGTTTTCAATGCCTCGGATTATGTTCCGAACGATCCGCCGTATTCGGCGGCGTCCGATCCGGGGATGAGCTGGGCGTTCCAAAGGATCGGGGCTTCGAAGGTCTGGAAATCATATTCGAGCGTTTCAGAGCCGTTGATCGCCGTCGTGGACACCGGAGTTGACGGAGCGCAACACGATCTCGCCGGCCGGCTCGCGGAGGGGGCGACTTTTCTCGCGCCGGACGCGCTTCCGGTTCAGGATCCAAGCGGCCACGGAACGCACATCGCCGGGATAATAGCGGCGGCGGGAGACAATGCGTTCGGGATTGCGGGAGTATGCTGGAATTGCCGGATAATGCCCGTGCGCGTATGCGACGCGCAGGGAATCTGTCCGTTCTTCGCTGTGATGAATGGGATAACATACGCGGCGAACAACGGGGCGGCGGTGATTAATCTCAGCCTCGAGGGAGCGGCGCTGCCGGGCTCGGCGGCGTGGGATATTTTCCAGAATGTAATTGATTACGCCAAGGCGTCAAATGTATTTGTTGTCGCCGCGGCGGGGAATCACTCAATAGATGTTTCGGGTATAGTTCCCGCCGGATTGAACGGAGTGTTCACGGTCGGGGCGACGGACGAGAACGACGCGCGGGCCGGATTCAGCGGTTACGGGGCGAAGGTGTCGCTTGCGGCGCCGGGCGCGAGGATTTACTCTCTGGAATCGGGCGGCGGGACTGGCTATCGGGACGGAACGTCGATGTCGGCGGCATTCGTCGCCGGGGCGGCAGGACTGCTGAAGAGCGCGCAGCCGGCGCTTGGGCCGGCGGAGATCGGCAAATTGCTGAAGAGCAAGTCCGACGAGTTGCCGGCGGGAGCCGCTCTGCTCGGCGCGGGGCGCCTCAATCTCGAAAAACTGCTCGGCGTCTTCCTGTCGGAGAACAGGCCGCCGGCGATAGCGATCAAGATAAGCAAAACGGCGTTGAACATGGGCGAGACGACCGGAGTGACGGTCATGGCGATAGACCCGGATGGCGACGCGGTGAATTACGAGGTCGTCGCCGGAGGCGGCGTCCTGACGCCGGGCGGCGGAAACCGGTGGACGTGGCAGGCGCCAGGAATGCGCGGCGAGTACGAAATCCGGGCGAGCGTCAGCGACGGAAAAGGCGGCGTTGCGGTCGCCACTGCGACTATAAAAGCGGAGCTTGACGGTTTATACGGGCTGCACATAATGCCCGGAGTCAATACATTAAATCAGGGTGACATTGTCAGATTCACGATATACGGCGATTTCCCCGAAGGCATGATCTATCCCGTGCAGGCTGTATGGGAGATGGGCAGTCCGCACGGCGTTATAACGCAGGAAGGCAAGTTTACGGCTCTTTCTCCCGGCGATGCGATTGTCACTGCGCGTGTAGGAAAAGAAGTTCGAAATTTCAAATTCACGATACTCAAACCGGGAGAAGCGCCGCCGCCGCTCACTGTCGCCGGATTTACTAATCATGGCGTGGCGTTCGCTCCTCTTGGAAACGACTATCGAATAGTTGTCGGCGATTTGAACAGCGACGGGAATAATGATGTAATCATCGGCGACGTCGGCAATGTCGCGCGGATCTATCTCGGTCAAGGAGGCGGCAATTTCCCGGCGGCGCCGTCTTTTTACACAGACACTGCCTGCCAAGTCTCAGACATGTCGCTTGGTGACATAGATAACGACGGCGATCTCGATCTCGTTCAAGCATGCAAGTCGAATCAGGGATTTGTCGTTCTTAAAAACAACGGATTCGGCATTTTAACGACGAGCCAGCGGCTGTGCAACGGTTCCTGCAGCGGGTCGTCCGTTCATTTCGCCGATATGGATAACAACCTGCTTCTGGACCTTGTGGCGAGCGATTTGACGAGCAATCACGGAGTTTACATTTACAACAACGACGGCGCCGGGAATTTCCCCGCGACGCCGAATTATGAGGTCGGGACGAAAGCTGTTGCCGATGCGCATTCCTATGTGGTTCCGGCCGATTTCAACAAAGACGGCTATATGGATTTCGCGGAAGCGATATACAGAGTCGGCGGCGGACCGATCAGGGTGTTTTCATACACTTCCGCCGGCGTATACACGCAAACATGGCAGTCAGGCGGGCTCGCGAGCGTCAATTACATGGCTGCCGGAGAGATCATAAACGGCGGGGCGGCCTGCGACGGAGTGCTGGACCTGCTGTTGAATAACGGCAACACGCTTCTGATGTTCCAGGGCACCGGCAACGGCGGATTCACCAACGCCGGCGGCAATCTAAACTACCCGCTTGGATTCAATATTTATTCGATCGCGGTCGGAGAGACGCAGAACAACTACATGCCGGAAATACTTATCGGGACTGACAGCGCGGTGAATCCGGCGATTTTGTACACGAGCGTAAACGATGCGCAACAATGCGCTGTGGGATACAATCAATTATCGACAATAGTAACGGGCACATACGAAGCGAAATTTGCGGATTTGGACGGCCAAAAAGGCCTCGATATAGTCGACGCCGGACCGGTTGGCGGCCAGAACGACGTATGGCTGAACGATGCGGGAACGAGGGCCGCGCCATTGGCGCCGGCTTACGCGTCATGTTCGGTCTATATGTCCGGACCCGACACCTATATGAAACTTGAATGGGAGCCGCCCGCCCCGACGACTACAACTGTTCCGGAACTTTTGACCTACGATTTCAAAGTGGGCACGACTGTGGGAGGCACGGCGATTACAGGAATGGAACGCTGGTCCGGCGCGGCGCCGGCCGGGCCGGGCAATTACGGTCTGCCTTATAAGCTTCCCGCAGCGACCCGTTACCAGAAAATTTACAAATTCGGTCCTGAGATACCGACCGATCACTATTTTTTCAACATCAGAACGGTGGACGCCGCCTACAACAGATCGCAATGGTATTCGCAAGCTCATTCGGGCACTCTGAATAATCTCGACTGCAACTCGCCGCCCGCGTTTGTGAGCGATTCATGGAATCCGCCGGTTCTTCTCAACAATAATATAAGTCAATCCGTTTACATGGCGACGCTCACCGACCTCAACGGAGGCGATGAAATAACGGCCACGTTCGATGCGTCTTCAATATCCGGCAATCCGCTGTTTACACTTTCATACACCGCGCCGAATCAATTCAGCAGTCCGGCATTCGGGGCGGCGGGAGTTATCAAAACCAGCGCGACTCCCGGCGATGTTGCGGGCATTCTCAGCGTCAGAGACGCGAGCAACGCGACTCCGCTTGCGCCGTTTACTCCAACAGCTTTGCAGATCAGAAAGTGGCCGGACGGGGCTTCCTGCCAACAGAACTGGATTTCGTACAAGTGCAATGAAAACGGTTTCTCCGTAAACGACAATGCTTCGCTGCTCTACCCGTTCCAACTGGCGTGGACAAAGACGCTTCCGAATGTGTCGACGATAACGTCGCCTCTTTTGTACAACGGAGTGGTATATTTCGGCGGCACGGACGTGCCGTCAAGTCAAGGAACGTTATACGGATATTGGGATTTGCCGTCAGGAGTCTCCGATTTTTTCACTCCGGTTCCGGTGGGAGCGGGAGGGATGAAAAATGTCGTAATCAACAGCGCTCTCGGAGTTATCTATCTCGTTTCGGCGGATAATAAAATTTATGCGCGCAAGACAGATGACGGCACGCAATACGCGCCGCCGTACGCGACCGGGATGGCGGGTTCTCTCAACGCGCCGCCGCTCGCGCAGACATCGCCGATCGGCGCGTATGACATGCTTTTCCTCGTTTCCGGAGCGGGCGAAGTGAACGCGATCAAAAAAATTAATCCGGCGAATGTGTGGACGAAGAGTCTCGGCGCCGGCGTTGTTTTCCAAACGGCGCCCGTGATAAACAACGGCATTATTTACATTGGCAGCGCGGCCGGATCGCTTTATGCGTATGATACGATCAGCGGAACGCCGGTTTGGGCGTCGACGCCCAATTACGGAGCCGCAATAACCGATCTGGCGACAAAAGCGGGGACCTCGCAACTCATTGTCACCACCAACGACAACAGGATCAGATGGGTGAATACCGTTGACGGCAGTCTGATCGCGTCAATAGCTCCTAATGCGAATGCGTTTGGGCCTGCGGCATTTGTGCCCGAGTCGACTGGAACGCGCTCAAAGGTGTACGTCGGCGACAGCGTTGGGAAAGTATGGGAGTATTACTGGGACGGCGCTGCTGTCACGTCGCGTTTTTCGCAAGTGACGCCGGCGCCGGGCGCGAAGGCGATCACGACGGCGCCGATTTACATGAACAACACGCTGTATGTCGGGACGTCCGGCGGATATATGTACGCGATAGCGACGGCTGGCTCGAGCATGACTGTTGAGAGTAATTTGTCGGTATGTACGGGCGCCGGCGGCATAACCGGCGGGCCGATCATGGGCAACGAAAAGCTGTTCGTGATTTGCGGCAATGATTCTCCCCGTAAGCTTGTGGCGATTAAGCAGAAAGCTAGCTCATGCCCGATAGTGACAAGCTCGAGCGACAGCGGCGTAGGGACTTTGCGTGAATGTATCCAAACCGCGAACACAACTCCCGGCACGGACAATATCCGGTTCGACATTACGAAAATGTCGTCTCCGACAATTAATTTGAGTTCACAGCTTGTCGCCATAACGGGCCCGAATGGAAATGGAACGACGATAAACGGCGAAGGGAACAATATTACTATTAAAGGCGGCGGGTGCGCCAATTGCGACGGATTCACGATTAATGCGGACAATGTCGCTATATCTAACCTCACAATAAACGGATTCAGCAGCGCCGCTTGCGCGCACGCCGGAGGCCCGACCGGCTGCGCGGGAATTGTAATTAAACCCAGCGTCAGCGCCACTGTCACAGGGAATTACATAGGAACAACCAGCGGCAATGGCTTGGGGGCCGGGATAGAAAACTATTATGGTATTCTGGCTTATGGAGACTCGCTTAACCCTGCGGCTGCCGCCGTTATCGGAACAGCCGCCGCCGGGAATTATATTTCGGGAAACAAGAGTTTTGGAATCGTTCTCGGGAGTTATGCCGAAAACACAATTGTCAAAGGCAACAGAATAGGATCGAGAGTCGATGGGACGAGTTGCTTGAATGCTACAGCGCAGGCGATGGGGAACAAAGGCGGCGGAGTTGATATTCAAGCGGATACATCAGGGAATTCATTCGGCGCCGACGGAACGGATGCCGCGGAGAAGAATCTCATTTCTTGCAACGGAGTCAGCGGAACAGCTTCGTTAAATACGCCCGGCGTTTACATACACGGGACAAATTCCAATGGAAATCTTATTTTAGGCAACTACATTGGTTTGTGCGCGGACGGAACGACAGCATGCGGGAACTGGGGGCCGGGTGTCAGGCTCGACGGCGCCGGAACAGTAAACACGATCGGCGGAACGCCCGGCACAACAGTGCAAACTGCGGTGATATCCGCAAATAAACTCGACGGGATAACGATTAAAGACACAAGCCACACAAGCATATATCAGACGAGGATCGGACTGACGGCAAGCGATGATTATATTTCCACAGCAGGCAATCTCGGCAACGGCATATCGATTTCGTCCGCCATTAATAACGGAGCGCAGTTTAATGATGTCGGAAACACCACGCAAACGGCGACGACGACGATTGCGTTCAACGGCAAAGACGGGATTGTGCTCGATGGAGTCAACGGCAGCCAACTGAATGTCAATCAGAATCAACTCTATGGACCGAGGCTATATTCCAACAACAACCTGAGCGTGAGCGAGGAACCGATCAGGCTGAAGAACGGCGGCGGAGGAGGAATCACTCCGCCGACGATGGGGGCATATACTTCCCTCGGAAGCGACAAATACAATATTACGGTCAATTCATGCTCCACATGCTGGGTATATCTTTATCGCGCTGACGATACCGCGCATGGCATCGCACAGGATGATTATTTATCCGGCGGCGCTTATCATGGAGAAGGGTTCGAAATTATCGGGAAGAAAAGGGACCTCGGACCGGGCATAGTAACTTTCACCAATGTGACGGTCAGTGGCGGGCAGTATGTCACAGCCATTCAGTACGACGTGAACAACACCTCCCAGTTCGCCGCGAATTTGAATCTTATTACGGACACTTGCGTAGGCGCGAATTCGGTTGTGTCGAATACAAACGACTCCGGAGCGAGTTCGCTGCGCCAGT
>JBAYJY010000178.1:0-9798 GCA_041664945.1 bacterium | reverse complement strand
TCGCGGCGGCGGCGTTCGCGAGTTGCAGCGCGTGTTTTTCGGTCCCGCCCGAAGCTCGCGGGTTATTATGTATTAAATATAGTAATCTCATGCGCTTTTTAACTTACTTCAGGGCCGATGCGATGTCAACCGAGACGATCTATTTAGATCGCATAATCTGTATTTTTCGACCGACTTTAGGCTAAAATTGACGTTATGAATAAAGCGCGATATGCAACTTCAGTTTTTCTTACGTTAATGTTATTTGTTTCTTTCGCCGTGATCGCACGAAGCCAAAGTGTTTCGGAGCTTTCAGAGAAATACGAACCGGTTTTTCAGAAAGCGCTCGACTGGCTGGCTGCGCAAGGCGAGGTTAAATCCGTCGATCCGGAACGCGAGGCGACTCTCAAAACCCTCGACGCACCGCTGCTCGAACCATTGGCGGTTCAACTTCCGGCCACGGGACGTTTCTTTCGCGCTCGAATGGCCGCGTTCCTTCAGGACTTCCAACAGACGAATGTCGCTTCCGGCGCGGTTGTATGGAAGCTTTACAATCATTCAGTGGTAATACGTTCTCCTGAAGCGACAATCGCGATCGATCTTATTTCGGGCATGGATCGCATCGCCTGGGACCCGGCGACTCTTAACAAGGCGATTTCCGGAATTGACGTTTTACTCATCACACATTCCCACAACGACCATGCTGACATGCGAGTTGTAAAGAAATTCATCGCCGCCGGAAAGCCAGTATTAGCGCCGCCGGGTCTATGGGAAAGTCTTCCTCAGGCTTCAGGCATTACGTACATACGCGACGGCGAAATAACCATAAAGAATATTCGCATCACCGTTTTCCCCTCATTTCAGGGCATGGATCCGAACAATGCATATCTCGTCGAAACCACGGACGGAGTTCGGATTATGCACATTGGAGACGAAGGCGAGAAGAACGCGACCGGAAAAGAGTGGTATGCCCGATTCAAAGAACCGCTGCATGTCGATCTGCTTATTCCGAACTGCTGGTCACCCAACATCGATGATCTTCTTCGTTTCGTCGCGCCGTCTGCAATCTTGCCATCGCACGAATTCGAAATCACTCATTTTCCCTCAAGCCGCGCTACATACGATGCAATCTACAGCAAATATTCTAAATTGAACATTCCGTTCTTTGTCTCTTTCTGGGGCGAAAAACTGATAATCAAAGCGGCGCGCTAAACCGTTTGCGGTGTTTCGTTCGCCGGAGCCGTGATGGCAGTGATTGGTTAGAGATCAATAATGGAACAATTTCATATGAAAAGCGCTTAGGTATTCGTGGAATAATATCGGAAAACGTTGAGAGGTTAAATAATGGATGTTAAGCAGAGAATAGAAGCGATTTTCCCGGAAGAAAAAGATATCGCGAAGGAATATGTCCGGAATCTGCCTGTGAATCAGAGAGAATACCTTGTGGACGGCGAGTTGAGGAGTTGGGACGGCCCGATGAGGGATGTTTTCTCGCCGGTCTGCGTTAAAACAGCGTCCGGGATTTCGCCGTTGCCGCTCGGCTCGTATCCGCTAATGACGGAGAAGGAATCGCAGGAGGCGCTTCGCGCTGCTGTCGCCGCGTATGACAACGGACGAGGCGAGTGGCCGACGATGTCCGTCGCGGGCCGCATTGAGCGCGTCGAGGATTTTCTGCGCGGGATGAAGGAAACGAAAACAGATGTCGTGAACATGCTAATGCTGGAAACCGGCAAATCGCTACAGGACTCAGGCAAGGAATTCGACAGGACCATAGAATACGTCAGAAAGACGATAGATTCGCTGAAGGAACTTGACCGCATATCGTCGAGGTTCACGATGGAGGAGGGCGTCATAGCGCAGATAAGGCGCGCGCCGCTCGGGGTCGCTCTCAGCATGGGGCCGTATAATTATCCGCTTAATGAAACGTTCACGACGCTGATTCCACTGTTGATAATGGGCAACACGGCGATTTTGAAGCCGCCGAAATTCGGCGTTCTTCTTTATTCGCCGCTCCTGATAATATTTCGCGATTCGTTTCCCAGGGGCGTGATCAATACGCTCTACGGCGACGGCGAGACAGTGATTCCGCCGCTGATGAAATCGGGAAAAATTGATGTGCTGGCTTTCATCGGGTCGAGCAGAGTGGCCGACGTTCTGAAAAAACAGCATCCGGCTCCGCACAGGATGAGAAGCGTTCTCGGACTCGACGCTAAAAACGCGGGGATCATACTCCCGGATGCAGATCTCGATCTCGCGGTCAAAGAATGCGCTTTGGGCAGCCTGTCGTTCAACGGCCAGCGATGCACCGGGTTGAAGATACTTTTCGCACACCGGAAAATCGCCGATGCGTTTCTGGAAAAGTTCAGCGCGGCTGTCGGCGCGCTCAAATTCGGAATGCCGTGGAACAAGGATGTCTTTTTAACGCCGCTTCCGGAACCTGGCAAAACCGGTTATCTCGCCGGACTGGTCGAGGATGCAAAACGGTTCAGGGCGAGCATAGCAAACGAAGCGGGGGGAATAATCAACGGAACGTTTTTCAATCCCGCGGTTTTGTATCCCGTAACGCAAGAGATGAGAGTATACAGCGAAGAACAGTTCGGGCCGGTCGTCCCGATCGTTCCGTTTGATGATATGGAGGAACCGACTGAGTACATCATCAATTCAAGTTACGGACAGCAGGTCAGCATATTCGGGAACGACCCGGACGTGATTGCCGGAATGATCGATCCGCTCGTCAATCAGGTCTGCCGGGTAAATATCAACAGTCAGTGCCAGCGCGGGCCGGATGTTTTTCCGTTCACCGGCCGCAAGGATTCCGCCGAGGGAACGCTGTCAGTATCGGACGCGCTTCGCGTGTTTTCAATTCGAACGCTTGTAGCCGCTAAGGACGCCGACATCAACAAAGAGATACTTTCAAGAATCACGCGGGAACATAAATCGAAATTCCTGTCCACGGATTACATATTTTGATTCGGGAATAGCTGAGAAAAATTAATATAGCGCGTCATTGAGAAGAAGCCGTTTTTTGATGATGAAGCGATCCCAAACTTAATTCACATCTCTATGTTCAGGATCGTTCCGGCGAAAAAGCATCGCGATTACGCATAGAGCTAATCATGCTTCATAAAATAGAAATGTCCGTCCTCTGCGCCGAGGAGCAGGTCATGTTTGTTTTTGCCGCGCCAGTGAACGACGGTCGGGCTTGTGTCGTGGCCGGTGAGCCTCCGATTTGAAAGATTGCCCATGTTTTCGAGAATGATTTTTCCGTCGCGCGTACCCATGTTTCGGTAGAATGCAACGTTTTCGCTGTCCGCGAGCAGGTCGAGACGACCGTCGCCATCCCAGTCGACGACACATATTTTGCGACGTCCGCTTTTGCCGGCCTTTTTGTCGTTAAGACGGAGCGGAGCGCCATTTTTGTGTATGAAAATGCGGCTGCCGGGTTTGAGAATCAACTTCCCATTTTTGCGCGCGCGTTCGAAGAACGCAAGATATCCTTCGTGGTCGAGCATGATGAGGTCTGTCAGCCCGTCGCGATTGAAATCAATCGCAAATGGCGTTGTGCGCCACTGCGTGATTAGTTGTTTGCCTTTCGTTTTTTTCCAGTTCCATTCCGGTTTCGGCGCAGCGCCGGGCCAGTTGACCCCGACAGGCTGAGCGGCTTTTAATTTCGGTATCTTTCGAGTCCCGATGTTTTGAAACCAGACGACTTCGCCAAGGATGGAGTTTGCGAGGATGTCCGGAAGACCGTCTCCGTTCCAGTCGGCGACGCTTATTGTCGTATAGCCCCATTTTGCCTCTGCAGGTCCCTGAATCGAACCATTTTCGCCGGCTTGTACGCGAATGATTTTACCGTTTGCTTCAAGCAGAACCGGTTCGGCCCATTTCGGAGTTTCGCCGCCGCCGAGGTTGCGGATGAATCCGATATAGCCCGCCGAATTGCCGCTTATCAAATCCTCGCGGCCGTCGCCGTCCCAGTCGAAACCGACCGGCGTCGCGAGAGCCCCGAATTTTACGAGATAAGCTTTCTGGCGGAAGAAGCGAGGAGGAAGAAAAACCGGCATTCCGTCATCGACGCGTCCTGAGTTTTCGATAAGCGCGACGCGGCCGTCCTCCTGAGCGACTATGAGATCCTGGCGCCCGTCGTGATTCCAGTCCGCCGCGGCCGGCGCGATCATTTCGAGATCCATGCGAATGATTTGTCCCTTATACGAAAGGAAGCGTCCCTTTGCGTATTCCGGGCGCTCGCGGGATCCGATATTTTCGAAATATGTAAGTCTGTCGAGAAACTCGCCGCAGACGAGATCGAGGTCGCCGTCGCCGTCGAAATCAGCGAATATAGGCGCCGGTGTGCCGTAAACATCGATCGGGGCGCCGCCCGCGCTGAGCCTGAACGGTTTTCCGTATTTGGGTTTCGCGCTTTTGGATGCGTTCAGAGCGACGAAAACCGAGCCGCGCAAAGGACCCTTGGTCCAGCGGCCGTTCGCGTCGTAGGCGTTATCCCAGCCGTAATCAGTCCAATCGTCGAGGCCCACAACGAGGTCGGGGCGTCCGTCGCCGTTTAAATCGGCATAAGACCACTGGCTGTCGCGAATGTGGCGGCCGATTCCGAGAAGATCTTTATGGAGTCCATGAGAGATTGGAAACGGGACAGGAGCGTTAAATCCCTTTTTAATGAAATCGGTGTACTCGTAGCTGGAGTCGGTGACTCTGACGCCGGAATCGGTGTATGAGGCGCGCAGATTCTTCAGCCCGTTTCCGAACCATTCGCCTGGCTCAAAGACAGGCATGAGCGATTTGTCGTCAGAATTCTCGAAAAAATAAGCGCCGTTATATGGAGTGTCAGGACAGGAGACAATGAGGTCGAGATCGCCGTCGTTGTCGAAATCCATGATGAGCGGCCATGCCCAAAGGCCGACCGCGAGATCGACAACAAGACCGGGGTTGTTGAATTCAATCGGCTGGAGTTCGCCGGAGACAGCCGGGGCAGGGGAGACAAGCAGGGAAATCGCAAAAGCAAAGACTGATAGAAAGATTTTTGTACATTTGAAAACAATATTCATACAAAACTTATATGTCATTATCATTCGCGATTCAATGCATTAATCAATACCAGCCCCAGCGGTCTACCGCTTCCTTGACTGCTTTCAGATTCTCGACCGGCGTGTTTATCGGAACTTCGCAGGCGCTCGAAAGGATGAAACCGCCGCCGGCGCCTACTTCTTTAATAAGCCGCTCGCAATGAGCAGTCAGTTCCGCAGGTTTGCCCATGGCGAGCATGCCCGGATGCAGATTGCCCATAAGGCACAAATGGTCGCCGATGACTTTCTTAGCCTCGAAAATATCGGTCTGGTCGAGATGCAGGTATCCGCTGTGTCGTGGCAGTTCGAGAAAGAAGTCGAGAAAGGGCGTGTAATTATTATCCAAGTGATATGTGAGATTGAAACCGCCGCTGAACGCCTGTCGGACCTGGTCGATAAAAACGCCCGCGAAAAGATTGTCGAACATTTTTCTTGAAATATATGATGCGGAAACGCGGCTGACGCCGTAAAGGACTTGATTTCCATTGCCGAGCCGCGCAGTGAATTCGCCGAACTCGACGAGCCCCGGCCCGAGCCGTTCGCAGGCCTCGCGCACTTTGAGCGGATCGAGAGCGCAGTCGGTCATGAAGCGCTCAAAACCGAGCCACATCGAGAGCAGATCCGCCGGGTGGTTGATGACGCCCATCGCGTAGGGATGAAAGAGGTCGGGGCGCGGGAAGTTGACAGCCATTTCGGAATAGAAAATGCCGGTTTGAACGAGCATGCGGCGCAATTCGCCGAAAAGGCGGCCTCTCTCAGTGCGCAGAATGGGAGAAAATCCTTCGCTGTTCAGCATATCATAATCGAGATCGAGAGGCTGCTCGTCCAGTTTCGGCAACTCGTCGCCTTCCGGAAGGAACCAGTTCGAACAGAACCGGGAATGTGATTCAGGGACGAGAGGGAACATGTAGCCTGCGGAGAAATTGGCAGGAGTCATGTCGAAACCGCCGTAGAGATCCCATGCGCGGCGTGAGGCGAGCGCCGCGAGATGTCCGTCCGTCATGAACTCACGTGTGTTTATGCCGCCTGCGCGCGCAGTATGAAATCCCCAGAGAGGCGCGACAGCGACGCGGTCCGGCTTCTCGAAGTTCATGTGGCGCAGAATTCGTTCGCGAGGCGTGAGAACATCGCCGGGAAGAATTTTCGGAGCCGGTTCGAGCGCTTCGGCCACCGTTCGTTTCAAACGATCCAATGTTGACTCAGGTTCAACGCTCCTGCCTGCGCCGTCCGCTGCGAAATGTTCCGGACTATCGGAATCAAAATCAGCGTCGCCGGCGTTGCGTTCCTCGCGCGCTTTAGCTTTCAGAGCGTCGACATAGTTAAGAATTAAACTTTTATAGGGTAGCGTCTTGTCGCCGAAAAGCGTCTGGCGCGCGGAAAAACGGAGTCCGTAATGTTTTTCAAATATTGCAATAGCGGGATCCAAAAGCTTCATCGCTGCGTTTGCGGCGGCGTTTTCCTCGATATTGTCGAGTAATTTATCCCAATCAATAGCGTTTTGAATTAAATTCATGTTAGTTTAGCTCCGTCAGCTTATTTGACACCGATGATTTTGAAAACGTAAGCATGTCGAGATGGCAGTTCGTCTAAGGAAAGCTGCGGGACTTCAATTCGCATTTTTCCATCCACGATGCGCCATTTCAGGGTTCCCGAGCGTCCGAGCATTGTGACTGTGGCGTCGGGAGAGGGCTTTGGTTCGCCGAGCGCGAGTTCTTTGCCCGGCCATACGAGAGAGATGGCATAAACCGCGTTTTCTTTTGCCGTGTATCGGATTGATTTTGTTGTCGAGTATTTGTTCTGCCAATCGTCGGGATCGGCGGTCGTGTCCTTGATATTCTTTCCGTCGGACATGGCGCGCCAAGTGTGCGTTCCGTAAATCGCTTCGCCGTTGACGCGAAGCCAGTCGCCGAGTTCGAGGAGGCGTTCCTGAGTGATGACGGGAATGCGGCCGTCTCTTGTCGGGCCGACATTAAGGAGAAGGTTGCCGCCGCGGCTGACGATTTCGACAAGCATGTGGACGAGTTCTGTAGTCGTTCTGTAGTCGGAAGGCGAGTCGTTGCGGGCGAACCCCCACCAAGAGCGGGCGACACAGCGGCACTCCTCCCATTTCTTCATTCCAGAAAGTTTTGTCCAGCCGTCTTTTCCGCCGAATTCGCTGGTGTAAAAGCCGCCGTGAGCGCCGCGCGTCTCGCTGCCCCATCGATCATTCACGACAACATCGTCCCGGACCGGCGATTCGTTGTAAAGCCATTCAAGTATCTTCTCGCTCTTCCACTGAGCGCTCGTGCGGTCCCATTCGCCGTCGGTCCATAACACAGACGGCTTATAGCGCGTGACGACTTCCTTTATCTGCGGAAACATATGCGAGTCGACAAAAAGCGCCTGATCGCTGAGATACCATGGGTGGAACCATTCGTAAAGTGAGTAGTAGAGCCCCATTTTAAGGCCCTTTGCGCGCACGGCTTTGGAAAGATCGCCGACGATATCGCGGTGCGGGCCGACGTCGACGCTGTTCCAGTTCCAACTGTAATCTGACTGAAAAAGACAGAAACCGTCGTGATGTTTTGAAGTGAGAACAACGTATTTTGCGCCTGAGCGGGCAAAAAGGTCAGCCCATTTGTCAGGGGCGAAGAGCTCGGCTTTGAATAGCGGCGCCAGATCCTGATATTGGAATTTGTCGCCGTACATCGCGCGCCACGTCTTCGATGACGCGGAATTCGGATCCTTCAGCGAATTCCATAGCCAGTCGGCTTCCATGCTTTTTACCGGCAGTTCTGGAACGGAGTTGAGACTCCAGTGGACGAAGATTCCGAATTTCGAGTCGTCGTACCACTGAGGGATCGGGCGGCTGTCGAGAGATTTCCAGTTTGCTTCATAGCGTTTCTGTTGCGCGGTTGTAGCGTAAGGAATCAGCAAAATCAGAAAGGCAATTGCGAATGCGATTCGTTTCATTTTACGTCCTTATCCCAGATAATATTATATTCATACTTCGAGTTCAATAACGCTGACGGCGGAGTCGGGCGCAAATTTTGGAATCGAGATGTGCAGTTTTTTGCCTGTTTTTCTAAGTGACAAAGGAAGACGCAGCGGATCGGCGAGCAGACGCGCCGATTTCACTTGTTCAGTAAGGCCGTCGACAACGAGTTCGCCGTTCGGCCAGTCGAACACGTGGAGGAAGATTTTGTTCTGTTTGCGGGTCGTGCGTCCCCATTTCGGTTTATCGAGAGGCCCGCCTGTTGTTCCGTAAACGCTGTCTCCGCTTGTTTTCATCCATTTGCCGATTTCTCCGAGTATCTTAACGCTGGCGGCGGGTATTTCGCCTTCGCCGGTCGGGCCGACATTAAGAAGAAAATTGCCGTTATGGCTCGCGATATCAATAAGACCGCGGATCAGTTCGGCGCTTGATTTCCAGTTATTGTCATTTTCCTTATAACCGAATGTGTCGTTCATCGTCATATTAGTTTCCCAGTCGCGGCTCGGGACGTGGTCGGGAATAAATTGTTCGGGCGTTTCGTAATCGCCGCATATCGTGTTCATCGTGAGCGGCGCCGCGAACGGGAAATTGCTGAGAATGGAGCGTTTGCCGACCCGGTTGTTGATAATGACGTCTTGCTGGAGAGAGCGGCAATGCGCTTCGAGTTCGGCTCCGAGTTTCATGTTCCACTGAGGCATCCAGTCGCCGTCGAAAAACAGTTCGCAAACCGGACCGTAGTTTGTCAGCAGTTCTTCAAGCTGACCTTTCATGAAGTCCATGTATTTTTTGAAGTTAGGAGTTATCGCAAATAGAAAAGAGTAGCCGGCGCGCATCCAGTCGAGTTGCGAATAATAAATACCGAAGCGTATGTCCTGATCCCGGCAGGCGTCGGCGAGTTCTTTTATCGCGTCGCGTCCGTAAGGCGTCGCTTCAACCATGTTGTATTTCGATAGCTTAGTGTGGTAGAGGCTGAAACCGTCGTGGTGCTTGGCGGTGATGACGATGTATTTCATGCCCGCTTCTTTGGCGATTCGGACCCATTCATGAGCGTCGTATTTAACTGGGTTGAACCTGTCGGCGAGTTTCGAGTACTCCCGATGTGGAATCTGCGCGTTGTGCATGATCCATTCGCCGTAATGAGGAATCTTAAGGCCTTTCCATTTGCCGGCGGCGACGGAATACAGGCCCCAGTGAATGAACATCCCGAAACGAGCCTCGCGCCACCAAGTCATACGCCGGTCGAGCTCCGACTCGCTTTCCGCCGTTCTTTCGTACAACTCTTTCGCGAAAGCGTTGTAAAGAGGCAGTTGTGAATTGATTTCAACCATCAATTCCTTTATGTTCATTTAAGAGCCTCGCAAAATTTTGAGTTAACCGATTATATACTGTTCAATAGACATCGTGGAAGTCTTTAACTTATGATAAAATAATGTTGGGTTAACAATGTTGAGACAGAAATCGAAAGCGAGACCGTAATAGCGATGGAAAGAAAGATGGAAATATTTTTTGAAATTCATTCCGACAATCCGAGGGAAGGGCCGGGCAGCAATGAAGCGACTCAGCGCGCTTTCGATGCAATGACGGGCTTGCCGAAGGAACCGGTCATTTTAGATCTCGGATGCGGGCCGGGAATGCAGACGATACATCTCGCAAAAATAAGCGGCGGCGAAATATCGGCGGTCGACAATCATGCCCCGTTTATAGATGTTCTGAAAGCGAACGCAGCGGAAGCCGGACTGTCGTATAACATAGACGCGGTGGAAG
>JBAYJY010000177.1:0-9830 GCA_041664945.1 bacterium | reverse complement strand
GGAACGCTACGAGGTACACCACGGCATCCGCATTCAGGACTCGGCCCTCGTCGCCTCCGCCGTTCTGTCCAACCGCTATATAACCGACAGGTTCCTGCCCGATAAGGCTATCGACCTCATAGACGAGGCTTCCTCGCGCCTGCGCATCGAGATCGATTCCATGCCGACCGAGATCGACGAGCTCGAACGCCGCGTCCGCCAACTCGAAATCGAGAAACAGGCGCTGAAAAAGGAAAAGGACCGCGGGTCGGTCGAGCGCCTCGAACGCATCGAGCAGGAACTCGCAACGCTCAACGAAAAAGGAGACGGCCTCAAGGCGCGCTGGAAGAACGAAAAGGAGATCATAAGCAAGATAAGCGCCGTTAAGGAACGCATCGAACAGACGCGCAACGAGGAGAAAGAAGCCGAACGACGCGGAGACCTGAACCGGGTCGCCGAGATTCGCTACGGCATCGTCGCGCAACTCGAAAAAGAGATGGAAGCGCTCAGCGTCCGGCTTTCCGAAATCCAAAACGACGTAAAAATGCTCAAGGAAGAGGTTGACGAGGAGGACATCGCGGAAATTGTGTCGCGGTGGACAGGCATCCCGGTATCGAGGATGATGGAGGGCGAGACGCAGAAGCTGGTGCGGATGGAATCCGGGCTGAACAAGCGCGTGATAGGACAGGACCACGCGTTGCAGGCGGTGGCGGACGCTGTTCGGCGGGCGCGCGCCGGGCTTCAGGACCCGAACCGGCCGATCGGCTCTTTCATTTTTCTCGGCCCGACGGGCGTCGGCAAGACGGAACTGGCCCGCGCTCTGGCGGATTTCCTGTTCGACGACGAACGGGCGATGGTGCGGCTCGATATGTCCGAATACATGGAGAAACATTCGGTGTCGCGGCTGGTCGGGGCGCCTCCGGGCTATGTAGGCTACGATGAAGGCGGCCAACTCACCGAGGCCGTCCGCCGCAAGCCGTACTCGGTTGTGCTGTTCGACGAAATCGAAAAGGCGCACCCGGATGTTTTCAACGCGCTACTTCAGATTCTCGACGACGGGCGGCTCACCGACGGACACGGACGCACTGTCGATTTTAAGAATACGATTCTCATAATGACGTCGAATGTCGGCAGCCAGTGGCTGCTCGAAGAGGACGGGAACGTTGAAGAAATGAACCGCCGCGCCATGGAATCGCTGCGAGCGCAGTTTAAGCCTGAGTTCCTGAACCGCGTGGATGAAACGGTGATTTTCAACCGCCTGTCGCGCGCGGATATCGCCGGCATTGTCGACCTGCAGTTGAATCACCTGCGGGCGCGCCTCTCCGACCGCAAAATCAAGATCGATATCACGCCCGCCGCGCGGGAACAACTCGCCGATCTCGGCTTCGACCCGGTCTACGGCGCAAGACCTCTCAAACGCGTCATTCAACGCGAGGTCCAAAACCCGCTCGCTGTCAAAATTCTCGAAGGCCGCTTCGGCGAGGACGATACCGTAAATGTCGATTTCATTAACGGCGCGTTTACGTTCGAAAAGGGATAAGAAAAGCCTAAGGGAAACTTTTGAAAAAGTTTCCCTTAGGATCCTTTCAAAACTTCTTTACGCTCCGCGCGACTACGCGCGCTTCGCTTGGGGTTATGCATATATTGAATGTCGATATGAATCGTATGTAGATCATTGAGGCCCGAATAAAAAGCCGGCTGGCCGGCAGCGAGATTAATGAGATCCGTTACTAAAGCTTTTTGGAAAGCATGAAAACCTTTTTCTCGAAAAAGGTTTCATTCATTTTCTTTTCTTCTTTTTCTTCAGTTCATCTTTTCATTCACTTGGTCTTTTATCGAACCAAGGGGCGGCTTGTTCGAGTTGTCCCGCGAGCCGGAAGAGGACGGATTCGGCTCCGAATCGCGCGGCAAACTGAACGCCGCAGGGGAGTCCGTCGGCGGTCCAGTGCAGCGGCACGGACATCGCCGGCAGTCCGGCGACATTTCCGAGTTGCGTGAACGGCATCGCCGCGAGATTTTCGATTCCGATCTTTTCAACCATTCCGGCTGATTTCAAAATGTTTCCGGCACCGAGCGCATTCATGAATGACGCGATCGCCTGTTCGGCGGGCTTAAGCGCCAGTTCGCCGATTTTTACCGGCGGCCGGGCGACAGTCGGCGTGACATAGATATCGTAGTCCTCGAAGAAAGCGCCCATCGCGCGCGCCGCCTTGTCCCATTCGCGTATCGCAGCCACGAATTCGCCGGCGGTAATAGTTCTGCCGAGCAGGCCGAGCATCCGGCTGCCGAGTTCGACATCCTCGCGCGCGGCTTTTGCTCCGAATTCCTTTTCTATCTTCGCTATGTCCGCGGCAACCTCGCCGCAGCACATCGTCAGATAACTTATGGCGACCGCCCTGCCGTCGATCTTAGGCCTCGCCTCCTCGACGCGGTGGCCGAGCGATTCGAGCAGCTTCGCCGCGTTCTTCACCGCCGCGACGCATTCCGTATGTACGGGTTTGCCGATTGGTGACGCGGTGTCGAAAGCGATCCGGAGTTTGCCGGGTTCGCGGCCTACATCGGCGAGATAAGAGCATTCGGGCGGCGCTATGCCGTAAGGGGCGCCGGGATCGGCTCCGTTCGTGGCGTCGAGCGCTGCGGCGCTGTCGCGCACGGACCTTGACAATACGTGTTCTACCACCGCGCCCTGCCAGATTTCGCCGTAATCGGGTCCCAGCGGGTTGCGGCCGCGCGCCGGCTTGAGGCCGAACAGCCCGCAGTGCGAGGAAGGTATGCGGATGGAGCCGCCGCCGTCGCCGCCGGAGGCCATCGGGACGATCCCGGCCGCCACAGCCGCCGCGGAGCCGCCGCTCGAACCGCCGGGCGTGCGCTCGGTGTTCCACGGGTTCCGGCACGGCCCAAACAACTCCGGCTCGGTGACTCCCATCAATCCGAATTCGGGCGTGTTCGTTTTGCCGACGACGTTCAGTCCGGTTTTCCTGAAGCGGCGCACGAGTTCGCTGTCGTGGTCCGGAACGTAATTGCGGTAGGCTTTGCAGCCGCTCGTCATCGGAACTCCGGCGAAAGCCGCGAGCAGGTCTTTTAGCAGAAATGGAACGCCTTTGAACGGCCCGTCCGGCAGTTCGCCGGCTGCCGCTTCGCGCGCTATGTCGTACATCTTGTAAACGACGGCGTTGATGCTCGGGTTCCCCCGGTCGATGCGGGCGATTGCTTCCTCGCAGAGTTCGGCGGGCGTGACTTCCTTTTTCGCCACCAGTTCCGCGAGGCCCAGCGCGTCGTATTTTTCGTATTCCGTGAAGTTGCTCATTGGCGTCTCCTTTAATTTCGCTCGCCGCTTTTTCTCTTGCCGAGTTCCAAAGCGGCTTTGATGCCCTTCTCCCTGACAACATTGAGTTTCAGGCCGGCTTCGGTCAATTTGAAAAACCGTTCGCCGTATTTTTTCAGAAGTTTCGGGTCAATCTCGAAGCCCAGCCCCGGGCGCGTGAACGGCGCGATCATCCCGTTTTTGTCGTGCAGAATCGGCGCGATGATGCCTTCGCGCTGTTCGGGAACCCACGATCCGTCGAGCGGATATTCGAGCGGGAGCACGTTGCCCTTGTCCGCGAGAACCAGGTTCCAGTTGACGTAGAAACCGATTCCGTTTGTCCACGTGTGGGGCGAATATTCGCGGTCGCGTTCGTGGCAGGCTTCGATCAGGCGTTTGACCTGCGCTATGCCGCCCGCGAACGTGGCGTCCGGCTGATAGACGTGGAAGCAGTCCTTTTCGAGCATGACCTTGAATTCATCCCATCCGTAGTTGAGTTCGGCGCCTGATATTTTGATTTGCGAAATTTTCTTGAGGGCCGCGTTGCCGTCGTAGTCACGGGAGTCGAGCGGTTCTTCGAGCCAGACGAGGCCGTTTGCGTGGCAGGCGGCGGCGAATTCGGTGGCGCGCGCAAGGTCCCACGCGGGAACGCGGTCAACGATCGACACGAGCCAGCCCTGATTCGCGTCCACTCCGAGCGCCATCCTGCCGCCGAGGCCTTTCGCGACGGTTTCAACGTGCCGGATGTCGTCTTTCAGTTCCTTGTTCTTGACGCGCAGCTTGGCGGTTTTGAAACCGCGCTCGCCCATCGCGAGCAGTTCTTCGACGCGTTTTTCCGGCTCGTGCATCTCGCCCGTTGAGCAGTAAACCTCGATGGGGCGCGCTTCGCCGCCGAGCAGTTCGTAAACCGGTTTGCCTTTCGATTTGCCTATGATGTCCCAGCAGGCCGGTTCGATCCAGAAGTTGCGCCAGCCGAGGAAGCCAGCCTGTTTCAGAAGATTCTGAACCCGGTCGATGTCGGTCGGATCGGCGCCGAGGAGGTAGCCGCCCAGAAGGTCGCCGAGCCCGGCGCGTTCCTTGCCCATCGCGGCGCCGGCTGCGTAGCCCTCGATCCCTTCGTCCGTCACGAGTTTAATCAGCGTGAACCGGTTATGAGTCTGCGGATATCCGGGAATCCATGTTGGCCAAAAGGTGTCCTTGAGCGGCACGGATACGTGATATAGTTCGATAGCAGCTATTTTCATGTTCGCCTCCGTCGGCGTAAGTTTTTCGCGAAGATTCGCGAAAACGAGAAAGTTCACTGGGATTATCTATAAAGACGGGAAAAGATGCAAGTCGTTGTTGTTGATAAGTGTTGAAATAAAGAACTATTTGAATATCGAATATCGAACAAGGAACCGCAGAATGTCTAAGGGAAATAAAGAAATCTTCGAAATTCTAGACTGCTGCGATCGATTGCCGCTTTAACGGATTATGGCTGTTATTCCTCTGAGTCGCCAAGCTTTGCTTTGACGTCTTCCTGGAATTCATCAAGTACCGGTTTCATCGCCTCGGTCATTTGGGGAATAATATCGGTCATCATTTTCTGCATTGCTTCCGCGGTTAAAGCCGGCGTTAAATCAATAAATTTTTTGCCCGTCGGCGACTCGTAAAAAGCTATCATCGCTTTAATGTCATCTTCATCGAAATATTTTGCGTATAAAGGTATGTAAATTTCTTCAACCATTTTGTTAATGTCGAACGAATTAAAAATTGTTTTGTAGATTTTTTCCATGAAAGGAGGCATCAGCTCATCCATGATTTGCCTGTCTCTGTCGGTCATTTCATTTTCATCGATCATCCCTTTCAGCATCTGAGGCGCGGCGGCTTTCATCTGCGCTGCCATCGAATCAAAAACCTGTTTCATGTTCTCATCCAGTTTCATGTCGGCAAAAAGCCGTTTGAGGAGTTCGATTTTCTGCGGAGAAACGCTCTCTTTGCCTGCCGCCGCGTCCTGAGCCGTCGCCGCGCCGGTTGCGAGAACAACAGCGAACAAAGCGACAATAACGGTGATAAGAATTTTTTTCATGATTCGCTCCTTTCGATTTTGAAAACAATCTTCTTGCGTATGAAAGAGTTCCTCCCAATTCTTGCGCAAGCGGCCTGTTTTGTCAAAACAATTGTTGTCAAAACGCAGTTGTTGGAAAAAGTCGATGAAGGAAACGCGGAAAGGCCGAAACAGAACGACAAACACTCTATATAAATCCATTTGGATTGAAACAAAATGTTCTTTGATATAATATCAAAAAGAATCATATTGTTTAGCTATAAAACAACATAAGAAGAATCTATTGCTGCCTGAGGGTAAAATCATGAGACGCGCGAGTCAATTTGCGGCATTAATAATATTCACCGGGATGTCGTTGCTTTTGGCGGGATGCGGAAAAGGCGAAAGCTGGATCGGCGCGCCCGAATACGTCGAAAGAGGAAGGCCGGTTCTGCGTATCGCCGCAGGCAATAGCCACACTTGCGCAATTATGACGGACGAAACTGTTGAATGCTGGGGCGATAACGAAAACGGGCAGATAGGCGATGAAACGCGGGAGACAAAAAGCGAACCGGCGGAAGTCACGGGCATAACCGCTGCGACAGAGATATCCGCCGGCGCAGACCATACATGCGCCCTTTTGTCCGGCGGCTCAATTAAGTGCTGGGGCTCGAACACTTACGGGGAGCTTGGCGGCGGCTCCGCCGGCTACTCTTATGCGACGCCTGTGAGCGTCGGCGGCATTTCGGGCGCCGTGGCCGTTAAAAATGGATCTATCCATGCATGCGCCCTGCTTTCCAACGGCTCGGTAAAATGCTGGGGGAATAATTCACAAGGGCAGTTGGGCAACGGGACCACGACAAACTCATTAACGCCCGTGGCCGTGACAGGAATTGCGACCGCTGTTGGAATATCAATTTCCGGCAGTTCATCGTGCGCTCTTCTTGCGGAAGGAACGGCAAAATGCTGGGGCGAGAATAATGCCGGCCAGCTCGGAGACGGAACAACGATGAACAGCAGCGTTCCGGTGGACGTGACGGGAGTCTCCGCCGCGACCGCAATCAGTTCCGGGGTCGCGCACACATGCGTCATTGAATCCGGCGGCATGAAATGCTGGGGGTACAACATATTCGGGCAACTCGGGAACGGAACCACAACGAACAGCCTGACTCCCGTCGCTGTTTCGGGAATATCAGGCGCCGCGGCGCTCGCGCTCGGCTCATACCATACTTGCGCCGTCTTGTCCGGCGGCTCTATGAAATGCTGGGGATTCAATAGCTCCGGCCAGCTCGGAGACGGGACAACGACGAACCGCAGCGCGCCGACAACGGTCGCCGGCATCGCAGGCGCGACAGCGGCGGCCGCCGGGGATAGCCATAGTTGCGCGATAACGTCCGGAGGCATGAAATGCTGGGGAGACAACAGGGAAGGCCAGCTCGGAACCGGCTCAATGCCATATAGCGTCGCCCCGATCATGGCGGCTGGCGTTTCAGGCGCAATAGCGGTTGCCGCCGGCAACAACCAATCCTGCGCCCTGCTTTCCAGCGGGGGAGTAAAATGCTGGGGAACAGGCATATCCGGAGACGGGTCCTTTGCTCAAAGCGCAACTCCCGCCGCTGTAACCGGCCTCTCCGGCGTAACGGCGGTCAAGGCGGGAAGAAGCCATTTCTGCGCGCTGCTTGAGAGCGGAGCCGTGAAATGCTGGGGCGGCAACAAATCCAACGAGCTTGGAAACGGATCGCAAGAGGCAAGCGGCGCTGTTGGGCCGGTGACAGGCATAACGGACGCAACGGACATAGCCGTAGGCGACTCGACCAGTTGTGTAATCGTTTCCGGCGGAAACGTTCTATGCTGGGGAGAAAATCGAAGCGGGCAACTTGGAGACGGCACAACAACTGAAAGAACCGGGCCGGTCGCGGTCGCCGGAGTCACGGGAGCTGTTGAACTCGCGCCTTTGGGAGGTCACACGTGCGCATTGCTAACCGGCGGCGGGATTAAGTGTTGGGGCCGGAACAGCAGTGGCCAGCTCGGAGACGGCACGACAACAGACAGAACCGCTCCGGTAGACGTTACGGGCATAACCGATGCGATCGGCATCAGCGGCGGTTCGATGCACACGTGCGCGATTCTTTCCGGCGGCGGAATGAAATGCTGGGGTGAAAACGGCTCCGGCCAGCTCGGAGACGGCACAACGACAAACCGCAGCGCCCCGGTGTCGGTCTCCGGCGTTGCCAGCGCATCAGAAATTGACGCCGCTATTTACAATACCTGCGCGTTGCTTTCGGGCGGAGCGTTAAAATGTTGGGGAAACAATATGTTCGGCCAGCTCGGAACCGGAACGCGGTCAAACAGCCTATTGCCGGTTGACGTCGGCGGCATAACGGGGGCTTCAGCGATCGGGGTCGGCGCATATCACGCTTGCGCGGTTATTTCCGGCGGGTCTGTGAAATGCTGGGGATATAATTACTCCGGCCAGCTCGGAGACGGCAGGAATCTCTTTCAGGCCTCGCCGGTATCCGTGAATTTCTGATTTTAAATCCGGCAAAAAACGCGAACGGGAAAGCTCAATCTTCCCGTGGTTTTACATTCCAGACGGTCATGGCAAGCAACAACGACAGCACGGCCGCGCCCATCCAGATATATATGACGGTATCGAAGTTGTAAACATCGACGCCGTTTACAACCACAATGTTTTTTTTCAGGAAATATCCGCTTATCCAATCCTGGGCCGACGCGCCGAGATAGCTGAAAAAGCCGATGAAGCCCATAACCGCGCCGGTGACCCGGCGGGGTGTCAGGTCGATTGCCGTGAGACCGCCGAGGAACGCCACCGTTCCGGCGACTGCAAATCCGAATACCGCGATGCTGGCGACGTCGAGCCATCTGTGCCCAGGAGGTCCGAAGAAGAATACCGCCAGCGACGATACCTGCAACAGTCCGTACAGCAGCGTTGTCTTGTGCCGGTTTCTGCCGAAAAATCTGTCGGATATGAACCCGGAAAGAGCGCCGCCCGCGATGCCTACTAACGGAGCCACGCCCATGATGGCGCCCGCATCAATGAGGCTGTATCTCTTGATTTCCTGAAGGTATAATATGCCCCAACTGTTGACGCCGTAGCGGGCGACATAAGTAAGAGCGCTCGCGAGTCCCAAAATCCAGACTGCCGGATATTTCAGGGCTAAAAGCTGTTGTTGCAGTAGAGTCATCGACTCATGGCTTTCGTCCGGCAGCGCTTCATTCTTGTACTCCGCGATGCAAGGAAGGCCGAAAGTCTGTGGCCTGTCCGCTAACAGAAACAGCAAGACTATCCCCATCGTAAGACCTAAGATGCCTGACGTTGCGAACCCGTAACGCCATCCGAAATGGCTCACCACAATCGCCGTGAAGATAAAAGTTATAGCTTCTCCTATACTGTGCGAAACATACCATATGCCATAGTATGTCCC
Source organism: bacterium (assembly GCA_041664945.1). GTDB lineage: Bacteria > UBP15 > UBA6099 > UBA6099 > UBA6099 > JBAYJY01. Next base: position 1,075 of record JBAYJY010000177.1, on the reverse strand, counting down.
GCGTTCCTTTTTGCCGAACCATTGTGACAGACACACAACGCTGGGCGCCGCCCCCATCGCCTGAAACCAGCCGTTCATGCCCCATAAAACAAAAAACACCCAGAAATTGGTGTTGAATCCCATCGCAAGGTTGATAAGCGCCGAGATCATAAGCCCGGCCGACATGAATCTCTTTATATTGCATCGGTCGGCGAGCACTCCGTTCATAAACTTGCCTACTGCATATACCGTCAGAAGAATTGCGCCGATTTTGCCCAACTGTTCCGCATCAAGAACGCCCGCGTCGAGCATCGGCTTCTTAACTACTGACATGGCTAATCGTGTTACATAGAAGAACCCATATCCCAGTGTGATTCCGATAAAAACGGAAAAGCGCCTGAACTTGAATGTCTTATTTAGTTCGTCACTGGACATTTTACATTCGGGCGCATCGGGTCCGGTTTTGAAAAAATTCGCTATTTGTGAAAACATGGCAACTCTCCAATATAGATTACGGCCTCGTATATTATTAATCGTTAAGAGGGGGTAATTGCAACAAAAAACCGTATTTATACATTTTCCGCCTCGATTTCGCCGTGGCGATAGCGGCGGTTGTTTTTCCGCTTGCGGTTTTTCGGGCGCGGGTAGTAGAATATGCAAATCTTGGGTTTAGGCGGCCGGATGGCGGGCCGCCGGGAGAAAATACATGGCCAAAGCAGCAGCAGTCCCCGAACAAAAAAAACTGACGCCGGAACAGGCGGCGTGGCGATGGAAGATATTGATCGCGACGTATTTCGGCTATTGCGGGTATTATCTGACCCGCAAAGTCTACACGCTGATAATGAAGACTCTGAGCGAGCAGTACGGTTGGCATATGAGCACGCTCGGCGATATATGGGCCGCATATCTCGTCGCCTACATGTTCGGCCAGTTCATAAACAGCTATCTCGGACGCAAGTTCGGGCCGCGCGTTCTGCTGCTCGGAGGGCTCGGCGCCTCGATCATAATTAATCTGGTTTTTTGCTTCACCCACTCTTTATGGGTGTTCTGGGTGATGATGATATTGCTCGGGCTTGTGCAGGCGAGCGGTTGGGCG
>JBAYJY010000176.1:0-9852 GCA_041664945.1 bacterium | reverse complement strand
GCTGGAGCGTCTCCGGGACTGAAGTGAAGTCCTATGCCGGCCTCTCCGGCCGCATTTAGCGCTTGCGGCAGCATGGCTTCCAGTTCCGCTGCAGACACGCCTTCCCTGCCGCTTTCCCCGGTTCTGATGAGACTCAGGAAAATGTTTTCCACGTGAGGGAATCTTCCTTTGATAAATTTCACGTGTTGTTCAATATCCGCAAGCGTTTGTTTCAGAATCGGTATGGAGACCGCTGCTTTAACCGGAGAGCCGGCGATAGATTCGATACCCTTGCTCGCCAATTCCCACCCGCCGGCAAACTGCGTGACGGCATCGGAAATTGCCGGGTCGCGGCTGACCTGCATGAATACTATGTGGGTTAGTCCTGCGGAACAAATTCTATGCGCATATTCGGGATAGGACATCATCAGGCCATTGGTCTCGAGCCTTATGATTCTGAAGCGAAGCTCGGCCGCGCGCTCGATGTATGCCGCAAGATTTCTGTTGATTGTCGGTTCGCCGCCCGTGAAAGTTACAGTGTCAGATGTTTTCTTAATCGCTTTCAGTCTTTCACATATAATTCCAGGAGCTTCGTCAGCAATATTGCCGGCAGACGATCTATCGCAGAAATAACAGTTCTGATTGCATTTCACGCTTACGGCGATGGTTCCTTGGGCGAGTTCAAAAAAATCTTCGCCGCTATCGCTTGGCATGAATTTATTTTGCTGTTTTTTCATAGGCGATAACATTTCCCTGCCGTCATAACAATTCCCAAGAAGATTATAGCGATTCCTGGTAATTTGCGAAGGCTCGCCTGCATATTGCCCCCGTGCCCAGGCAAGTTTACTTAGGTATATATTCACATTATACTTAATAAGAGAACCGATTGGCGGGAAATAAGCCTTATTCGTGGAATTCCACAAATATAGGCGGCGCAACTGATCAGCAAAAGCGTCCCTTTTTTTACAGCTTTTGCCGTTTCGATTCCTGGCCTTCATTCTCAATTTTGTTGTGCCATCGTCACAGAGGAGAGCTATGCTGATTCAATGCCCGCTGAATCCGGAACTTTTCGGGCGTCTGAACGAACTCGTTTCCCTCGGCGCCGACGAATTTTTTTTCGGATACGCCAACGGGCTCAGGGATTCGCTGTCGATAATCTCTATGAGAAGCGCGCCTCAATCGAGTTTCCTCTCCCTCATGCACGCGACCGAGGCCGTTCGGGAAATTTCGAAACTTGGGAAAAAATCATTCATAACTGTAAATGGAATGTTTTACCCGGACGAATATTTTGACACACTCATTTCAGAAATCGCTGAACTTGACGCCTCCGGCTGCGACGGCTTTATCGTTTCTGATTTGAATCTTTTTCTCAGACTCAGAAAAGCAATTCCCAACCTTTACCTAATTGCCAGTTCGGGCGCCCATGTCATGAACTCTCGCTATGTGAAATTTCTCCAGAACCTCGGCGTCCGCAGGTGCATACTCCCGCGGCAATTGACTCCCGATGAAATCAAAACCGTCATATCAGAATGCCCCGGCATGGATTTTGAGTTGTTCATGAGAAACGAAGAGTGTTCTTTGCTCGATGGATACTGCGCCTATTCTCACTACGGCGACATGGACGACCACCCGGCCTGCAACGAACTTTTTGCAATCAAAGAGCCGCTCGCCCCCGGAAGAATGCAAAAGTGGTGGTCATGCGGCGCGTGCGTTCTTTTCGGACTTAGGGATACGCCCAATCTGTCGCTGAAAATCTGCGGCCGGGCGCTCGGATATGACTTGATACAAAAAGACGTGGCGTTTCTGAAAAAGGCTGTCGAGCAACTTGACGCCGCCGAAAACGCAGTCGAGCATGCGGAGTTCTGCCAAAAGACGCATGTAGCGGTTTACGGAGCGCCGTGCCGCGAAAGATGCTATTACTGACGGCGCGCAAAGTTTAGATCCGTTCGCGCCAGACCGATGTTTAGGCGGCGGGACGGCAAATTGAAACCGCGCCGCCTGCGGCGAAAGAATCATGAAATTCGAGACATCGCATCCTCTGTTAAAACAGATGCCGGGGTTCGAGCCGCCGCCCGGCGGCTGGCGCCCGGCAAACATCCGATTCTTAAGAGAAGGAGAATGGGAGATCACCCTTTCCCCTTCAGACAGCGCCGGCCGAATAACGTTGCATGTGTCGCTGAAAAGCCTCAACCGCCCGGCGCACTTGCAAACGAAAAGCTTTAACGTGCTCGTCGCCGAACATGCGAATATATCCTCAATAACGACGCTGAGAACTGTCCTGAGACACTATTTCCGGCTGTTCGAGGCAAACGACCCGGCAGGCCCCGGCCGTGACGGCAGACAGCCGAATTTCGGCAATGACCGAGAAGAGCCCCCTCAATTCCCGCAGCATGAGGAAGCGATGCTGCCCCCGGCGGGTTTGGACACCCTGGTTGTCCCGGAGCCGGACAACGCGCATGTAAGACTGCTCATGTCCTCCTGCTTCGACGGGCTTGAGAAAGCCATGTATGTTTCTGACCCTTGCGATCTTAAGCATTTCGTTTCAGATATATTCGGCAGACTCTACTTCGGCAACGAATACTGCGAACGCCTGTTGCCTTCCCGCAGGCAGCTCGAGTGGGTCGCGGCCTTCTCTGCGGAAAACAATATCGGCCTGACTTTCACCACGCCTTTCTGCCTCGACAGCTCTTTCCCGGCTGTTGAAGACCTTCTCGACAGACTGCCGGCAGGGACGGAAGTGGTTTTCAACGATTGGGGTTTATTGAACAGCATTGTGCAGAGGGACCTTCGCCCGGTCCACGGCAGGCTTCTATGCTCAATAAGAAAGGACCCGCGCATTGTCGCCGACGACCGAGGGAGATATTACCACAGGTCGCACAACATCCAATCTTTCTATCAGGCATTTCTCATTGAAAACAATGTGTCAAGAGTAGAACTGGACAACGCGCCTCAGGGCTGGGAACTTATGCTCGACCCCCTGCTTTCCGCTTCGATTTACTTTCCGTTCGTAACGTGTTCAATTACGAGAAAATGCTCCTTCGCGAATGCAGCGGCCGGGAGCGTGAAATACAAAGTTATCGATCATTGCGCCGGACAATGCGCAGGCAGAGTTCTAAGTCTGGACCTCGATGGAAAGAATGTCCTCGTCAAAGGAAACGCTCATTTTTTCGTCAACAGCGAGATTCCGGCCTTACTTCAGCAATGGAATGTGACAAGAATCGTTTACATGCCTGTCATTCCGAATCACAATCGGTTTGCCGAGCCCCCGAATTCTGTTTGAAAAATGTTTCGAATTCATCGTCGGACATAGGATTCGGGATGCATAGATCGGCGTTCTTTTCAATTCTTTCCGCAAGCATTCGGAACAAACCGGCGGTTTCAGATGAAGGATCAATCGCTACAGCGGTTTTCCCCATCCGCTCGGCTTCTGTGATATCGCGGCTCCACGGCATCAGAAAAACAAGCGACGAGCCAAGCTTTTCCGCGAATTTTCCGAGAATTCCCATATCCGCGCCGGAGCTTCTCTGATTGCCAATGAAGCCTCCGAGCCTGACATTTCCCGTCTTCGTGTACCTCACGATGCCGCGGCAAATATTGTTTGCGGCGTAAAGGGACATCATCTCGGCGGATATGATGACGTACACCTCGTCAGCGAATCTGAGCCGAAGCGGCGTGGCAAATCCTCCGCACACAACGTCGCCCAGCACATCGAAAAAGACGTAATCTGAGTCTTTGTCCGGCAAACCAAGGGCCCTCATCAATTCCAGCGTTTTTATTATGCCAAGACCCGCGCAGCCAGCTCCCGGTTCGGGGCCGCCAACCTCGATGCAGTCAATGCCGAACTCGCCTTTGAACACAAGCTCATTAGCGCTTATCGCATCGGGTCTCTTTTTCTGAAATAGCTCGACGGCAGTTATCGGCCGCTCGCCCTTAAGAAGGCTTCGTGTCGAATCGTGTTTAGGATCACACCCCACTTGCATAACCTTTTTGCCGGCGCCGGCAAAAACAACGCTCAGGTTCGACACAATCGTGGATTTTCCCGCGCCGCCTTTGCCGTAAAACGCTATCTGTCTCATTCGATGCCTTTCGAATTTTATTGAAACAACTCCCCGCTTGAAAATCAAGTATAATCGGCGGCGCGCTTTCTTTCAAACACGCGTCTCTTATGACAGTCAGCGGCCGCGGCCTTTCCGGCTTTGTCAAATTATTAACGGATTTTAGCGCTGAAAAATTGAACCTGCGGCCGGATGGCGTTCATATCTGTTCTTGACCGCTTTGTTTACAGACATTAGAATTAACAGGCGCTTTCCGGGCGAGCGGTTTTTTATCGAATTGTCATTCCGCGCCATTGTATCCGGGCTATGGAAGGCATAAAGCCGGGCCGGCTGTTTGAAATATGAGAAAAGTATTCGACAACGCAAAACTCGCACAGCACGCATGTCTCCTCGAGGGGCTTTGCATATGTCTCGCGCGAACCGGTGGGGATTTCGCCGTGATAATCCACTCATACCGCGATTGCGCCAACATCCTGCCCAGAGGAGTTCCGGGATATTCATCCGACCGCTTTTTCTGCACGAATCTTCGCGAGAGCGACGTCATGGCCGGTTCCACGATGGAAAGGCTGTCCGAGTGCGTAAGGTTAGTCGCGGAATTGGAAAATCCGGCCGCTATATACGTATTCGGCAGTTGTCTCTCGGAACTGATAGGAGACGACATCGAAAACGGACTTGCCGAAGCGGCCGAGGAAATCTCCATGCCTGTCATAGCTGTGACGTCTTCGGGGCTTGATGATATTTCTCCCAAAAAGGTCGTGGACCGGCACGCTGATTTGATGTACCGCGCCGCAAGCGCGAAAGCGGAACCGATCCCGTTCTCTGTTAATCTGATAGGGTTTCCGCCGGACGGCGGAGAGATAGCGGGAATTCTTGCCGCCGCGGGTATCGAAGTAAACGCCGGATTGAGCGAAAAATCGCCAATGCCGGAATGGCTGAAACTTCCGCGCGGGTCGTTGAACGCTGTTCTGGATAAAAGCTTGTTTTCAATCATAATCGAAAAAATGAAAAACGAGCATGGCATTCCGACTCTTGAAGTCCCTCTGCCCATAGGAGTTTCCGGAACCGACGATTTTTTTATGGGAATCGCGGCTCATTTCAAGAAAAACCGTGAAATGAAAGAGGCCATAAGAGATAAGAGGAAAGCGGCGGCGGCCGCCGTTTCATCGCGCGCGGAAGAGTGGAACGGAATGAAGATAGCTTACAATATCGGCACAGAAAGAGAATACAATCACCACATCACGGCCAAAAGCGGTTTGTGCGAGGTGGGATTTTTCAGAGAACTCAATTTCGACGTCACGCTTCTCATACAGGGAAGCCCGGAGCCTCGGCGAAGGTTTCTCGTTTCGAGACAATTGAGGGAGATGGGAATCGACGCCGGCTTCGACATCTTTGTCGACAACGTTTCCATGGCCTCAGCCCTGAGAAAAGCGAAATTCAATCTTGTGTATTGCGTCGAGGCTATGGCCGAGATAGTGAGACCCACTAAAGTGCCTTTGATCGGCCTTGGCAGTATGAGGACCGGATACGGGGGATGCCTTTTCAACTTGGAATTGATAGCAAAGACTCTTTCCGGGCGGCGTGAATGATATGACAGATGAGGAGCATTCGAAAGTGAAGCCCGAAGACAGGTTGAAGGAATTCCGCATTCCTCTTATGAACCACACCCGCTATTTCGGCGTCTTCATGGCGAGCCATTCGATACCGGACTCGATTCTCGTGTTGCACAAAGGCACCGGCTGCAAAATGAAGGGCAGCACTCACATAGCCGACAAGTTCCACGAAAGTTTCAGCCAAGTGTGCTGGACAGAAGTCACGGGAGTGGACATTCTGACCGACAGCCACTCGATGATTGAGGACACGGCTCTTACCAACCAACAGAGGCGGAAGCCGGGAGTCATTGCGGTGACCACCTCAAGCGTGATCGAGATGACGGGCTTCGACATGCGCGAGGCGATTGAAGCGATACAGCCAAAGGCCGGCTGCCCCCTTGTATATGTGCCCACGCCCGGCTACGAAGGCGATGCGTACGATGGGTTGGCTGATTTCACAATGGCTATGGCCGGGTTCGTGGACTGGAGCATGGCGCCGGAACCCGGCGTCATCAATATTTTCGGCTATCCGTTCGAAAGATATGAGATGGATCACGGGGCCAACATACGCGAATTAAAGAGAATCATAGAGGCGGTGGGCCTTCGCCCCGGTTCGTGGTTCTTCTCGGGCCAGAAAGCTGCGCAACTTCTCGCCGCTCACACAGGCTCCGTCAATGTCGTGTTGCCGTATTTCAAAAAATACGCCGCGGAACTTGAGAAGTTGAGCGGCCGCCCGTCGCTCGTTCAGGATCTGCCGATGGGACTGAACGGCACGACGCGATGGCTTGAAAACGTTTCCCGCGCCGCCGGCGCGGACGAGCAAATAACGGCCCGCTTCATTCGCGCCGAGAAGGAGAAGACCGAGCTCCTGCTGGATATTGCAAAAAGATGCATCGGGGTGAAAAAGATTTGCGTCATTCAAGCCACTCCTCTTGCCGCAGGTTGCTCCGCGCTCGCCCTGGAACTTGGCCTTGAACTCGAAAGCGTGATTCTTCTGGACTTTTCCCTAGGAGGCGGAGATGAGTTCCTTTCCGCCCTCGCCCGAATCACAGGTCGGGACATCCCGGACAACATAAACATCTATGAGAATCCGTCATGGTCGGAAATAAGCGGCCTGCCGGAATTATCGGGAGGGCCGGCCATCATCATTTCTCCGGCGATCGACATGGAGAAATCCCAAAGTTCCCTCCTGAACATCATCGAACTCGGGTCCCCTTCGTCCAATATGCACATGATTTATCCGATGCCATATCTCGGCTACGGCGGCGCGATCGCTCTTGCGCAACGCATCATGGACGCATCGGCGTCAAGGTACTGACTCCCGGCATATCCCGCCAAACTGAACAGGCCGGATACAGGCCTGCGATTTATCGCGTTGTAAGCGGCGCGGTTTGCCGGCGTCCTGCTATGCGCCGTCTTTGAGGCCCGCGGGAATGATTATCGGAAGCGTTGCGTCGAAGTCCATCGTGAGCGCCTGCAACATTTCATTGCGCAACAAGACCGTCGGGGCATTTTCAACAATCACATCGAGTTTGTCCCTGTATTTGTCTGTAAGATATTCCACAAACCTGTGAACGGCGTTTCTATCGTAACCGCTGCGGTACAAATGAAAAACATCGTAGGGGGTGAGCAAGGCGGAAAGGACATGCCATTTTGTCCGGACAGCCTCGATCGCGGTGTAGGCTTTCAGTTTATCCGAGAGTATTTCTTGAAAACTCTTCCCTTCCATCTCTTCGTAAAGTTTGGAAATCCCGCAGATGTGGTTAATGTTTCCGGGGACGAACCGCAAACCGAATTCTTCCGGCAACATTCGCACATCGTCGCGCCAAAGAAAGCTGCTGTGATTGCGGACGTAATCTATGCAGTCAGTATGATCTTCGAGGAATTTAATCGTGTTGGCAACATCGGACTCGTTCTCGGTGACGAATCCGCTTATCAGATTTATCTGCGTCCATATTCCCGCGGCGGCGGCGGCCCTGAGCGCCTTTGAAGACATTTTCACGGTGAAACCCTTGCGAAGCAGGGACATAATGCGCTGGCTGCCGCTTTCAATGCCGAAGACTAGCGACACACATCCCGATTCGCGCATGACTTGCAGCAGTTCAGGATTCTTGAAAGACGGCCGCGCGCTGGAAGACCAGTATATTTTTTTCCCGGATCGAATGATTGTTTCGCAGAACTTCAACAAGCCTTTTTCGTCGTTGTTGATAGCGGGATCGAGTATATAAAAGGAGTTGAGTCCGGATGATTCGCTGATATCGATGATGCGGCGGGCTGAGGTCGCGGGGTTCTTGGCCGAATGAAATTCATCCATGCTGCACATGACGCAATTCGCTTTGCATCCGCGAGAGAAATAGAAAGACGCAAAACCGGTGGGCGTCGTTTCGACGCTGAGCTTCCGGCTGTCGGCGAATTCGAGCAATTCGGCCGACGCATTTCTAAAATAGAGGGACGTGTCGCAAGAAGAGAAATCATACTTAGGATCGATCGGAACGATGTCGGAGAAATTGATTTTGTTGGAACCGGGGACACCGCCGTGTTTTCTTCTCAGAGCCGCTGGCGAGCGATCTCCGAATTCAAGCATATTCAACAATCCGCAGAAGCTGTATCCTCCGAAATGCATGAATTCGAAGCAGTAATCAGCATAGTCTTTGAAGTGCGGGAAATCCGATTCCTGCATGACTCCGGCCGTGATCACTGCATCTTCCCGCTGATTTCGCAAGTAACGCACTCCGGCGGCTCCGGACGACAGTGAGATTTTGTCAATCATGGACAAAGCGATCACATCGTATCCCTGAAGTTCCTCCGGAGGAAGCAGTTGTTCGTATTCGGCAAGACACGCTTTCATTTTGAGATCGTCGGATAACAATGCATAGAAGTCACCTTTTTCAAAGAACTCCCTTTTCGGGTAGTGCCTTCCTATGTCAACGCCGGAACTCTGATTGCGCGCCTCAAGATCGATCAGATTGCATGGATAACCGAGTGATTCGGAAAACGCTTTGAGAATCCCAATGGATGTCGGGGCTGCGACGACCATAAATTTGTCGATTTCCACATTGTAGGGCATATAAACGATCAGGCTGCGCTTGGCGGATTCGCCCGCGTGCCGCAGGACCCACGGATTGTTCGTATCCGCTCCCACGAAGAAAAGGCCTGAAGGCGAATCGACGATCTTATGGTTATAGCTCGGAATTATATCTTCTCCATAGAGAAATTGCGACCTGATTTTATCAGCTCCGCGCTCTTTCGTTATTGACAGCAAACAATTGTCGATCGACGAATTGCAGGATGGCTCCAACTCGCCGCAAGCGGGATATCCTCCGGTGAAGATGATTGAATCGGGATTCATCGATGAAATTATTTTGACAGCGGCGTCAAGTTCATTGATTGTGTCTGGAGTTACCGAGATGGATACGTGCAGCCCGATCTTTTTTCTATCGCTTTGGGCCAATCCCGCGATTCCTTTGATTGTCTGAGCCCAACTGCCTTCCGCTTTCGTTATCTTGTCGTGCGTGGCGGCGATCGCTCCGTTGATTTTCACAAGATAATCAACGCCTTCGACAGACAGTAATTCCTGAAGGTACTTTTTGTATGCGAACATCCTTCCATTCGTGTGAATCTGCAATATCTCCGGTTCGAGTTTTTTGAGATCAGTTATGATCTGAGCAAGTTCATTAAGCATTGTAGGCTCGCCTTCTGACAGGATGAAACCGTCGAAAAGCTCGCGCGCCGATTCGGCCTCCCGGATGATCGACTCGCGAGTGCGCGCCGATTTTGAGCGGTTGTTTCCACACACGCAGTTTGCGCAGCGGTTGTTGCAGAACCCGTTAAGAGACAGCACGTAAGCTGATTTGTCATAAAATATTATTGATTCCATTCGTTCCCCCAATATCCATCAAGAGCCTTATGCTTTCATGCGGAACGCAGGCTCCTGAACAGGCCTCTATTGGCATTATACGCCCCCCCCGCATGAACTTCAAACTGTGGTGTTCCGCCGTGGCCGCCGCTGATTCTATAGCTGAAACGCGCCGCGTTTCAGGCCTTTACATATAATGATCGAGAGGATAGAATGACTGGGGATATCAGATCTGGAGATAGCTTTTTGGGAAAATACATGAATATGGAAAGCACGATCTTCATATCCGATATACCGGTGCTCAAACATTTCAGCCTGTCCGACTTCAGCCGAATTTACTATGGAAACGAGTTCTGCGAACATCTTTTGCCTG
>JBAYJY010000175.1:0-9882 GCA_041664945.1 bacterium | reverse complement strand
TTTTCGTATGTGTAATCCTTGAAATGTATCTGCCATTAAATAATACTGATATGTAACAAAGGCGGTTAACTATCATGAAAAAAACGCTTATCGCAATAATTATAGCCGGACTTACTCTCGCGGCGTCTATGCAGGCCGGCGCTTATGAACTTTATTTCGGCGGCACACATTCACACACGAGCTACTCGGACGGGGTGAAAACGCCGGCAGACGCTTTCGATTCTGCCCGCAACAAGGCGCATCTCGATTTCTGGGCCGTAACTGACCACTACGAGCAGTTCGACTTCGTTCGCGACCTTCCGGAAGGCTCCCCGAGGATAAAGGAATGGGACGCGCTTAGAAAAACCGCTCTCGATATGTCAGAACCCGGCAAGTTTATCGCTATCGCCGGCTACGAATGGTTCGATCAGAGCAAGGGGCACATGAACGTCCTCAATGCCGACACTATCCCATCTCTCGGAATTACGCCTACTCTTGATAAATTCAGGCGCTGGGCTTACAAACATCCGGATTACATCATCGGCTTCAACCATCCGGGCGACCCCGATTTTAAAAACCATTTCAGCAATTTTGAATATGTGCCGCAGGTTGCCTCGCAGACTGTATATATCGGCGTCAACCAGCTCAGCGACTTTAGTCTCTATTTCGAAGCGCTCGATAAAGGCTGGCGCGTCGCGCCTGTCGGCGAACAGGACAACCACGATGCGGACTGGGGACTTAGAAAACTTTTTGCGGGCGTTTATGCCAACGGATTGACGTATGATTCGCTGATGGAAGCGTTCCGGGCGCGCCGGTTTTACTCGACCTCCGACCGCCCGATGCGGATTTGGTTCGAAGCGGACGGTCAGCCGATGGGCTCTGAAATCGTCTCCGGCAGGAACGTCACCTTCAAAATCTCGGTCACACGCTCTGACGATGCGCCGGTTTCTTCAGTAAAATTGTTCTCAAACGGCGGCGTATTGGTAAAGGAATGGCTGCCCTCGAAAAACAGTTTCAGCGAGGAATTCACTTTGCCCGTGGACTTTACTTCCAAATGGTTCGTCGCGGCGGCGCAAAATTCCGGAGAAGGCTATTCGATCTCAGCCCCCGTCTGGATTAATAATAAATAGCAACCAGTCGTACATGTTTATTAAAATAAAAAAGGGCGCTTATTGCGCCCTATCCAATCTTTCATATCCCCAATACTTCCCTTTTCGCTTCCTGTGTCCTTATCTAACTCTTTCCCCTTTTTGTTATATCGTAGTGGATATTTTTAATGGCTTTTCGCTTTGCCGTTCGACCGGCCTTCATATAAATTCAGCCTTTGTATATGATCTTTCAGCGCTTTGCGCGCGCGGAATATTCTCGACTTGATAGTGCCTACCGGCAGTTTAAGCATCGCTGCGATCTCTTCATATTGAAAACCTTCGAATAAATACAGCGAAAACGGTTTTCTGAACTGATCAGGCAACGAGTAAAGCGCTTCTACCAGCCTGTCGTCTATGTGTGTGCTGAAGAAAACTCTTTCGGGGTTTGCGTTGTAAAACTTTTCTCCGTACTCGGCATTCTGAAACACAACCCGGTCGTTTTCGCCGGCGGAAAAATCATAAGAGGTGTCCGAGCGGCGCCGGTTTATGTTGTTTATGTGCGTGTTTAGCATTATCCTTCCCATCCATGCCCTGAAGTTCGTCCCCATATCGAAACTGTCCCAGCCCTTGAATGCCTTCATCAGCGTTTCCTGAAAAAGGTCCTCTGCGTCTTCGCCTTTTTTTGTCATTCCATATGCATGGGACCATAAAAAGTCTTTATCCTTCTCTATCATCTGAGTGAACTCTTCATACATTCTTTCTTCCATTTCATGCCTCCTGTTCTTTTTCCCTGTCGCTACGCGAGATGATTTGTTGGGTTTCTAATCCCATTTTCCTTTATTTTTGTGTTTGGCTTTCTCTTCTTCAGCGATTGTTCTGATCTTGTATGCGCAGTCCCTTACCATCCCATACAAAACGCCGCATCCGTCATCTTCTCTCACCCCATCGCCTTCGTCAGCAGCCTCCAGCATCTGGCGACACAGGTCAATTACTTTTTGAATCGGCTCACTGCATTTATTCATTTCAACCCTCGTTGTCGCCATTAATAAACCAAGAATCGTGCCAAGAACGCGACTCAAACGCATTTATTTAATTTGCTCTTTGCTTTAAGGGCTTTTTTAGTTATTTCGCTTGATTTACTTGATTCGTATATGTGTCTCATAATTCATGTTATTTACGGCCATTGAAACACATTATCGACGTTAAATACATATCAGCATAAAAACGCATGCATGAAATAAGCTAATTAATACTTGCATAATTGATTATTTCACAAAATGCAAATAGTGTCTCTTTTGTTTTTGAGACACTAATGATTATTGATACACTTTTAACGTGTCGATTATGTCGGTGCCGGCTCTCGGTCACATCTGATAATAATGGTTGCCGGCAATTGCGAGCCTGTTAATCGGTTAATTTAAAGTTAACTTTCAGCACCGGACAATAGAGAATGTAATATCTCGCGATGGCGGTGTAATCTCCGGGCGGAACGATGTCTCCGTTGTCGTCCTTGCGGTCCCACTGCGCTGTGTACTCGAACACCGGCTTATATCCGGAAACGGCTCGATAAAGCGGTTCCGGTGAGCAATTAGTGTCCCGGAATGTTCTCACGAGTTTCTGGTTTGAATCATAAATATACAGATCGAGACAGACATCGAGCGCTCTGCGTCTTGACTGGTCATCAAGAAGCGCCGAAAAACTTACCGTGACCTGTTGGGTCTGGCCGTATGAAGCGCAATCCGTTGAAAGCTGTGCAATTGTAAGGTTGTCCGTCCATGTCGATTCGTTCAAATTGTTCGGATCGCAATAATTCACATTCGCGGGTTTCCATACCTCAAGCTCCGCTGAATTTGAAGTGACATCGTTGTAAGAAGCCGAAATATCCGTCGTTCCGGCAGCCGCGCCTGTGAACTTCGCCTTTGACGCGTCGAAGCCTCCAATACCTGCATTGCTTAGCGTCCATGCCGCTTTCTCCGTCACTTTTTCCGATTTGAACTCACCGTCGCCCACGAAATTGCCATGCACGTAATACGTCTGGACGCTCGCCGCGCGTTCGTAATACGTCGCGTGAACTGTGATAGATTTGCCGGCCTCAACAATCGTCTCGCGATTCGAGAGTTCCAGCAGCATAAACTTATTCGTGCTTTCGTCCACAACCTTAACCCACGACCATTCGCTCCAAACGCCGTCCTTATAGGCTCTCACTCCTACAGTTCCGGTCTTGTGAGCCGTAACCACTCCGCCGTCAAGTATTTCGAGTATCGACGTGTCGGTGACTTCCCACTGCTCGATCGTGTCCGTCACGTCCAAATCGTATGTTCCGTCATTGAAATCAGCATATGCAATGTACTTGCCTGTTGAGCCGTTCTGCATGTAATCATTTGTATAACAACTGCTGTATGAGGACGGGCATGGCAGCGGTTTCAAAGCGTTTGCCGCACACATTCTATCTCTGTAAGGCTCGCGGCAAGGAGCGACCGCCGCGCCGGGCAGCATACTCGGGTCGACAAACGCATCCGCATATATCCCGATCCATATTAACTGCTTTTTAACAATCGAAAGCGGCGCCAGCGAGCTCGTCACGCCTTTGTACGTCGCAGTGAACTGGACGTATCCTAATTTAGCGGGATAAAACTTGCTCCCTTCGAGATGTCCCAACGTTGTGTCGAAAGATATTGCGGCCTGTGTTGTGACGTCGAGAGCCCTGCCGTCCGTATAGTATGCGTATACCTGCAACGCCGCCGTCTCGTGAATCTGTATTGTATACGGCCTTACTATCAGATAAACATATCTCACATCCGGCTCAGGCGGCTGAACTGTGATTCTGACGATATTGCTTTTTAACTCGCCCACTGACGCCGTGACATCGGTTGCTCCCTGCTGCGCGGCTGTAAAAACCGCGTTCGCCACGCTTCCGGCATTCGCGTTCGAAAGCAGGAAGGACGCCTGATCGGTAATATCGGCGGCGGAGCTGTCGGAATATGTTCCAGTAACGGTTAATTTTGACGTTGCGCCGGTTTTCAACTGAAGCAGAGTCGATGTCAGTTTAATAGATGCGAGAACCGGCTTGGGATTAGTGACCGTTATTCTGATTGTATTCGACCTGGCTTCCTTGAAGGACGCCGAAACATCGCAAATTCCCGCAGCGGCGGCGGTGTAATCTCCGCCGAGGCTGCCGGCCTCCAGCGTCGCCGGCGCGCTCAATGTCCATTTAACCTGTTGCGTCAGATCGTAATTCGCGTCGCCTATCGCGCAAATCGCGCTGAAAGACGCCTGGTCGCCAATTACCAATGTCGGTTGATTCGGTGAAAGAAGAGTCAATGCGAGCGAATCGCAATTGAAGTTGTAGTCGACTGTAATATCTTCGAATGCGAAAACCCAAACCGCGCGCCAGACCAGAATTTTGTCCGATTTTAGAAGCGGCTGGTAGCGGCCGTCCTTCAATTCGAACATAAGGTCCGCAATCTGTGATGAGTTGTCGCCGAAAGCGTCGACAAAAGACAGAGCGCTGTGGTACGGGTTGCCCATCAGGTTCCAACCCTTGTGAAATTTTATCATTACAGGGGCTTTTTCGCTGGATGCGTTGCATAGTCCGGCTGTGTCCATGTTCCTGTCGCTGTTAATCGCATATCCGATGCCGCGTTTGAGCGTATCCACGGGGGCGTAGTTTGCGCCGTTCCACTCGAAGGCCTCGAACACATCGAGATGAAGTTTGTCCTTTATATCTGCGACCGTCACGTCGCAGGGCGTCGATGCGAGATTCCAGCCCGCTTCAAGCGCCGGCGGCGCATCCGCTCTTACTTGAATCGCAAAAACAAAAATCGCCAGAAATGCCAATGCACAAAATCCCGCGATTTTCAACTGTTTCATCGGATTCCCCCCGTAAATATATATTTCAGATTTATTATAAGATACTTTTCAATTAATTATACCATGACTTAGACGTTTCAAAACATGAATTTTATTGAATAATTTTATATATTGATTGTTAAACATCATTCGCTTTAACGAATTACGACTAAAAACATTGAAATTCTTATTGTTTCTTATCGAAAACCTTCTCAAGCCGGCCTACTTGCTCCAACAAAAGCGGATAGATGCGGACAATCTCCGCGCTCGCGCTCGCTTTTTCAAGGCCGAGAACAAGAAGCGAGAACGCTTTCTCCTCAACCGCGCCACCATTTTCGCGCACCGGCCCCTTGACCATGTCCCACGTTCTCCGTATGTCCTTTATCGTGGACTGTAACTTCGCAGTGTCCTTCGCCGCGGAATATATCTGCAACTCGCGGCCGTAATAAGACATCAGTTCAATTCCAACCGGAATTGCGGGATTGTATCGTCCCGCTATTTCTATTCCTATCTTAGTCAGCTTATTCGCCGCTATCATCGCGCTTTTCTTGTCTCTCGCCGCCGCCGCTGTTTCTATCGCGTCCAGGGCCGTGTTGATCCTCTTCGCGTCGCCGCCGCCTATAATCCGCGCCATATCGCTGTTTAGCAGCGCCGTCCTGATATGCTTGATTCTTCCTGCCACCGGTTTCCATTTCCCGGCATTTACATTTTCATAAATCACTTCGGCGGATGACCCGATGTCTGCTATCATCGCCAAATCCTTATCAAGTGGACTCTTCTTCGCATTCCCCGCCGCCTGCGCGGCTCCGGCAATCATCGCCAGCGTTATCGCTATTACTACGACCCTGTATAAGTTTTTCATTGCGTCCCTTTCGTCTCGCGCGGACCTGCCCGCCCGCTTACTCTTAGAACATTATTTATTTTAACCCGAAACAATTAAATAGTTTCACAAAAATGATGTTTGTGTATTACTCGTCACCTCGCTTTGCATGGCGATGATGCTTTCCCGCTTTGCGTCCTGTTATAAACGGATACCCGTTCCCAGATAAATGTCGTTTTATTTCCATTCTGTTTATTTTGATGTTATTTTTTCCATTGTTACATATTTCTTTCTCTTGTATTTCTTTCATTCGTCAGCTTTTCGTCAGCCATGCCGTTTCCCTTGCCTGATATTATTTCCCTTGCCTGATATTATTTCCCTTGCCTGATATTATTTCCCTTGCCTGATATTATTTCCCTTGCCGGTAATCCGTTTCTCTTGCCAGTAATCCGTTTCTCTTGCCAGTCATGCCTTTTCTCTTGCCAGTCATGCCTTTTCTCTTGCCAGTCATGCCTTTTCTCTTGCCAGTAATCCGTTTCTCTTGCCAGTAATTTTTTTGTCATTCCTCTTTTATTTTGTCATTCCGAGCGAAGCGAGGAATCTCAAATCAACTTCCTTACACTCCTTACAAAGCCCCCTCAAGACTACTTCTTTCCGACAGTTCCGCTTTTCTTTTGCTTTTGCTATAATTGCAAAGAATATTTGTCAGATATATAGTTATGCCGTATGATCATCTAACCTTAAGGCGAAACAGGCAAACAGCGTAAGATGAAACTCGACGAACTTCTCAAGCAAATGTGCGATCTCGGCGCCTCTGACTTGCACCTTAAAGTCGGCCGCCCGCCGGTCATCCGCCTTCACGGCGATCTCATGAATATCGAGAACGCAGACCGGATTTCCGCGACCCACATGGACGATTTCATTTTCGACGTCCTCAACGACGAAGACCAGATCCGCCTCAAGAAAAACAAAGGCATCGACGTCGCATACAGCCTGCCCGGCGTCTCGCGTTTCCGCGTCAACATCCTTTTCCAGCGCGGAACTCTCGCCATGGTCATCCGCACAATTCCCTTCAAAATTCCAACCATCGACGACCTCGCGCTTCCGGAAATGGTCCGCAAACTTTCCGACATGAACTCCGGGCTCGTCCTTATCACCGGCCCCGCCGGCTCCGGCAAATCAACCACTCTCGCCGCGATGATCGACTACATCAACACCACTTACCATAAACAGATCATTACCATCGAAGACCCCATAGAATACCTGTTCCGGGACAACAACTCGTCCGTCATCCAGCGCGAGGTCGGCTCCGACACTCCGTCTTTCGCCGAAGGCCTCCGCATGGTCTTCCGTCAGGACCCGGACGTCATCGTCATCGGCGAAATGCGCGATCTCGAAACAATCTCAACCGCCATGAGCGCCGCCGAAACCGGCCACTTGGTGCTCAGCACTCTTCACACGCTCGACGCCCCGCAAACGATCGACCGAATCGTCGACTCCTTCCCGCAGGGCCAGCACCGCCAGATCCGCATTCAGCTCAGCCAGATTCTGCGCGGCGTTATCTCTCAGCGACTCGTCCCGAAAATCGACAAAAAAGGACGCGCCGCCGCTATCGAAATCATGACCAATTCGCCGGCTATTTCAGATCACCTGCTCAACGGCCGCACCGGCGATCTCTACGACTCCATGCGCGGCTCTGTCGAAAACTTCCAGATGCAGACTCTCGAGCAGTCGCTCGTTGCCCTCATGGTTTTCGAATTGATTTCTTACGAAGAGGCCCGGAACTCCTGCCAGCGAATCTCCGAACTCGACTCGGCTCTCCGCGCACTCTATCCCGATTACACCTAACAGGAGGCGATTCACATGCCGGACGCCCCAAGCGACTACGCGGCGCTTTTCAGAAGCATTCGAAACACGGAAAATCTCAAACTCGAGATACATCAGCTTCGCGCGCAGATGAAAGTTGCGCAACAGCGCGTTCTGCAACTCGAAAGCCAGATCGCCGGCTTCGAAGCCGCCGTTCAGGAACGCGACGCCAAACTCGAAGAACTCAACTCTGCCGTCGGCGACAAAAGCAAGGGCCTGGTCAGCATGCTGAAACAAAAAGACGAAACAATTGCGCGCCTGCAGATGTCTCTGCAGAATAAACACCGCGAACTCGAAGAACTAAAATCGAAAGGCGGAGTGTTCAAGAAAAAGTAGTCTTAAAACTCGTTTCCACGCTTTGCGTGGAAATGCAAACTGGCCGGTTTGCGGCCTTCCTTAACAGAAAATGTGTCAAAACTCTACAAACCATAGCAAAGGCAGGTACCCCGCATGAATTTCAATTTGTCCGACGAACAACTTATGATTCGCGACATGGCGCGCAATTTCGCCGAAAAAGAGATCGCCCCCAAGGCCGCCGAAATCGACAAAAATCACCGCTTCCCGGAAGAAATCGTCAAGAAGATGGCCGACCTCAATCTTCTCGGCGTTATGGTCGACACCGAATACGGCGGCGCCGGAATGGACACCGTCTGCTACTCGCTCGCTATCGAGGAAATCTCCGCCGCCTGCGCTTCCTGCGGCGTCATCATGTCCGTCAACAACTCCCTCGTCTGCGATCCAATCGAACGCAACGCGACTCCCGAACAAAAAGAAAAATTCCTAACCCCTCTTGCCAGCGGCAAAAAACTCGGCTGCTTCGGGCTCACAGAACCCAACGCCGGCACAGACGCCGCCGGACAGAAAACCACCGCCATCCCGGACGGCGATTCGTGGATTCTCAACGGCTCGAAAAACTTCATCACAAACGGCCGCGAGGCCGACACCGCCGTCGTTTTCGCCATGACCGACAGAGCCGCCGGACACCGCGGCATCAGCACGTTCATCGTTGAAAAAGGAACGCCCGGCTTCTCAGTCGGCAAAGTCGAGGACAAACTCGGCATCTGCGGCTCCTCCACAACCGAACTCGTGTTCGAGGACTGCCGCATACCTAAAGAAAACCTGCTCGGCAAAGTCGGCGACGGATTCAAAATCGCCATGCTCACGCTCGACGGCGGCCGAATCGGCATCGCCTCTCAGGCGCTCGGAATCGCGCGCGCCGCGCTCGAAGCCTCAAAGAAACACGCAGGCGAACGCGTTCAGTTCGGCAAACCGATCGCAAACCTTCAGGCCATCCAGTGGATGATCGCCGACATGGCGCTCATGCTCGATTCCTCACGGCTGCTCACGCACCGCGCCGCATTCGAGAAAGACCAGCACGGCCGTTTCTCTCGCGCGGCCGCCATGGCGAAACTGCAAGCCGCCGAATCCGCTATGTGGATCACAACCAAAGCCATCCAGATACACGGCGGCTACGGCTACACCAAGGAATATCCCGTCGAGCGCCACTTCCGCGACGCGAAGATCACCGAAATCTACGAAGGCACCAACGAAGTCCAGCGCATGGTCATCGCCTCCTCCGAACTCAAAGGCTGAGACCTTCTTTCTTCGTGGCGTCTGGGCGTAGGGGCATAGCATGCTATGCCCAATTCATATCGACAAAACGTAGGGGTACAGCATGCTACGCCCTTCCATAAAAAAACACTTTCACGCATAATCAAAAGGGGCGCCCCGAAAGCGCCCCCTTTTTTCGTTATTATCTGTCATTTCGAGCGAAGAGAGGAATCTAATAAACCGGTTTCTTCTGAATGACTAAGCCCATTTCCCAAAAAAAAGTCCACTCGGATTATCTTTTGATAAACCGGAACCAACAAAAAATATCGATTTCTTAGGGTTAAAATCTGAGATTGCTTTATTAATGGATATTGTATTCATATATTTTATAATATTTGACGTTCATATAATGAATTATCCGGAACAAACACTAAGGTTCTATGAAGGGTACAATATATATTTCTTCTCTCATCCCCTTCCCGGTGGGAAAGTAAGTGTTTATACCAGTACATGTACCTGGTATTATTTTAATAAATATGCGAACATTCTTTGGCTTCATATATACATATTTAAATATCATCATTTAAATATTTTACTTTCGCAATACATTTCCGTTCAATTAGATTTTAACAAAGCTGAAAAAAGCTTTTGAACGCTTGAGCCGTGTGTACATATAGGTAAAACAGACATAATTTCCGAATCTCAAAAAAATGAATGAAAAAGGGCTTG
>JBAYJY010000174.1:0-9886 GCA_041664945.1 bacterium | reverse complement strand
TCGAGGCCGGCGAAGGAATCCGGCTCGACGAACTCGAAACCGGCGCGCGCCTCAAAAAGCTGCAGGCTGACCTGCGGGAAGCGAAAGACAGGCTGGAAATCGCCCGCGCTCAACTTCTCTCGCTCGCCGGGCTGCCCGCCGGCGCACGGATAACGCTCGCCGATCCCGCTGCTCCGGAGATTCCGGCCATGTCTCTCGACGAAGCTGTCGCCCGCGCCGCCGGCCGCATCGAATTCGAAATTCTCAATCTCGAAAAATCGCTCGCTCAACAGAATGCGGGGCTCGTTATGTCCGCGCAGAAACCGCAAGTGGCGCTTGTCAGCGGCTACCAGCTTTCCGGCCGCGACTCCTCGCTCGGCGATCAGGCGTGGCGGCTCGGCTTCTCGGTGACGTACGACCTCGGGAAGAACCGCAGCCTGTCCTCGAATATTCAGCAGGACCACTCGGTTGAGGACCGCGTTTTCCTCGGAGGCATTTACTCGACTTCCATGACGCAGAGAACGGAGTCTCTGGCGTTTACCATGCATGACGGGTCCTCGCAGGCGCCCCGAAATTTCGAGGCCGCCGCCGCCGTCGGCCGCGCCAGTATGGACATAGCCGCGAAACGGCTCCAGTTTGAAACGCAGATCAGGGAAGCCTACCTCGCGCTGCAACGCGACGCCGAACTTATAGACGCGCTCGACAGCCTCGCGAAAGCGAAAGAAGAGGCGCTCAAAGCCCGCCGCGCCGAGTATGAAATCGGGCTCGGAAACACTTCCGACCTAATTGACGCCGAGAACGATCTGATTCAGGCGAAATCCGACCTTATCCGCGCCGGATACGCCCGGCTGACGCACCAGCGCGATTTTCTCTACGCCATCGGACGCGAACCGTTCCCGGAACCCGCCCGGCGCCGCAGCGGCATAGAAGACCCCCAAGGCCTGCTGAAAGGCGTCGGAAAAGCAGTAGACGGCAGACAGTAGACGGTAAACAGGGAAAGACGAAAAGCAGTAGCCAGAATTCAGAACTCAGAATACAGCTAAAGCATAAAAGCGGTAGACGGCAAACAGTAGACAGTAGACGGGGAAAAGAAAAAAGCAGCAGACAGAATTCAGAACTCAGAATACAGCGAAATGATAAAAAACGTCATTGCGAGGAAGACGAAGGCTGACGAAGCAAACCCGAACTCAACTCCTATCAATTTGCAGAGATGCAAGGCTCCCATGCTTGATGTCATTTCGCACCACCTTTTGTTATACCACACCACCATTTGTCATTCCGAGCGAAGCGAGGAATCTTCAACAAACATCAACCGGAAGCCAGAGATCGCAAAGAATAATGCCGCCCGCTGGCGCGGCGCGCCGGAAATGAGCTAAAATAAACAACATGAAACCCGAATAGGAGCGATTCAACATGAAAAAACAGATATCGGTCGTGTGTTTATTGCTTGGGGCGGTGGCGGCGCTTGCGCTCGCCGGATGCAGCGCGCCCCAGAACGGGTTGGCTTTTTCGCCCGACGGGCGCAGTCTCGCTTACATTGACAAAAACAGCGACGGCATCGTTCTGAAGAATTTCGAAACCGGCGCGTCGGAACTAATCTATACGCCTGTTGCGGATTTCAAAATCCTCGGCCTTTTCTGGCCGCCGGATAAGAACGCGATCTATTTCACCGAGTTCAGGTCGAGCTACTGCGATAAGAAAAGCGACTACAATCTGATATATTTCAAGAAGCTCGATCCCGAAACGCGAAAAAAACAGATCGTGATAACAAAGAAAATTTTTTGCAATGATAAATACGGAGACAGCGATAAATTTATGTCTTTTGCCGAATCGTCGAGTTTCGACCCGGTAACGATGTCGGTCGCGCTCAACGGGCTGGTTTTGCAGGCGGCCGGCGGCGGCGCTTCGCCTTTCGCCTCGGTCTCGAAAAAAGAGAAAAAAAACAACGCTTTCAATTTCGTTATTTCGCCCGGCAGAAAATATGTCGCTTATGCGGTCGCCGTCCCGATCGGCAAGCCGTCCGGCAAATCCTCTAACGATCAGGAATACGAGTTCGGCGTCAGGTTGATGTCGCTTTCGAACAACAAAACAACCGCGGTTACGCCTTTGATTAAAACGGATGGCAATAACCCCGGGCTGGAGGACATGCGCGGTTTGAAGTGGAACGCCGATGGAACCGCGCTCTATTATTCCGCGATGCTTGAGGGGAGGAAGGGTCTTATCCGGTACGAACCGGCGACAGGCGGCAAGTCGGTGATTTTCAAGGACGCGGTTTTAGCGTTCGAGCCGTTCGCCGCGGAAGACAGGCTCTTCATTCTCGGTGACCGGAACGGAAGCGCTCTCGCGTCGATCATCGGCGGCGACGGCAGCGTCGAGGCCGTCTATCCGGCTTTTATCGCTCCAAGCTCTCTCAAAATCAGCCCGGACGGCTCGCGCGCCGCGGCGCTTTACCTTTCTGAATACAACGATGATCCGGTGTTTTTTCCTGTCGTTTACGATCTGAAAAATCTAAAGGACGATTTTCTGGTCCGGCAGGATGGCGACAACCTCGCCGTCGGCGGCATTTTCTACCAGAATAAACAATATGGCAGGGCGATTTCCTACTATGAAAAAGCGGGCGCGGACGGCCAGGTCGGACTCTATCTGTCAAACTACTTCATGCTGCGAAATGACGCCGCTCTGGCAGCTTACGAAAAGATCATGGCGCGCTATATCGCCAGAAAAGAAGATCCACATTTCGAATTCGCCAGAATACTTGAGGGGCTCCGGGAATTCGAGTTGGCCGAAAACGAGTACTTGAAGGTTTCCGAACCGAACATGGGAGTCGCCTTCTATTTTATTGCGGCAAACCAAAATAGCCGCGAAAAGGCTGTTTCTTATTTCCAAAAAGCGATCGAGGTGTTCAGGAACAAAGGCTGCTACGCCGGAAACAAGGACTGCCAACAACAGATGTTGTATGCTAACGCGGCGCCGTACGATCTGGCCAACGCGCTCGTGAATGCCGGCCATGCGCAGGAGGCCCGAGCGGCGTTCGAATCAATGAAAACCGATTATCCGCTTACGGAGCAAAAGTTTTTCGAACAGATACGCGGCGCGCTGGGGGAATTGTGCTTGAAAGAGCGTGACTTCAAGGGCGCGCTCGCGAACTTCGGCGCGGTTCTGGACAGCCAGATGAAACAGCCCGCGAAATGGCGCAAGGAGAACGCGAAATCGATCGCAGAAACCCGCGCGCGCATCAAGGAAGTCGAAAAGAAAATGGACCGCTCGTATTGAGTCGTTATATAGAGCGCAAACAAATGTTCGGCGCGGGAAAATCCTTAACCGATTCACAACAGGCCGAATGATTCTTTCTTGAACGCGATGCTCATCGCGCGGTAATTCTCCAACGCTTTCAGCCCGGCAGCGGAGCGCGCGAAGTCGCGCGGAACGTTAAAAAGTTTTGAAAGGATCATAAGGAAAACTTTTACAAAAGTTTTCTTTATTGCATTTTCGCATTGCAACTGAAGCAATACCCTCCGTGGACGCAGATAACGCCGCCGCATTCGGAACACTGCCACCTAAGCTTTTCATTTCTGACGAACCGCCGGATTCCATGCTCTTCGATGTTCTTTAGGTTTTCAATCATGCTCATTCTGTACTTGCGCCTGTATCTTTCATCCAGCGACTTCATTCTCGCGCATGGATATTTCCCGCACTTGAAGCAGAACTTCCAATTATTTTCGCTCAATACTTGGCAATTCTTGATAATGCAACGCTTGCAGCTTACGGCTTTGTTCTCGTCGCTTTCCCTGCAGCCGGGGCATGTATTTTTGTCCCTGAGATACGCTTTGCAGATTCCGCAGTTCATCCCGCACGGAGCGATCAGCTTGTTGGCGATATTCAATTCTTTTGTCATTTTAATAGATCTGTTTAACCCCGACTTGCCTATCATAATACCACAGCTAAAGCATAAAATGTAGCGCTTATCAGCCCGTTGCAGCTTGCGCTCGAATCCAGGACAAAAATAGGCAGGACGTTATTTCTAAAAATCCTATCAATTGTTTACAATGTTTTGAGTTTCACTATAATTACCGGAGTTTAGCATCTTGGCGGAAGCTCTATAGGGGATTGTGGAGGCTCTGAAGATACCGGGATTCATGGTTATTCAGAGATGGGCAAGCGGAGTAGGCGGGACGGGCCAAGGAAACGGGGTTCGCTGTGAATAAAGTATATGCCGGCTTTGCGGAAGCAGTAGCGGACATCGGGGATCAGGCCACCGTTATGGTTGGCGGATTTACCGGACGTGGCACGCCCTCCCGGTTGTTGCTGGCCTTGCGCGAGAAGGGGCCGAAAAATCTTACGATTGTCAGGAATGACGCAAGCGGCGGTTGGAAAAATCCCATTGACGTAGACATTCTTATAGAGGCGGGGATGGTGAAGAAGGTGATCACCTGTTTTGCCGTTTTTGGATCTCCGAAAAAGGTGAGCCGCCTTGAGCGGGCCGCGCTGGATGGAAAGGTCGAGGTTGAACTCGTGCCGCAGGGAACTCTGGCCGAGCGCATCCGGGCCGGCGGCGCAGGAATAGGCGCCTTCTACACTCCGGTCGGCGTGGGCACGGAGGCCGGCGTCGGCAAGGAAGTCCGCGTGATAGACGGCCGCGAGATGCTCTTGGAATTCGCCCTGAAAGCGGATTTCGCTCTGGTCAAAGCCTACCGGTCGGACTCGCTCGGCAATTTGGTTTACCGGAAAAGCGCGCGGAATTTCAATCCGTTGATGGCGATGGCGGCAAAGACGACGATAGCGGAAGTGGAACATATTGTGGAACCCGGCGGCATAGATCCCAACGATGTTATGACGCCATGCGTGTTTGTGCATCGTATAGTGGAGGCAGGAAATGGCGAGTAAAACTGAGACATTGATGACGATTGAAGAAATGGCCGAGAGAGTGGCGCATGAACTGGATGGCGATTATTTCGTAAACCTTGGCATCGGCATGCCGATGCTGGTGGCCAACCACATCAAGGCGGATAAACAGATAATGTTCCAGGCCGAGAACGGCGTGCTCGGCGTAGGCCCGCGAGCCGAACCGGGCGCGGAGGATAAGGACCTCGGCAATGCCGGAGACGAAAACGTCACCGTCATCACCGGCGCCTCATTCATGGACAGCGCCACCGCGTTCGACATGATTCGCGGCGGCCACCTGGACTCGACAGTGCTGGGCGGCTTTCAGGTCTCGGAAAGTGGAGACCTCGCAAACTGGAAACTCCCCAACCGCAAATTAGGAAGCTTCGGCGGCGCGATGGACCTCGCCGTCGGCGCGCGCAAAGTGATCGTTATGATGAAGCACGTCACCAATGACGGCGAAAAGCGAATCGTGCGCGAGTGTTCCTATCCCCTGACCGCGAAAAGATGCGTATCCACCATCGTTACCGACATCGCGGTGATCGACGTCACCGCCGAAGGGCTGGTCCTGCGCGAGATAGCTCCCGGCTGGACACCCGAAGATGTTCAGAAACTGACCGAGCCGCCTCTTATCATCGACCGGGCAAAACCCTGGACGGTACAGTAATCGTAATACAGCCCGGCCTTCCCGGCGGAGACCGGGAATCCATTTTTTCTCCGCAAAATACATGAAAACCTTTTTTGAAAAAAAGTGTTTTCATTCTTTTCAAAAACATTAGTAAAGGTAATGGCTATTGAATTATGTAATGTATCTCATGTGAACAACTGAGGCCAAGAACGCATAAATCGGAAAACAGGGACAAGGATATTTACACTGCCTGTACCTGCTTTCCGAGGCCTGAATAAAGAGTCGGCTGACCGACCGTCGCCTTCTCTCACGCCGGAGGCGTAATATTTATCCCCTTTTCAGCATTTTCATCATCTTAATTATTTAGTTCATATTAGTTTAACGCCCAACGACTAAAGACCAATGCCGTCCTTATTTCATAACCCTTCCATATATGGTGAAAGGCAACAAAACGGCAAGTAATATGAAAATATGTTCCGACCCTGTTTCCATGCGAAGGCGGCGGCTTTTGTGCGGGCTTCCAAGTGTAATTTTCTGAGGATGTCGCTGACGTGGGCTGTGGCTGTTTTCTCACTGATTCCTATCGTTTCTGCTATAACGGATTACGCAATCTGTCGGGGCAAGCTTAAGGGCTTCCATTTCGCGCTCTTGCCTGTTTTCTCGCGTTTGGCATACCGTTTATTAGGATGTTCTCCGGATTTATGGCTAAAGTAAAGGCTTGGCCCAGCGAAAGACGCTTATTTCTGAGGAAATTGCCTTGCCTATGACTAAGTTCGATTTTGTCAGGGTTATTCTTAGGGATACAGCGGCAATACGGAACTATTATTGAATATTACGGCATAAAATGCCCCAAAAAGCCTTGTTAAACGGCAAGTCGCCACCGTAATGCCTTAATGCCACTTTTTGTTTGGACTTAGAGCCCGTCAATGAAAGTCGTACTGTAGTTGCAATATGATATACGTTAAGGCGGTAGCGATATTGTTGAAATGTTGAAGCGCGCAAGATTAAATGGACTCGGCGGTTTAATAGAGCGCAAACTCAAACATACATGATATTGATTACGGTGGATAAAAGGCGGGCGTCCGAAAGGCGTGGTCTTTTTCCGCACAAAGAAGGGGGCAGGAGGCGAAAATGCCGTTTGTTGGACGGGGTGTTATCCACAAGCGGTCGGCTTTGGCACGCAAAAGATTGATTGAATGTTAAAGAAGTAAGCGAAGCGGAAACATGGTATAAGTATGCTTGAGATGAAGGGCCTAAACCTATACAAATAATGCCCCATTAAATGGCGTCCTAACGAGCGCTATTTGAATGCATGAAAAGGTTGGAAAGAAATAATAGCTAATTGGTCGCGCTAATTTATGTGGAAAAGTGAAAACAATGTGGAAATCTGGATTAAGGATGATCTTGCATGCTTGACAAGAGCCAATATCATGGCCGACAAGATGTCAGGAAACAGAAAATCATGCAAAACTGCCATGATGCGGACACGCATGAACACGATTAGTTGATATGGCCATGGGCGGAAGGGAATGGGGAAATAAATGAATAATCAGATGATATCAGAGAATCAAGCAGATTGAATGAAGGAAAAGTAAAGGGAAAGATTGCCGTAAAAAATTAATCGCGTTAATCGCGCGGATCGAACAATTCGTTGTTGATATGTTGCGGAATGCCGGTTTGGCGGAGTGTTTTTCTGACTTCGTCTACGAGCTCTTCCACGCCGAAAGGCTTGGAAATAAACCTGCGGGCGCCGGCGATATAAGAGGATAATTTGACTGAGAGTTCTTTTTTGATAGTCACCATTATGACAGGGATGGCTTTAGTATCCTCGTTGGAGGAAATGGCCCGGCAGACTTCAATGCCGTCCATTCGAGGCAACTGAATATCGAGAAGAACGAGGTCCGGCCTGTCCTGATGCGCGCTTTCGAGGCCTTTTTCGCCGCTCGCGACCGAAATCGTTTTGTAGCCCGCTTCGGACAGAATCGCGCAGATCAGATCGTTCATATCTTTGTCGTCATCGACGACAAGAATTGTTTTGTCACCGTTTTCGCCGATTTTACTCAATGCTCATTGTCCAATTTGTTATTTCACACATATATATAAACTAAGCCCAGCGCTCTTGTGTTTACTTTTCCCGTATTTCCCGATGATGAAACATAAAAACAAAAGAATTTCGTGTGATCTGCGTCACGTTTTGTACAATTCATTTTACTTAAACAATGAAAACTAATAAAATGGATAAAACCAAACACGAATCCGGTTACTATAGACGAATCCGGAACGAACGGAGAACGAGTTATGAAAAAGTCAAAGTCGCAGAGTTTGAAGCCTGCGTTTGCAGTTGCGGCGGCAGTGTTGCTGGCGGCTCTGTGTTTCGGCTTGAGGCCGGCGCGAACGGTGAGCGCGGGGCAGAGCGGCCCGGCGCTCGCGAGCGGAGGCGCGTCATCGTGCGCGATAGTTATTCCGGACGCCGCGAGCGAGGTTGAGAAGTACGCGGCGGCTGAGGCGCAGTCGTTTTTGGAAAAAATCAGCGGCGCCCGGCTGGAGATCGCCGCCGAGAAGGACGCCGCCGGCAGGTGCGCGTTGCTGATCGGCGAAACCCGCCGCGGCGCGGCGATTGTTCCGGATTCGGAGCTCGCGCCTCTGGGCATGGACGGTTTCATCCTTCGCGCGCGCGGCGCCGACGCGGCGATACGCGGCGGCGGGCAGCGCGGAACGCTGTACGGCGTTTACGGGCTGCTCGAGGACCATCTCGGCGTCCGCTGGCTCGCAAAGGACACCACGATCATCCCCAGGCGCGACAGGATCGACCTGAGCGGCCTCGAAGACAGCCAGAAACCCGCCATGGAGTACCGCGAACCGTTCTTCAACGAAGCGTTCGACCCCGACTGGGCGGCCCGCAACCGCTCGAACGGAATGTCCTTCCATCTCGACGAGCGGCACGGCGGCGGCACGTCTTACGTCGGCGGCTTCGTGCACACCGCCGCGGCTCTCGTGCCTCCCGACAAATATTTCAAGGACCACCCCGAATACTTCTCCATGATCGCCGGCGAGCGCATCCCCAACGGGCAACTCTGCCTCACGAACCCAGACGTGCTCAGGATCGTCAGGGAACGCGTTCTCGAACTCGCGGAGTCGACCCAAGGAAAGCCCTCCATCATCTCCGTCTCTCAGAACGACAACTTCGCAACCTGTTCGTGCCCGCGCTGCGTCGCCGCAGACCGCGAGGAGGGCGGCCCCACGGGCACTCTCATCAATTTCGTCAATAAAATCGCCGACGCCGTCGCCGAAAAATATCCCAACGTCGCGATCGACACGCTCGCCTATCAGTACACCGAAAACGTGCCGCGCCACGCGAAACCGCGCCCGAACGTCATAATCCGCCTCTGCCACATGGCCCCATCGTGCGACATCCACCCGCTCCAGAAATGCTACCTGAACAATAACTACGTAAAAAACCTGAAGTCGTGGTCCCGCATCTCCAACCGTGTCTACACCTGGCACTACGTCACCAATTTCGCCCACTACCTCGGCATGCTGCCCGACCTGAACGCGATCAAGGCGGATATCCCGTTCTATTACAAAAACAGCGTCAAGGGCTTCTTCGCGCAGGGCAGCTATCAGAGCGACGGCGGCGAAATGGCCGAACTGAAGGCGTGGATCATAGCTAAAATGCTCTGGAACCCGAATGCGGACTTCGAGGCGCTTCTGAAGGAATTTGTCGACGGCTACTACGGGCCGGCCGCCCCCGCGATGACGGACTTCATCAACGCGCAGCGCGAACACGTCAAATCAAAAACGATACACGCGAATCTGTATACGGCCCCCGATATGGGCTATCTCGACGTTCCGCTGATGGAGACGCTCGGCGCCGCGCTGGACCGCGCGGACAAACTCGCCGCCGGCGACCCGCTCTACTCGGAACATATCCGCAAGGCGCGCCTCTGGTACGACTACACCCGGCTCGCCGCTCCCAAGCTCTTCACCGTCAACGGAAAACAGGCGTCCCCGAAACAGCAACAGGCGCTTTTCAATCACTTCAAATCGGAAGTCGCGCACTTCAACGTAACCGTCATGCGCGAGGGCGAAACGCTCGACAACTCGCTCAAGAAGCTGCGCCTCAAACAACTCGGCTGGCAGGACTGAACACTGCTTTTTAAATGCATGAAAACCTTTTTGAATAACCGTGAAAAGGCAACAATGATTGAATGTCGATTTATATCTTCAGTAGATCTATGAGGCCCGAATAAAAAGTCGGCCGGCCGACAAAAAGGTTTTCATACTTTCCAAAAAACTTTAGTAAAGGTAATGACGATTGAATGATGTAATGTATCTCATGTGAACAACTGAGGCACGAATAAAGAGTCGGCAGGCCGACAAAAAGGTTTTCATACTTTC
>JBAYJY010000173.1:0-9952 GCA_041664945.1 bacterium | reverse complement strand
CTTTCTCTCTGGTTGTTAACGACTCCCACATCAACAGCGCGGCGGACTCCGTAACGATCAAGGTCAACTGTGTTCCGGTCGCCAATGCCGGCCCGGATCAGTTCATCAACCAGCCGGCCACTCTTATCACGCTCGACGGAAGCGCGAGCAGCGACGCGAATCTTGATCCGTTGACTTATGCTTGGACTCAGACCGCTGGCCCGGCAGTTGTTCTATCGAATCCGGCGGCTGTCGGTCCGACATTCACTCCGGTTTCTCCCGGAACGTACACATTCAGCCTGATAGTCAATGACGGCATAATCAACAGCGCGGCGGATACGGTTACGATCACCGTCAACGCTGTGCCGGTGGCCAATGCCGGGCCGGATCAGTTAGTCATTCAGCCGGGCGTTCTCGTCACTCTCGACGGCAGCGCGAGCGCCGACGCGGACGGCGATCCGATAACGTATGCGTGGGCACAGACAAGCGGCGCTGCGGTCGTTCTCTCGAGCAATATCGCGCAAAGTCCAACATTCACGCCTGCCGTTTGCGGCAATTATGTTTTCTCTCTCGTTGTAAACGACACGCACATCAACAGCGCGGCTGATTCGGTCGCGATCAGAATCAACTGTGTGCCAGTTGCCAATGCGGGACCGGATCAAGCGATACCGAGCCCAGGCGTTCTTGTGACGCTTGACGGGTCGGGAAGCAGCGACGCGGACAGCGATCCGCTGACTTATGCCTGGACGCAGACCGGCGGCGCGGCGGTTGTTCTTTCGAATCCTGCGGCGGTTAGCCCGACGTTCACACCGACGTTAGCCGGCGTCTATACATTCCAATTAATTGTTAACGACGGCCATATCAATTCCGCCGCTGATTTTGTTATTATCGCTACAAATTTCCCGCCGGTGGCAGACGCAGGACCGGATCAGTTGATCATTCAGCCGAGTGTGCTCGTCACGCTCGACGGCAGCGTGAGCAGCGACGCGAATCTCGATCCGCTCACTTACGCCTGGACGCAGACGAGCGGAGCGGCGGTCGTTCTTTCGAGCGCCACGGCGCAGAAGCCGACGTTCACGCCCGCCACCTGCGGCAATTACATTTTCTCGCTTGTTGTAAATGACGGGCAAATAGACAGCCCGGCTGATTCAGTCGTTATCAGGATCAACTGCGTTCCTGTTGCCAATGCCGGTCCCGACCAGGCGCCGACGGCGCCCGGATCTTTGATAACGCTCGATGGAAGCGCGAGCGCAGACGCGGACGGCGATCCGCTAACTTATGCATGGACTCAAACAAGCGGCGCGGCTGTCGTTCTTTCGAGCAATACAGCGCAAAAACCGACTTTCACTCCGGCTACATGCGACACTTATACTTTCTCTCTGGTTGTTAACGACACGCACATCAACAGCGCAGCAGACTCTGTAACGATAAAGG
This sequence comes from bacterium, assembly GCA_041664945.1. Classification (GTDB taxonomy): domain Bacteria; phylum UBP15; class UBA6099; order UBA6099; family UBA6099; genus JBAYJY01. Next base: position 8,539 of record JBAYJY010000173.1, on the reverse strand, counting down.
TTAACTGCGTGCCGGTAGCCAATGCCGGTTCTGATCAGTTCATCAATCAGCCGGCCACGTTGATCACGCTCGACGGAAGCGTGAGCAGCGATGCGAATCTCGATCCTCTGACTTATGCGTGGACACAGATAGCAGGCCCAGCGGTAATTCTTTCAAGCGCTGCCTCGGTCGGTCCGACATTCACGCCGGCTTCTCCCGGAACGTACACATTCAGCCTGATAGTTAATGATGGCATCATTAATAGTTTTCCTGATACAGTCACGATTATTGTAAACACTGTGCCGGTAGCCAATGCCGGCCCGGATCAGTTAGTTATACAGCCGGGCGTTCTCGTCGCGCTCGATGGAAGCGCGAGCGCAGACGCGGACGGCGATCCGATAACTTATGCGTGGACGCAGACAAGCGGCGCGGCTGTCGTTCTTTCGAGCAATACGGCGCAGAGTCCAACATTCACGCCTGTCGCATGCGGGAATTACACTTTCTCGCTGGTTGTAAATGATACGCACATCAACAGCGCTGCTGACTCCGTGGCGATCAGAATCAACTGCGTTCCTGTCGCAAATGCCGGCGCCGATCAGGCGATTCCGAGTCCGGGCGTTCTTGTGACTCTCAACGGGTCGGGAAGCAGCGACGCAGACGGCGATCCGCTGACTTACGCATGGACACAGACATCCGGTCCCGCAGTGATCGTTCTTTCAAATCCGGCGGCTCAGAATCCAACATTCACTCCGCCGGTTGCCGGCGCCTATATTTTCCAATTGACTGTTAACGACGGCCACATTAATTCCGCCGCTGATTCTGTTGTCATATCCACGAATTTCCCGCCGGTGGCAGACGCGGGCCCGGATCAGTTGGTAATACAGCCCGGCGTTCTCGCCACACTCGACGGAAGCGCGAGCAGCGATGCGAATCTCGATCCGCTCACTTATGCGTGGACGCAGACGGGCGGCGCGGCGGTCGTATTGTCGAGCGCTACGGCTCAGAAACCGACATTCACGCCTGTCGCATGCGGCAATTACACTTTCTCGCTGATTGTAAATGACGGGCAGATAGATAGCCCCGCAGACTCGGTCTTAATAAGAATCAATTGCGTTCCTGTCGCCAATGCCGGCCCCGATCAGTTGATCATTCAGCCAAGCGTTCTCGTCACTCTCGATGGCAGCGCGAGCAGCGACGCTGACGGAGATCCTCTCACTTACGCATGGACACAGACCGGCGGCCCGGCGGCTGTCCTTTCGAGCAATACCGCGCAGCAACCGACTTTCACTCCGGCGCTGCCCGGCACATATATCTTCAATTTGGTCGTCAACGACGGGCACATCAACAGCGCCGCTGATACGGTTACGATAGTGGTAAACACCGTTCCCGTAGCGAATGCCGGACTGAACCAATCCATGCCTTTGCCTAATTTGTTAGTTACGCTCGACGGCAGCGCGAGCAGCGACGCCGACGGCGATCCGCTGACTTACGCGTGGACTCAAATTTCAGGTCCGGCTGTTGTTACTCTTTCGAGTTCAACTGCCGTAAATCCGACGTTCACTCCTACTGCCGGAGGCGCTTATGTTTTCCAACTGATTGTTAACGACGGCCATATAGACAGCGCGCCTGATACAGTTCAAATTAATGTAAATCTTGCGCCTGTCGCAAATGCAGGCCCCGATCAATTCATCAATCAGCCCGGGACTCTTGTGACTCTCGACGGCAGCGCAAGCGCCGACCCGCTTGGAGACCCGATCACATATTTATGGACGCAGACGTCCGGACCTGCCGCGGCTCTTTCGAATTCTACGATTGTGAATCCAACATTCACTCCCGGCGCTCCCGGAGTTTATGTGTTCCAGTTGGTGGTTAACGATGGCATTGTTAACAGTCCCGCGGATACCGTGACGATAACCGTCAACACGGTCCCGGTCGCCAACGCAGGGCCGGACCAGTTGGTCATCCAGCCGGCCATTCTCATAACGCTCGATGGCAGCGCGAGCGCCGATGCGGACGGGGACCCGATAACTTATGCATGGACGCAGACCGGCGGCGCGGCTGTTACGCTTTCGAGCAATACTGCGCAGCAACCGACTTTCACTCCGGCGGCGCCCGGTATTTATACGTTCAACCTGATTGTTAATGACAGCCACATTAACAGCCCTGCAGATACTGTTGTCATTACTGTCAACACTGTTCCGGTCGCAAATGCGGGGCCGGACCAATCGATCGCTCAGCCCGGACTTCTCGTAACGCTCGACGGCAGCGCCAGCAGCGACGCCGACGGCGACCCGATCACTTACGCGTGGACTCAAACATCCGGCCCGGCGGCTCTTCTTTCCAGCGCCACAGCGCAAAAGCCGACTTTCACGCCCGCTCTCCCAGGCACATATATTTTCCAGTTAATCGTAAATGACGGCCTCATCAACAGCGCGCCGGATAGTGTGACGGTTATTATCAATACAGTGCCCGTCGCGAATGCCGGTCCGGATCAAATTATCATTCAGCCTGGACTTCTCGTAACGCTCGACGGAAGCGCGAGCGCAGACGCGGACGGCGACCCGCTTACTTATGCGTGGACGCAGACAAGCGGCGCGGCGGTCGTTCTGTCGAGCAACACCGCGCAGAAGCCGACATTTACGCCTGCCTCATGCGGCAATTACGTTTTTTCACTGATTGTTAATGACTCTCATATAAACAGTCCGGCCGACTCCGTAACGATAAGAGTCAATTGTGTGCCGATCGCCGATGCGGGACCGGATCAGGCGATTCCAAGTCCGGGCGTCCTTGTAACTCTCGATGGGTCAGGAAGCAGCGACGCGGACAGCGATCCGCTGACATATGCGTGGACGCAGACCGGCGGCCCGGCAGTTGTCGTATTGTCCAATCCAGCGGCGGTCAACCCGACTTTCACACCTCCTGTCGGAGGAACTTACACTTTCCAACTTATCGTGAATGACGGCTTCGTTGATTCCGTGGCCGACACGGTGACAATCGCCACGAATTTCCCGCCGGTCGCAAACGCAGGATCTGATCAGTTGGTCATCCAGCCGGGCATTCTCGCGGCTCTCGACGGCAGCGCGAGCAGCGACGCCAACGGCGATCCGCTTACTTATGCGTGGACTCAGACCAGCGGCCTGGCGGTCGTTCTGTCGAGCAATACCGCTGTCAATCCGGCATTCACGCCGGCTGTTGGCGGAACTTACGTTTTCAGCCTTACGGTAAATGACGGATACACAGACAGCATTCCGGATACTGTGACTATCAGAGTCAACTTTGTTCCTGTCGCCAACGCCGGCCCTGACCAGTTCATAACTGCCCCAGGACTTACAGTCACGCTCGATGGAAGCGCGAGCAGCGACACAGATCTCGATCCGCTTACTTACGCCTGGACTCAGACCGGCGGCGCTCCTGTCGTTTTGTCGAGCGCCACATCGATTAATCCTACCTTCACTCCTGTCTCCGGCGGAACTTACATATTCTCATTGATAGTAAACGACGGTCATATAAACAGCCCATCTGATACGGTTGTTATCACTATAAACAACCTTCCTGTTGCTGATGCGGGTCCGGATCAGATCATCCCGATGACGAGTATATTGGTGACCCTCGACGGCAGCGCGAGCAGCGACGCCGACGGCGACCCGATAACTTATTCATGGACTCAGACATCCGGTCCGGCGGTAACGATTACAGGAGCTAACACGTCGAATCCGACGTTCACGCCAACGATCAACACGACTTACACCTTCCAACTGATTGTTAATGACGGTTTTGCTAACAGCGCGGCCGATACGGTCAGCATACGGGTCAACAAAAGGCCGGATGCGGATGCCGGCGCGAACCTAACCGCTCAGACCGGCCTGCCTGTCACTCTCGACGGTTCTGGCAGTTCAGACGCCGATGGCGATCCGCTGACTTATTCATGGACACAAATTGCCGGCCCGGCGGTTGCGATTTCAAATCCGACAGCCGTCACTACTACATTCACTCCTTCGGTTCCGGGCATTTACACATTCCAGTTGATAGTCAACGACGGGTATGTCGACAGTCTTCCCGATACCGTTGATTACGACATTTTCGCGGCTCCGAACCCGCCGACTTCATTAGTATTAACAACGCCGGCGCCCAAAACGATTGTAATTAACTGGACGCCGCCCACGACGAATACTGACGGAAGTCCGCTAACGAATCTCGCGGGCTATAACGTTTATCGTTCTTCAACATCCGGCGGACCATACACGCTTGTCACAACTGTCGGCGTGACGGCCACTTACACCGAAACAAACGTTAAACCGTATAAAACCTTCTGTTATGTGTTGCAGACCATAACAAGCAGCGTTCCTCAGGGCCGCAGCGTCTATTCGATGGAAGTGTGCGGATCAACCCAGCCTGCTCCTTACGTTTTCAAAACGCAATGCGGCAATCCTAATGAACCCGGCAATGTCGTGCCGGCGACAACTCCGGGATATTTCAACCGGCCTTCAGGGATTGCGCTTGACGGAGCCGGATTTGTTTTCATTGCCGACACTGAAAACAATCGGGTGCAGAAATTCACGACCTCATGCGCTTACGTGAGCATGTGGGGCGGCGTGGGAACTGCAAATGGAAAATTCGTAAAGCCGGGCGGAATCGTTTACAACCCGACCAACAGTTATGTTTATGTCGCGGACGGTTACAACCGCGTTCAGTACTTCACGACAACCGGCGTCTATGTCGGCAAATTCACTGTGGCAGGGCCGTTGAGCATCGCGGTTGATTCGGCGGGAAATCTTTGGATTACTAACAGGAGCGGACTTGTCTATCAATACACGTCTGCCGGCGTTTTGATGAATACTTTCAACTCGAACGGCGCCTCCGGCGTGGATATTAAACCCTCAACCGGCCTCATCATCGGCGATGCTTTCAATAACAAGATCGGCTATTATTCAACTGCCGGAGCGCTTCTGAACGCCGTTGGCGGGACCGGTTCGACTACCGGATTATTCAACAGTCCGTACGGCGTATCGGGCGACAACAGCGGAAATACCTATGTCGCCGATTCTTTGAACAATCGCGTTCAGGTTTTGGATTCGGTTTATGATCCGATTAACGTGATAGGCTCGTACGGGTATTCAGCGGGGCAGATGATCAACCCGAAGGATATCGATGTTGATTCTGCCGGAAGCGTTTATGTTCTGGACCAGTATAACAATAGATTGCAAATATATGATGCGCCTTGACCCTAAGCATGTCGCTGGTTGGCAAAGTGTGCTGTGTTTATAAGAGATAATATTGCTTATTGGCAGATGCTGCCGCGTTTGCTTTGAATACCGCGCGTTTCAAAGTGTTCAAAAAATCTTCTTTTCGCTGTAAGGGTTAAGGACGTTTCATGCCGGGCGGAAGCATATTGCCTTCCGGAGAAACGAGCTTGTTGTACTTTTCCGCTTTTTCGGGCATGCCGAGTTCGGTATAAATTCGCTCGTACATGAAAATGTCCATGCTGTCCTGAATTCCGCGAAGTTTTTTTCTGTCGAGAAGCCGCAAAGCCGCCTGATACTGTTCTACAGCGCCGTCGTAGCGCCCCCAGTATTTGTAAACCAATCCGAGAAAAAAGTGGCAGGAGATGTTGTTCGGGTCGAGTTTCGAGGCCGCTTCGAGCATCCGTGTGGCTGGCTCATAACGTTGCTGCGTGAAGAAATTCTCTCCGATATTCTCATAGTAAACGGCGATCAGCCTGCGCGACTCCGGATCGAAAGAGCGCGCTTTCCTTGCAAGTTCGAGATGTGCGTCTATGTTCAGCGCGACGTCATTCTGAGGGCGGAGATGGAAAAGATAGCCGTCCGGAGCGAACTGCATGAGAATATATAAGTTAGATGAAAAGAAACCGTCAACCCGGTTGAAGTATAGAGGGCGCCTGGTGAAGTTGGTAAAAAGCATATTCTCCTGAAGCATTGTAATGATGCCGGTGGCGATTCTGCGCAAAATGTATGGATTGAGCTTCTGGCCGCCTGTGTCCGGCATTATAGCGGTTACCTGCTTCATCATTTGCTGATACTGTTTTTCATCCGGGATAACCGAAGCGGAAATCTGCTTTCGAATCATGGCTCTATATTTTTTTCTTAGAAAGTAATCAGTAGTAATGATATCGGCGTCGGGTCGGAATCCGCGGAACTGCTGCAGATAATTAAGTCCGTAGAGCGGTTCATCCCTGACGTCCAATATGAGGATGGCGTCGCGTTTCATGGTTTTGAAGTAAGAAAGAAGCAAATTCCTGCTATGGCTTGGCCGCAGTTCAGCGATTTTAGAGTGATATGCGGCGGCCGGAATCGCGGCAAGAATAAGACATAAAAAGCCCGCCGCAAAACTTGCTTTTGATAGCGGAATAATTTTAGAGATAATCAACGCTGCGCCCTGCGCCCCTGCGATTGAAAGAAAAAGAAAAAACAATGCCGGATAGACGCCGCCGGAGGGCTGTGCGGTCAGAAGAAGGAACAGGGCGGATATGCCTGCGGCGCAATATAAGATGATAATCGCTGCGCTGCGAGGACGCGGCTGTAGAACGATTCCTATAGCCGCCGCCGCGAATAGCGGAAGGTATGCGCCTGTCAGGCGCTGAGACATTTCGATAAAATGAAACGGGATTATTCTGAAGTTGACGCCTGCGAATAGAAGTGACGGAAGTTCTTTTAATGATATCACGTCGAGCCAAGGCGTTAGTTTTGTTGTCCAGTTGATGAACAGCGGCGGCCGGAAGATGAGGAAAATAAGCGGAATGGAACAAAAGGAGACTATGAGCGCGGCTGCCGCCCAGGCAGAGAGCGCAGTTTTGGCGCCTGATGCGCCTGATGCGATGTAAACTATGAGCGCTATTAGCGCGATGGCGAAGAAACCATTTTGGAACATGCCGAGTCCGGCGGCTAAGATCATAAAAAGAAAGCCGGATTTCGAGCGGCGTCCGAAATAATCCGTCGCGGCGGCGAACATCGCGGAAGCTAAAAATAGAGACCAGGCGTCAGCGGAGCATGTTAAGAAGCATTCCACAGCCGGGGGATAAGAGGCGAATGACACGGCGGCGAGAACGCCCGCCGCTGCCAAGCCTGAAAGCCGGGAAGCTGTGTTGTAGATAAAAACCATCGTTAGCCCGAACATAATCGAGAAAAGAATCGCAGAGGAAAACTCAGGCGCGTCCGACGGAATCGAAGCGGAGAGACGGCCGATGGATTCAACTAACGGAAAACCTAAAAGCGAGACGCGTCTTAGCGTCATTGCGCCGAATCCCATTTCCGGGCCTGAACCCCATCCGAAAAACGGCGCGGCGAGCCACAAAGCCAGCCCTGAACCGGCAAGAAATATCACTGCCGCGGTGACCCAGCTTGTGTTTGCCGAGTTGTTTCTTTCGCTGTTTTCGTTCAATTTTTATCCGTTGGCGGTTCCATGTTCCGGGGCAGTTCGATTTTTACGCCGCCGCGCGGAACTCTCCGTTTCGGCTTTGCTGCCGTTGCGGCCTTGGCGAGTTCGGCGCCGGGTTGGCCGCTTTCTTTGTAAAACTCGTTTCCAATGCCTCGGTACATTATAGGCCCGACGACCGGCACGATAAGCAGAATAAACCAGAATATTTTGTCGAACAGTTTAAAGTCTTTTCTCCGAAGGCATTCGATGGCGTGGTAAAGCCAGAAAGCGACATAAAGCAATAAAGCGACTTGAGCAGCGATTTGAAATATTTTGTGAATATCCATGTATGCAGCTATCTCAGCCTCCTTAATCATTCTAAGTTATGGGTAAATGAATTGTAAAGCGCGTTTGAAGCCGCGCCGGCGGCGCCGCGCTCGTATTTTGACCGCTGAAGCTGATTATGATAGACTAACCGGCGAGTGTATTGAACCGGATCATTCATCCGGCGAGCTGATAAATTTCATACGGAGGGCGGAACAACATGGCGGAATCATACATACTCGCGATCGATCAGGGAACGACCGGAACGACATCGGTTCTGATAGGCAAAGACGGCGCCGCCGTAGCGAAAGTGAATCACGAATTCACGCAGTATTATCCGAAACCGGGCTGGGTCGAACACGATCCGAATGAAATATGGGACTGCACGATGAAGACCGTGCGCGCCGCCTTAAAAAAGGCGAAGGCCGGCGCGACGCAGATAGCGGCGATAGGGATAACGAATCAGCGCGAAACCACGGTTTTGTGGGATCATCGAACAGGCGAACCTATTCACAATGCGATTGTCTGGCAGTGCCGGCGCACGGCGAATATCTGTGATGCGCTCAAAAAAGAAGGCCATGCGAAAGCGATAAGCGCAAAGACAGGCCTGATTGTCGACGCGTATTTCTCAGGCACGAAGGTTAAGTATCTGCTTGACAACGTGCCAGGCGCGCGGAAAGCCGCCGCTGCGGGCCATATCTGCTTCGGCACGATCGATTCCTGGCTCATCTATAAACTTACAGGCGGCAGAACTCATGCGATAGAAATATCGAACGCCTCTCGAACGATGCTTTTCAATATTCGAAAACTCTGTTGGGACAAGGATATATTGAAAATGCTCTACATCCCGGAATCGGTTCTTCCG
>JBAYJY010000172.1:0-9982 GCA_041664945.1 bacterium | reverse complement strand
GCAGGAGCGGCTGCAGGCTGCGCCTTTGAAGTAGTGCAACACGAAAACGGGAAAAACGACAATCCTCTCGTGCCGGTGCCAGCCGGGCACCCTCAAAAGATTGTTTTTGTTTCCAACCGCAATTCCAGTAAGAATCAGATATTTTCAATGAATGCCGATGGCAGCGAATTGATCACAATCGGGACAAGCCTGACAGGCCCGGATCCGTCCGCATATCCAATTTTTTCTTTCAGCTCGCCGGCAGTGTCTCAAGACGGACTCAATGTTTATTTCACGTCCGATTGGTATTCAACAAGCACTCAGATTGTCTCCGTAAATATTAACGGGCTTCACTATAAAAAAATCAACATCGATAAGTCTCAGTTCAACAACGACGTGAATCTCGAGAATCCACGCGTGGCCTGGGACAACAGCAAGCTCGCTTTCTCAGGTTACACTGAGAGTACGGCTCCCATTGTCGCGATCAAACCGAAGTACGCGCACGTGACTACCGCCTCAAATAATAAACCAGAGGAAAAAGCCCAGTTCGGGCTAAGCAAATCAGGCAGACAGATCCTTTCAAAAGACTCTACAAAAACTAAAGGCATGATCGAGAAAACCGGCGCGACTTGCCCGGCTTCCGGATATTCGCTCAATGCTATTTCATTCGCTACTTCGGATACCGCTACCGCGACAGTCAGTCCGATAGGAAAAACCTACTGCATCAATACTGACGACACGAATTTTATAGAACTTACAGTCACAGCCCACCATTATGAGAAAAATTCCGCAACGACAAATATTCCCGGCACGATTTCATTCACCTGGAAATGGGTGCAGAATCCGGCTTTTGTTCCGCTCGGCGACGATAATGTTTCAGGACACGTCGTTAATCTTAGCGGGCAAATCACCTCTTCATCAGCCATGGGCGAAGGCTACAATTTTCTACAGAAGAATATCGTTTATAGAAAATACAATTTATATACATCCAAAATCGACGGCTCCAACGTCGTTGTTAGGACAAACAGCGACGATCCCGACCGCTACCCGTGCTTCGGTCCCGGCAATTCGAATGTTTTGTATTATGTCAGCGGAGTTCTGGACCCCTATTATATGGACTATGACATGCCGGAGAACTCTAATCTTTACAAACTTGACCTGAATACTAATACGCGAACTCAAATCACAACTAACGGCAACAACAAGGGCTGCGCTATCAGCCCGAGCGGCAATCTGCTCGCTTACTCACATTATAACGGATTGAATTACGACATTTATCTTTACGATCTTGCAGCCGACGCTCCGATCGCCGCTCCGATCATTGCGACTGTTGGGGACGACCTTTACCCGGTATTCTCTCCTGCCGGAAACAAGATCGCTTTCCAATCCGACCTCATGGACGTCAACCCTGATATTTTCGTGGCTGATATTAACGGCGGGAATATGCACAATCTGACGAGAAACTATAGCATAAACGATCTGATGCCAGCATGGGCGCCATAAACGGCGGCTTCTTTAACCTTGTTGCGTTAAAATGATATTTTAGGCGCTTACAAAATCCATCTTTGAATTAGTCTATCCCCCACCAGCCCTTCATTTATGAATCGCGGTTTATCGAGCCGCCTGACTCAACGCGATGAAGAACCGTCGGACATATTCGTTATTGGGATCGTATTCAAGCGCCTCTGCAAGTATATTCCGAGCTTCGCGCGTTCTGCCTACTGCTATTAATGCCTGCGCCAACCTCACGTAACGGACTGGATTTGTTGGTTCGAGATCGACGCTTGCGTTCGCTTCTATTAAAGCCTCGTTCACGCGTCCGACTGCCAGATAAACTCCGGCAAGCGCATAATGAAGCTCCGGGTTCATAGGATGTTTCTCTATTCCGTCATTGAGTATTTTTACTGCGCGCGCCTTGTCGCCAGCCCCTAAATATGTAGCCGCGAGATATGGCAATATCCCCACCGGCTGACCCGGTTCCCATCGGATAGCTTCATTAAACTCCGCAATTGCCTTGTCCCACTCCCCGCGTTGCGCATAACATTTCCCGACAGATTGCAACAGCAGAGTATCATATGGAGCGAACTGTTTCGCTTCAAGATAATACTCTATCGCTTTATCAGAATCGCCGCTTTTCAGGGCAATCTCCGCCTTTACTGCTCTGGCATATTGATTCGCCGGCATCCATTTAATCGCGGTGTCAATATATTTCATTCCTTCCTCATAACAACCGCTGTTACGGCAGAAGAAAGCGCGATAATAATTATATTGCCCCAACGCAGGCGCGATCCCGAAAAATAATACAAAGAAACAAAGAGCCACGGCCGCCGGAAGCGCAACCGAGACGCGCCGCCATGCTATAGCGCCTCGATGTCCTGTCTCAGAAGCAGCCTGAACTCCCGGCCCGGGAGCCGCAAGTCCTACTGTCGCCCAGAAATGCGCCGCCGCCACTACGCATAACATTGGCGATTGAAACCCGACGCCCTGAATGACAAACGCGAACGCAGCTGCAATGTATCCTGACGCGCAGGACGCCTTCTGCCCGCGCGATGAGCCGACATTTTTCCATAATACAAAAAATGCGATCATCAACAGAACGATATAAAAAAACAGCGCCGGCAGTCCTGAAACAGACGCTATTGTAAAGTAATCGTTGTATGCATGCTGCGGCTGTTTCATATACATCATTTTAAAATCGCGTTCATGATACATGTCCGCCTGAACTCTCTGCGATTCAACTGCGAAATTGCCCTCCCCGAATATCGGCCGTTCATGTATCATTCTAATTGCGACTGCATGTATGTTTGTCCTTACCTGATTCTCACTTTTGAAAAAGCCTATCGCGCTGTTAATGCGGCTCACCGGATCGAATTGAAAACGTTTCATCGACGGCAGTCGCCCCACAAGCAAACCGGACGTGATTATTAATATAATAAAGCAAGCAATTAACTTCATTCTATTTTTCGCTTCGATTCTATCGCCAGCCTGCATCGCTATCGCTGCCGCAAACACCGGCAGCGACACTCCAAAACTAAACCATGCGCTCCGGCTGTTTGACAAAAATAGACCCGTCACGCATACCGCGGCCGCAGCTAAACGCAGCCATCGCGCAGCGCCGCCGGATGTCAGCGCTTTCGAAAGAGCCCAGTATAGAGGAAATATTATGTATATTCCGAAATAGTTTGGGTCCTCAAAAAGCGACGCGGTTCGCTGTCCCCAATCAACGCTCTGCGCTATTCTGTAGATTCTAAAAAAATGTAAATATCCATAGACCGAAACAATTATTCCGGCCGCGATTACAGCGAATTCCGCCGTCCGGCGCGCCCGGATACGGTCAGGCGCGTTCGACGCTAAAATGTAAATCAGAAACAGAAGCGCATAATACATCCAGCGCTGAGTTTCGCCGCCGATCGGGCGGGCGAAATATTCCGCCGCGGCAACCCAAGAGATAAAAATTATGAAAACAACGCCGCCTCGCGCCGGAAGCGTCACGCCGCGCGCGCCGCGCATAGCTATCGCCGCGACAGCCCACATTGACGCAAGCGCGGCAAGCGCCAACTGCCGCGCAGCGCCGAATTGCGCTGACCCACCCAGCGAATGTATCACAAGCAAGGGACTTGTGAATAACACTATAAATAAAAATGAGTTGTCGACCTTTGATTTCCAGTCGCGCGCTTGATCCATGATTTAATAATAATATCGCCGTAGAGCCAGGATGTAAACTAATTTTCGCAGCCATTGCAAATGATTAATAATTGCAACCATTCCCAGCTCCATACAATAACTCGCAAAAAAAAGCTCCCCGTCCAGGAGAGCTTTTGATAATGCTGTGATATTGAGATCTGTTTTATTTCGATTTAAAAGGCGCGTTCATCATTTTAATCTGTTTATCCGTCAACGGCGTCGCTCCACCGACCATTTGGACCACGGGCGCTTCATCGCCGGGAATTGGAACCCACTTGTCGCCTTCCTTATTGTAGAACGTCCAGGCAAGCGATTCCGGAAGAAGCGGAACAGAGCCAACCCAATCTATTGTTTTGCCGCCTTCGAACTTGTTCATCGGAATTTTCGCGCCGGATTTGATGAGCTTCATCGCCTCGTTACCGTGGCACTCCTCGCACTTTTTCGCCTGTTTCTGAACGCTGTGCGTGTATGACGGCGCGTAAGCGATGAACTTCTTGTTCTTGTATACGGCTGTAATTGCGGTTCCCGTTGTCACCTTGCCGTTGTAGTTGACGAGCATTGTCCAACTCGTCGAGGTCATGTGGTTGCCTTCTTCCTTCTGGTCCTTGAGGAAAGAATCGAAGTGGCAATTAGTGCAGGCTGTCGCAGCCTTTGTGTGGCATGCCGCGCATGCGAGTTTGTCTTTGTGCTTCTTGTGCGAATCGATATCGGGCATCTTATCTGCCGGGTGGCAGTTTTCGCACTTCGCGTTGACCGCGCCCGCGTCATAAAGCGAGTTGTAGGTTTTGCCGTCGCCGTGAATGTCGTCGAAAGCGGCGCCCTTGTGACAATCGTGACATATTTTGCCCTTCGCGATATGGACATCGAGTGAATTTTCCGCCTTGTCCTTTTCGAATGTGATTTTCTCGCGAGTGTGGCAGCCTTCGCAGACGGCCATATCGCGCGTGTCCTCCGCCTTCATGCTTTTCACATGGCATTTCTTGCAGTTGTCGGGATGGCAACTCTTGCACGCCAGATCGTCGTACGGCATGCCCGTCACGCTCTGAAATCCGTCTTTCGCCTCATACCAGTATTTCATTCCGGCGCCTGACTTATGCAGGCTGCTCATATAACTTTTCGCTTCGCCCGCGCTGAAAGCCGCAACGGCGCCGACTAATATTAATGCCGCGCACACCGTTAAGACTTTCATGTATTTGCCTGTTGCTGTTTTTCTCATTTTCTATATTCCTCCAAATTACTTAAGACTTCATAAAACAAGTGTTGCCAGTTAAAAATGATATGTGAAACATTTCACGTTGTCAATGCAACTAATGCCGTTTTTAAGCTTTGCCAATATTAAAGAAGCGCATATTAATAGATTTAACAGATGCTATATGGTATTATTTATCATCAATAATAGAAGCTGTCGGAAACGGCGCTGTGTAAAAAGGAGTCAGCGATATGAAACTCGGCATGTGTTCGTGGTCGCACCATAGGAATTTCGAGAACGGGAACATGGATATTTTCGACTGGATGACGCATTGCGCGCGCGATCTTAAGGTAGGCGGCATAGAAATTACCGACAAGCACCTGCAGAGCGCGGACGAGGATTACATACGCAAAGTCCGACGGGTCGCCGTCGATCTGCACTTAACGATTTCGGCGCTCACGATATCCAACGATTATGGAAAAGAAGACACGGAAGAGCGAAATAAACAGCTTGAGGACACTGAAGTGGGAATCGAGCTTGCGGCGGCGCTCGGAGCGCCGATTCTGCGTGTTTTCGCCGGATGGCCGGAAGGCGACAAGGAAAAGTTCTGGCCTGAAATGGCGCGCTGCATGAAAATTGCGGCGGTCATTGCAGAACGCGACGGAATCGTTCTTGCCGTTGAAAACCACAACCACGGCGGTTTCATCCAGACTTTCGACGACGTGAGCCGCATAATGGGCGACGTCGACTCGGAATGGCTGCGGCTTAACCTCGACACCGGCAACTTCATCGACGGATTCCAATCGATCGAAAAAGGGATGCTGTATACGGTCCAAGTGCATGCAAAGATGAATAACGTAGGACCGGACGGAACGGACGATACGTGCGATTACCCAAGGTTCTGCAAACTTCTCAAGGAATTAAACTATCGCGGATTCGTGTCCGTGGAATACGAAGGGCCGGAAGATGAGATGACGGCGATCCCCCGAGGGGTGGAATATCTTCGCGGACTGCTTTCAAAATGAAACAAAAATAAGTTTGAAGTGTCTTATATATTATGCGACGAATAATGAAAGCTGGCTTCAATCCAATTGGGACAAAAACAATGAAAAAACGGTTTGTAATGATCGCTGCGGCGGTAATCCTGTCGCTTGCGTCCTGCGCGGCGGCGCGATCTCTTGAAATCATGCCGGTCCGCGATGTGCAACCAGGCATGAAAGGCGTCGGCTACAGCGTTTTCAAAGGCACGAAACCGGAACCGTTCAACGCCGAGATAATAGCAGTTATTCCGAAATTCGAGACGGGGAACTCGCTTATTCTCGCCCGACTGACCGGCGCGAATCTTGAATTCAGCGGCGTTATCGCCGGCATGAGCGGCAGCCCTGTGTATATCGATGGTAAACTGATCGGCGCTGTCGCATACGCGTGGTATTATGCGAAAGAAGCTGTAGCAGGCATTCAGCCCATTGAGAATATGACGAAACTATGGGACGAGCCTTCGGTAGCGCCTAAAAATAGCGCCGTCGGCGACAAATCGCGTCAGCCGTTTTCTTACGCGAACTCCCGTAGTCTGAACGCAGTTGAAAAAACATCAAAATCCGCTTCCGTCGCGGCCGTTCACACCGCCACCTCGGCATTCGGCGATGTCGAGCTGACCCCGATCATGACGCCGCTCTTGTTGTCGAACATGAATCCGGAAGCGGCTGCTTTTCTGAAAGAACATCTGGCGAAATACAATCTTCTCCCGATTCAGGCCGGCGGCGGCGCGAGCGAGCTGGAGAAAGAAGGCATGAACGATTTGTGTCCCGGCTGCGTGATCGGCTCTCCGCTTATCACGGGCGATTTCACCGCGACCGCTATCGGAACCGTTACGGCGCGCGAGGGCGACAAACTGCTCGCGTTCGGTCACCCGTTCTTCAACAGCGGCCCAACCATGATACCTATGAGCGGCGGTGAAATCTTCCACGTAATGTCCGTGGTCACTAATTCATTCAAAATGGGAGCGCCCGGAAAAGTGATCGGCGCCATAACCGACGACCGCACTTCAGCGATCGCGGGCCAGATAGGTTTGAAAACGAATTACTTCCCTGTCTCGATCGAAGTAGTTGACGCCGACGCCAACCGTTCAAAGGTTTTCAACGTTCAAATCGCGCAACTTAGAGAAATCGCTCCATATCTGCTCTATTCCGTCATTTTTAAGGCTGTGAACAAAGCGGCCGGCCTTCCGGATACGAATGTGTCCGTCAGAGCGGCCATCGACGGCGAGATCGAGGGTTATGATAAACCGTTCCACTTCGAGGATATGTTCGTTCAGCCTCCTAATTCCATCAACTCCGACCCGATGGCCTATCTCTTCGACTTGTTAGACAACCCGTTTCGTGAAATACGGCTCAAAAACGTCAAGGTCAAACTTACGATCAACCGAGCGCGCGATGATTTAAACATCGAAGATGTAACGCTCGCTAATGCCGCCTTCCACCCCGGCGACCGCGTCAGAGCGTTCGTGAGCTTGAAATCGTACAACGAAATTGAAACCAGGCGGGCTATAGAATTCCGGATTCCCAAAAACGCGCAGCCGGGCATTGTCACGCTTGAATTCGGCGGAGGAGGTTCGCAATCCGGCATGCCATCGGCTGTCCCGCCCGACAACTTCGACCAGTTGTTCGACATGTTAAACAAATGGACGCCTCAAAATGTAATTACGGTTAGATTCACATACCCGGACAAATCGGTCGGCATCGGAGGCCGCGAGTTGCAGGATCTCCCGCTCTCTGTCGGAAACACCTACACGCAGGGCGCTTTTCCGCAACAGGCTCTTTTCGGACGCTACGGCCGCGCCGTTCTCAAAACCGACAATGTAATCTACGGCGGGGCAACCGCGCAAATCACTATCGACAAGGAGTTTCAGCCATGAAGCGTATACAGATTGCGATCGCGACGCTATTCGCCATCATGATCGCGGCGCCGGCGTTCGCAAATACCACAAGTTACTGGACGCAGGCCGGCATACCGCAGTTCTACAAAGGCAAGTTCTCGGGAACCGCGCTTACGGACGACGGCCGAATCGTGCTCGGCTCCAAAATCGACCGCCTCTACACTTCCACAGAACCCTATCTGTGGTCGCTTGTGTACGACGCGAAAGGCGCGCTCTGGGCCGGAAGCGGAAACAAGGCTATTCTCTATAAGATCGACAAGAAGAATGACGCTACGGAGTCGGCGGTTCTGCCCGGCTCAGGAATCAGCGCTCTCGCCGCCGATAAAGACAATAATGTTTACGCCGCTGTTTTTCCCGGCGGCGCTATTTATGTCATCAAACCCGGCAAAAAAGCAGAACAATTCGCTCAAGTTCCGGCGACTTATATCTGGGACATGAAATTCGGAACGGACGGCGGCCTCTACTGCGTCACCGGCATACCGGCCGGCGCTCACAGAATTTCGAAAGACGGACAAATCAAAACGCTCTACATGAGCCAATCAGAAAAACATTTCCTTTCGTTCTTTCTCGACGGCGACAAATTTTTGTACACCGGCACAAGCCCGAACGGACTCGTCCTGCGCATCAATCTGAAAGAGGCGCTAAAAGAATTTTCACCTAAAATGAGTTTCAAAATGCCTATGGCAGATCCAGAAGAAAACATGGCAAAATTCACCGACGAAGAAATCGATTCGGAATCCGACGCTGCAGACGCAGACATGGAAACCGCGACGGATTCAACAGACGACTTCGACGCCCCCTCAAATTTGGCGAGTGAACCGGAACCCAAAAGCGATCCGCGCATAACTGTCATAGTCGACCTTGAGGAAGACGAAGCTTACAGACTTCTCCCTTGGAAAAACGGCAAATTCCTTGTCGCCGCCAACAGCGATCAGATTCCGCCGGCGCCGCAACTGCAGAAACGGTCGTTATCAAGACCGGAACCGCTCAGTTTCCCTCTGACATCTCCCGCGCAGAAGATGGGCCAGCGCCTGGAGCCAGCGCGCCTTTATGTCGTCGACCAATCAGGACAAACGCGCAAGGCGCTCGAAATCCCGGATCCGTTTATTCTCTCGCTTCAGCCGCTCGGCGGAGACAAGGTTCTCGTCGGAACAGGTAACAACGGCAGAATATACACTCTCGATATCGAAGCGGATGACGCCACTCTGCAGGAAGTCGAGGCAAAACAGATTCTCGCGATCGCCGGCGAAGGCGAAACTCTTAGACTCGCGACAGGAAATCCCGGCGCTGTTTTCGCTCCGCGCAGCGCGACTGTCACTAAAGGCGTTTTCACTTCCAGCATCAACGACGCGTCAACCCCGGCAATTTACGGCAATCTGGACGCCGCGGCCTCTGTCCCGAAAAAATCTTCGCTTGAATTTAAGACAAGGACCGGAAATACACCGAATCCAATGGACGGCACGTGGAGCGAATGGTCCAGCGCCGAAGGCCGCTGGCCTTTTAAAATCACAAGCCCGACAGGACGCTACATACAATTCTCGGCGCAGTTACAGCCTTCCCCGGATAACAAATCGCCCGAATTGCGCGAAGTCAAACTATATTATTTGACCGCCAACCAGCCGCCGCAAATCGATAACTTTACGGTTCTTCCGGCGCCGCAATTGCGCCAGCCGACAGCGCCGCCAGTCTTTCAACAGAACAGCATGCAGCAAAGCGATATGCCGCAAATGCCGCAGATGCCCACAAGCGCTTCCGTAGCTCGACCCGCCAGCCAGCCCATCAGTTCGCCAAGTCAGAACTATGTTGTCGGCGTCGTCGTCGCTTCAGACGATATTACTCTCCGCTGGAGCGTTTCCGATCCGGATCACGACAATCTTCGATTTACACTCTTTTTCAGAATGTTTCCGTCCGACACTTGGACGCTCCTTCAGGATAAAATTTACGATACTGAATATCGTTGGAAAATCGATTCGCTCCCGGACGGCCGCTATGAAGTTAAACTTGCCGCTTCAGACATCGAATCCAATTCAGAGGATCGAGCTGAATCAACCGAAGAAATTTCCGATCCGCTCACAATCGACCATTCCCGGCCGAATGTTACGATCAACGATTTGAAAAAGAACAGCCTCGGATATATCGTCACAGGTTCGGCTACGGACGGCACATGCGTCGTCGCAAAGATCGAATACTCTCTG
>JBAYJY010000171.1:0-10128 GCA_041664945.1 bacterium | reverse complement strand
TCAGACGATTTTTTCAAGGCGGGCGGAGTATGAGAAGAAACCGCCGCTTTTCAGGCGGAAAACCGTGGACGCGGAAAGCGGCGCTCCGGGTTTGATCGGTTTCAGCCGTATCGAGATGCGGTCGCGGACCCTGTTCTCGGAGTCGAAGAAATTTATGAGCAGCAGAAGCGGAGGCGAGTCTGAGCCGCCCCGGTTCTCGAGTTCTGCTTCGATTCGAGCCTGTCCGCTGTCCAGCGCTCGAACCGCGAGCGATTTTATGTATATCGGTTCATTTTCTGTCATTTTCAAGCCGCGCAGTACTGTTTCTCAATTGATAGGACATTATAGCGCTAATAAAATTGAATAGTAATAACTAAAGTTCAAAGCAATAAGCGCCGTAAATAGTAATAATAGGCATACGGCCCCGTAGGCGCGTGTCTGGCGATTGGCTGCATGGAGTTGTTTGTTATGATTTATACACTGATAAAAGATCATGGCGAAGTGCGCATCGTTACCATACTTATAGAAATCATCCAATTCAGCAATTACGAGGATGTTTTCACGAAGGTTAAGGCGGCGATCAGCGATTTCAACTGCATGATTGTTCTCGATTTGTCGAAAGTGAAGTTTATGGACAGCATAAGCCTCGGGATGCTTGTGCCGCTGCTGCTGTACACGAGGCGCTTGGGCGGCGACATGGTCTTAGTAGTCAAGGACGAGAAGCTCAAGCAGATGTTCAATGTGCTGCAGCTCGGGAAGATACTGAGAATAAGCGATACGGTTGAAGAGGCGGTCGGAAGATTTGAGGAGGAGGCACGTAACGATGGCGGAGATTGAATCTGCAAGCGCGGCTCAAAACGTATACCTTGCGGCGCCGATGTACAAGCAGGCGACATGGATCAGGGTTATGGCGGAAGCATTCAAGGAAATTGACTCGCAGCGCGCTCAGCTCGATGCGAACGGGCCGTGGACTGTGCGAACGAGGAGCTTACAGGAGTATTCCAGATTCTCAACCTACGCATGAAGGCAACGCAATGAGCGAATATGAAGGCAAAATTGATCTTGAAATAGAGTCGAGAGGCGAATTTCTTATCATTACGCCTGTAGTTGTTGATATTACTTTCAAGAACGCCCGATTCGTCCTTAAAACTGTGAAGGACGCAGTCGAAAATAACAAAAGAAAAGTTATTATGAACATGAAACATGTCGAGATAATAGACAGCGTAAGTCTCGGCACGTTAGTCGCAATATTGAAATACGTCAGATCGCTCGGCGGCGATATGGTTATCGCCAATGCATCCATGCAGATAAAAGAATTGTTTTTCCTCCTGAATTTCCAGAGCGTTTTCCGGTTGTTTGACTGCGCAGAGGATGCGGAAGCGAATTTTTAGTTCTTCTTTGCCCTAAATCATCAATCACATATAATAGCGGTTCAGTAGTGAATATTTCAGTGAAGGGTGTTTTCAATGATTAAGAAAGTGAAATGTTTTGCGATAGCGGCGGCAATTGTTTTGTGCGCATCAGCGTTGATGAGCGTTGATGGAACGGCCGCATCCGGATCGACTGATTCCGCGCTGAAGACCGTTTGGTCGTTAGGCCGCGCGGACGGAGCGAACGGCGAGTTTTCGAACAAACCGGCGCGCGCATGGATGGACGGTTACGATAAAAAATTCGGCGGCGGTTTCGATATCGCTGCCGGAGAAAAGATTAAGAAGGACGTTTTTCCGGGAGTGCAGGCAGGGCCTGGCGATGGGTGGGGAGCCGGCAAATCCTATCCGTTGAGGCTTCATTTCAAGCTCGATCAGGTTGTCTCCGGCGGCTATTCTCTGACTATCGGATTCTCCGGAGTATCTGACCGCAGCGACCCCGAGCTTGAAATATCGGTCAACGGCCGCGCTTCAACAAAGCAGATTCCGCGAGGAATGGGCGAAGTCGCTTTAAGTTTTCAATCGACAGGCAAAACGACGACGATAAGCTCTTTCATTTCAGCGAATGATCTTAAAAAGGGCGAAAACACTATAACGCTTACGATAGTCGGCGGCGGATGGGCGGCATACGATTTTGTAAAGCTGGAGTCTGCGGCGGATGCGACGAAAGCGTCTGTTAGAATCAATCTGGTGGACGCGCCGCCATTTCTTGTGAAGCGTGGCGGAGCGCTTGGACATCTCATCCGCGCGGATGGCGTTTCTCTCGGCAAAAATGCGGATGTCGTGATCTCAGCAGTTGTCGGCGGAAAAGAATATTCCGGCAAAACTACGGCGAAGGCGGGCGATTTTAACGTTGATATGATGGTCCCCGAACAGGCTGAAAAAACTACGGTGTCTGTGAAAGTCGCGGCAGACGGAGTTCCAGTTTTTAGTTCGAGTGTCGAACTCGCGCCGGTTAGGCATCTGACGATTTATGTCATTCCGCATTCGCATCTCGACATCGGCTATCCGGATTTGCAATCGAACATTCTTATCGCTCAGAAGCGCTATCTCGAACAGGCGCTCGACCTGATAGACGACACCGGCGGCGAAAAAGAGGCTGCAAAGCGTTCAGCGCCGCTAATTATGAATTATGAGAAGAATCCGAAGATCGCGCCTATGAAATGGGTGGCTGAAATTTCATGGCTGCAATGGCTGCTCATGAAAGGGATTGGACCTTATGAAGAGTATGGCAAATGGATGCCGGAAACGCCATTGACGCGCAGCGCGCCGGATTCATTTTATAAAGAGTCTCTCGGGCTTCGGAACATAGCTTACAAAGCGGAAGTGAAAAGCACGGCTCCTAAAGGAGATGCGATCAACGACAGGCGGGCGGTGGACGGCTCGCCGATGGGCTGGCTGACTCTTGGAGCTGCGCGCGGCGCGCGCGTCGAGCTTAGTTTCGCAGCGCCCCAGAAGCTCGCTTACGTCGCTGTTCGCAACGGGCGCGAGACTGAAGAGAACCCGATCCGATATGTGCGCGTCAAAACCTTTTTCAAAGACGGAACATCGGATGGAAGAATCGTCGGTCCGCTCGGCGCCAACCGGGAACGGTTTCTCGTTTCCGTAACCGCGAAACCGGTCTCGAAGTTCTCGGTCGAAGTCGTAAGCGCTGCGTACGACGAGCGGCCCGCCTCGTTCATGGACATCGAGGCGTGGCAGAGAGTCGATCCGCGCGAGACAATAGATAGAACGCTGAAAGCGATGCGCGACGGCAGGCTCGAACTAACCGGCATGTACATGAATTTTCTGACGCAGTTGACGCCGACGGAATGGCTGATACGTTCGTTTTTGAGATCTAACGAGGTCGCGAGGGCGGCCGGCGTGAAACTGGATACGGCGTTGATGACTGATGTGCCGGGATTCACTTTTGCGCTGCCCGACGTTCTCTCCGGCGCGGGAATAAAATATTTTTATCCGGCGCTCAACGCCGACCATGCGGGCGGCTGCCTGACAGGCATTCCGCGCGCGTTCATATGGGAAGGGCCCGGCGGCGGCAAAATCATCGTTTTCCACAGTTTCGGCAGTTATAACGAAGGCTTTGAATACGGATTCCCGCGCGGAGTCGATGTCGTTGAGAAACTGCTTCCGAATTTTCTGAACAAGCTCGGCGGCGAGGGGTATCCGTATGATTTGGCGGCGCTGCGGACGCTTGGCGATATCACGGATGACGGCCCGACGGGCGAGCGGCTGCCTGAGGTTGTCGGCGAATGGAACCGGCGATGGGCATATCCGCGCGTCGTTATCGGAACCCCGTCAGAATTTTTTAAAAAGTTCGACGTTAAATACAGGAGCGCATTGCCTTTGCTGAAAGGCGACTGGACGAGTTCGTGGGAAGACGGCGAAGGCTCGTCGGCGATGGAGACTATTCTTGTTCGCGGGGCGCACAGGAACTTGCTGTTTGAGAATGCATTTGGAGCGGTTCAGCAGCGGCTGTTAGGGAGTTCGCCGAAACTTAAAGCCGAGCTTGTGGAGGCCGAAGAGGGCGTTTATTTGTACGACGAGCATACGTGGGGCGCGGATATGAGCATCAGTTCGCCTTACAGTCTGCAGACAACCGGACAGTGGCATCTGAAGAAAATGCCGATGTGGGGCGCGGCGAACAACATCGCGCGGGCAAAAGCGCTTTTGGAGCCTGTGGCGGGCCGGTTTGCGCCTGGCCCAAAGCGCGGCGGCCGAATCGTGGCGATTATGAATTCCTACGGCGCTGCGCGAGGCGGATTGATCGAGTTGCCGTATGGCGTCTCGACAGGCGGAACGAAAGTTTACGACATAGTCACGGGGAAAGAGATTGGATCAGTAGACGCCGGGAATAATCTGCTTTTTGTGGCGCCGGAAGCGCCGGCTATGGGCATCAGGTATTTTGAAGTTGTCTCCGGAAAAGGCAAAACAGCGAAAACCGCAGCGGGCGCAACCTATAAAAACGGAAAGTTTGAGAATTCACTATACAAAATCACCATCGACGAAAAAGCGTGTCGGATATTGAGCGTTTATGACAAAACAACGCAGCATGAGCTTATCGATTCCGGGAACGGATATGCGATGAATGAGTTTATTTATGTAACGGGAAAAGTAGAGCCTAAACAGTCGCGAATGAATTGCGTCGCGGTCAAGCCCGGCGACTCGAACGCCGTTTACGGAGAATTCAGGTTTGTAGGGAATTCGAAGTATTTTCCGCGCATCGAACAGATCGTTCGCGTTTACAACAAAGTTAATAAGATTGAGTTTATAAATAAGTTCGATAAGATGGAAACGCTGTCTAAGGAAGGCGTGTATTTCGCGTTTCCGTTCAATGTGCCGGGCGGAGAAACGCGGCTCGAAATGACGGGCGGGATGATGGCGACAGAGAAGGACCAGTTGCCGGCGGCGATGCGAGACTGGATTTCGATGCAGGACGCGGCGGGCGTCGTGAGCGATGATTTTTCAATTCTCTTTTCTACTCCGGACGCGCCGCTTGTCGTGCCGGAGAACATTCGCGTTCTTACATTTCAGAATAAACTCGAAAGAATAAACAACACGCTGTTTTCATATGTGATGAATAACTATTGGCACACGAATTATCTGGCGGAGCAGGGCGGTTCGTACACTTTCAGATACGCGATCGCTGCTGCGAATGGAAGGGCGACGGACTCGGATATAATAAGGTTCGGGCGGGACGTGTCCGACCCGTTGAGCGCTGCGTGGGTGAAGAAAAGCGGCGGCGGTTCTGCGGGGCAGATCTCGTTCATTTCCGTATCGCCGGCAAATGTGCGGCTGCTCGGAGTCAAAGAAGCCGAGGACGGCGACGGGATAGTTATTCGGCTTCAGGAGATGGACGGAAAGGCGGGAAAAGTGAAGTTGCTTGTCGACCCGCTTCTGAAAGTGACATCGGCGTATAGGACAAACCTTATTGAAGATATTCAATCGAAACTGCCGGTTGCGAAGAAGAACGGCAAATTGCTTGTTGAGGATAAAATCGGCGCGCTTGGTATGCTGACTATAAAGATTAAGTAGCGAGTTCTCGCAACTGGTTACTGGCTACTTTCCTTTTCGAGGTACTCCATCGCGATTTCGGCGAGGCGGAAGTCTTCGAGACTGTCGACGTCCGTTGAGTACAGGCGATCCTGTTCATAGATGCCGACGTTGTCGCCGAGGTAGACGTGGACTCCGTTTGTTCCTTCGGTCGCGAAAAGAACGGGAACCCGGACAGCCATGACTGCGCCGTCGAGCAGGTAAAGCGGCTCAAGGTTCTGGCGTCTGAATTCCTTACATTCCATATAAGGAATGATTTTGCCGTCTACGACGCGTTTCATCCACTGAGGGCGCTGGTTGACGTTGAAAACAGTAACGACGGAATCGTATTCCGAGCCGAGCAGCTTTTCAATGACGTCGTCGATCATACCGTCCGGACGGATGGGCACGTTCGCCTGCATGAGGACCGTGACGTCGGTTTCAATATTTTCATTTTCTTTGAGAGTTCGCACGATGTGGCGGAGCGATTCTTCAATCGGGGCGGCGTCGTCTGAGATGGCGTCCGGGCGGCGGATGACTTCTGCGCCGTATTCTTTCGCGACGTCCGCAATGTAGTCGGCGTCGGTTGATACTATGACGCGGTCGAGCCGCTTGGCTGCGTGCGCGGCCTCAATAACGTAAGCGATCATTGGTTTTCCGCGAATCAGCTTCGTATTCTTGCCCGGCAAACCCTTGCTGCCCCCGCGCGCGGGGATTACTCCCACTATCTTTCCCATGTCTGTTCCTCCGTACGTTTTGATTATTTCATAAATCCGTGTGTTCAACAATAAGCCGGTCCGATAATTCATTACTTGCGATTTTTGTTGCGCCGCTGATTTTAGTTTGCTAATATGCAGAAAATTGGATCGGGATGCTCTGATGACAAAAAAGAAGAATACTAAGAAGCAACAACCGGCGGCAAAGCCGCAGGCGCCGGCGCCGAAAACGCCTTCCGGACACATTTTTCTGCAAGTGTTCGTGTCCGGGATGGCGGTGATGGCGCTCGAGTTATCGGCGTCGAGGTTGTACGCGCCGTATTTCGGGTCGTCGGTATTTGTTTGGGCCGGCCTGATAGGGGCGTTGCTGCTGTTTCTGGCGATCGGCTATCACATCGGCGGCAACATGAGCCGGGCGGGCGCCGGGCCGGACCGTTTATTCATGTTGACGCTCGCAGGTTCGGTATATGCCGGAGCATCGCCTTATATAGCGATGCCTGTTATGTCCTACATGGCCGACCGCGCCGGTTTTTTCGGCAACATGCTGCCTGGAGTTTTGCTGACGACGCTTGTAGCGCTGGCGGCGCCGCTTATTCTGTTCGGCTGCGCGCTTCCGCTCGCGACGGGCATACTTTCTCGCGGTGAGCGCGACGCAGGTTCTGTCGCTGGAATGCTTTATGCGTTGTCGACAGCAGGCAGCATCATCGGCGTTTTCCTTCCAGTGCTTGTTACTCTGCCTACGATAGGAACACGGCTCACATTTCTCGTTTTTTCGGCCGCTCCTGCGCTTGTGGCCGCGGCAGGTTTGGCGCGCGTCAAATGGTTGCTGGCGCTCATTGTTTTTATTCCATACGGGATTATGGCGCATGCTATTCCGATTAAAGGATTCGCTCCCGGCGAAAAAATGATCGCGGAACGCGAAACTGAATACAACTATGCCCGGATCGTGAAACAAAACGGAATGCGGCAGATGACCATCGATCAGGGTTGGCTGACATATTCGAATATAATTCCAGGCCGGTTGAAGACGGATTCATACCGCGACTATTTTCCGCTCGCCAAGTTGCTTTCAGGCGACCCGGATTACCCCAAAAATGTCTGCATACTCGGCGCGGCCGGCGGAACTGACGCGAGAATTTTAAAACATACGTTCCCGCAAACGAAAATTACAGGCGTGGAAATAGATCCTGGATTGATAGAGTTGGGCAATAAATATATGGAATTGAAGGCTGCGACCGATCGAATTGTGATATCGGACGGACGCGCGTTCCTGCGCGCCGACCGCGAGAAATACGACCTGATAGTCGTGGACGTTTACAATCAGTCTTATATTCCGTTTCACATGGCGACAGTCGAGTTTTTCCTGCTCGTGCGGGAGAGGCTTACGGAGCGCGGAGTAGTCGCCTTCAACGTGGCGTGGCGAACCGGAGACGATATGAGGCTTGTTCATAGATGCGCAAACACGCTTAGCCGTGTTTTTCCGTCCGTATATATCAGGCAGATGGCGCCTAAGACCAACATTATTCTGTTCGCTACCGTTAAGAAGACGCCTCTGGAAAAGATGAACAGCGTTTACAACGCTGTCGATAATGAATATATCCGCGAAATTGCGGATGAAAATCCTATTCCGCTTCAAATTTATTCCACGAACAACAAAACCAATGAGGTTTTCACAGACGATCTCGCTCCGGTGGAACAGTTGACAGACGACACGATTAAAGAAATCGCCGAATATATACGTTCCTCGGGATCATGAATATTTCAATTTTTCATTTTTTACATTCTAAAGCGGACCTCGTGGTATAATACGTCCTGAAGAAATTTATTTATGGACGCAGCATCATAGGATAAACGACTACAGGAGCGGATAAAATGACTAACAAGGAACGTTTTCTGACGGCATTGAAGGGTGGAACGCCGGACGCTGTTCCATACTGGGAGCAGGGCATTAATGAGGTTTCCATCATAGGCGCGGCGTCGCATTTCACAAAAGACCTCCCGCCGAATAAACTGATTCACGAAATGGACGCGGCCGAGCAGTTCAAGCTGCTGTTCACGCTGAAAAACCTTATCGAGGAATTGGATATGGACGCAATGACGGTTCCGACGCTGACCGGGCGCGAATTGCTCGGCGGTAACAAGGTTCGGGACAAGCTGGGCGTGATTTCGCAGGTGACGCCGCACGGAGAACCGTTTCCGATAGAGGGGCCGATCAAGAGCGAAGCCGATCTCGCAGGCTTCAAAATGCCGGTTCCCGACGACTCGTTCATGATGGCCGCGCAGTTCGCCGTGTCCTCGCTTGGCGGGCGGCGCGCTGTTGTTTTGCACTCGCCCGGAACATTCAAGCTGAGTTGGTCTCTGCGCGGGAGCATGGAAACTCTGCTCGGCGACTTCATTTTGAATCCTACGATGGCGCACACGCTCGCCAGATTGGTCACCGACTATTGCATATCGCTTTACGAACGAGCCTTCAAGGTGGGCATCGACGCAGTAATTCTCGAAGGCGACCTCGCGATGAACGCCACAACGCTGATGTCTCCGAAGCACTACCGCGAGTTCGTTAAACCGTATCACCGGGAAATAACGGACGCGGTGCATCGTTTTGGCGGCCTGATCGCGAAACATTCCGACGGCAACCTCTGGCCGATCGTCGACGATCTGGTCGAGGCCGGATTTGACGGCATTCACCCGATTCAGCCGCAGTGCATGGACATTGGCGAAGTTAAAAAACATCTGACCGGCCGCGCTGCGGTTCTCGGAAATATCGATTGTATAGATTTGCTTGTTAAGGGAACTCCGGAGGACGTCGACAAAAATGTGCATGAGACGATCCGAACCGCTGGCCCCGGCGGCGGATACATTCTATCTTCGTCCAACTCAATTCACCCGGACGTCAAACCGGAGAATTTTATCGCTATGTGCCGCGCCGCTCGAAAATACGGCCGTTATCCGATCGAGTGACTTTTGAAATTCTGAATCCGCAATTGGGGTTCATTAGTATTTTAATCAAGTTGTTTCGATGAAGGCATCCGGTAATTGGCAGGCGATTTAACAAAATAGTTGCAATTATAGTTTTTAAATTTACTTGTTAATTAGATATATATATTCTGTTATAATAATTGATTAGTTTTAACGCAATTTAGCAGGCGGCGGAAATTAGCTGCCGAAATCAAAGGTGATCAGTGTCTGACATAAGGCCATTGGAGAAAAGCGCGCCGGGCGCGAGGCGTCTTACAGAGATACGTAATCTGCCGGTTGTAAGCATCACTGACGGCATCGAACTTGGCGGCGTGAGCAGTTTTCTTATTGATTACGAACGCGGGCGGCTTGCGGCTTTCGTGCTTGCCGGCAAAAAGCCGGGCGAGGGAGTGCGGGCGGCGCCGTTTTCAGCAGTGAGCAGCTTCGGGAGTTTTGCGATAACGCTCGCCAAGGCCGCAGACGTATGCGCGTTGTCCGACAATCAATATCTCTTAAAACTATTCGAAAAAGACATTCCTTTGCTCGGTTCGAAGGTTTGTTTCGAGGGAGACGACAAGTTCATCGGTTTTGTGAAGGACATAAGCGTTAACCTTGAGGACGGCGCCTTGCTGCTTCTGACGGTGACCAGCGATTCCGGGTTCACCTCGCCGTACAAAGCAGTCGTGCCGTTCAGCGCGGTTGTGTCGGTCACGAAGGATTTTGTGACATTGCGGGGCGACCAGAGGCTGAGCTACAAAAAAGAAGGCGTTCTCGCGAGAGCGGAAGAGCGCGGCTCGTCTTTCGTTCCGCTTGTGCTTGAAGATGCGAAATGGCGCGAGATTCTCACCGAGCGCGTGCGCGAAGCGATGGAAAAGGTTCACCGTGAACTCAAGGACCGTTTTTTCGCAGATCACGAGCAGTTTTATCTTTCCTCGGAAAAGGGAAAGATGATCAAGGAAATGACAGGCCTGGTCACAAACCGGGTTGAGGAATTATACGATCGCAAATTCGATGATACG
>JBAYJY010000170.1:0-10175 GCA_041664945.1 bacterium | reverse complement strand
GCAGTTGGCCGTTCCGCCGCGCATTTCGACTCCGTACGCCGGCATCCACGTCACATGTTTGCCATCCCGCATCGCCGTCAGCGCAAGCAGGTCGCCAATCATCAATATTCCCTGACCGCCGAATCCCGCCATCATCACGTCTATGTACATCGCTGCTGTTCTCCGTCCTTAACTATTCCGGCCTTCTTTATTTCATCAAACCGGCCGCATAGGGCCGGCAAATCTTTAAGTTATTCTTTTCCCCAACTACCAATCCCCAATTTACATATAATCCGCGTGCGTGCGTTCCTTGAAAACTCCGAGCGGGAAATAAGGAATCATCTCTTCGGAAACGCGCTTATGCGCCTTCCCCGGCGTCATTCCCCAGTTCACCGGACACGCCGACAAAATCTCGACGAATGAAAACCCCATCTGGTCGATCTGCATTTTGAACGCTTTTTTTACCGCCTTCTTCGCGGCCATCAGGTTTTTCGGCGTGTTGCACGCCACGCGCGCTACATACGCCGGCCCTTCGAGCGTCGCCAGCATCTCCGCCATCTTGATCGGATATCCGTCGCCCATGAACTCGCGTCCGTACGGCGACGTCGTCGTTTTCTGCCCGAGCAGCGTCGTCGGCGCCATCTGCCCGCCGGTCATTCCGTACACCGTGTTGTTAACGAAAATGACAGTGATATTCTCGCCGCGGTTCGCCGTGTGAACGGTTTCCGCAAGGCCGATCGACGCGAGATCGCCGTCGCCCTGATAGGTGAAAACAATCTTCTCGGGGTGCACTCGGTTCAGCCCGGTAGCCACCGCGCAGGCGCGCCCGTGCGGCGCTTCCATCACGTCAATATCCACATAATTGTATAGGAACACGCAGCAGCCGACGCCCGCGACGCCGATCGTCTTGTCCTGTATGCCGAACTCGTCGATCGCTTCGCCGATCATCTTATGCACGTTGCCGTGGTTGCAGCCCGGACAGAAATGGAAATTCACATCTATCAGGCATTCCGGCTTTCCGAATATTTTCTTAGGTTCGCTTTTTTCTAACGTCTCGACCGCCATGTTTCACCGCCCGTCATTATCCTCAGTAATACTTCTTTATCTGTTCCAGAATATCGTCCGGCGTCGGCAACCCGCCGCCCGGCCGCGCATAGAGAAAAACGTCCGCCGCCCGGTCGACATTCACCTTCACGTCCTTGACCATCTGCCCTGTGTTCATCTCGATCACGAGCACCTTGTTGATCCGCTTCGAAGCTTCCGCCACGGCTTTCTCCGGGAACGGAAAAATCGTTATCGGGCGCAGCAGGCCGACTTTCATTCCAGCCTCGCGCGCAAGATCGATTCCCGACTGCGCCATCCGCGAACAGGAACCGTAGGCGACTATCAGCAACTCAGCGTCCTCGGTCCCTATCTCCTCGAAATATGTGTCTTCTTCCTTTAGCTTCTTGTACTTTTCAAACAGCTTCCAGTTCTGAACCTCCATCTCGCCGTCGCCGAGGAAAAGCGATTTGACGAGATTCGACTTCCTGCCCTTGTTGCCTTCCAGCGACCAGTCCTTGTGCGGCAACTCCACCTTGAGATTCTTCGGGCGCGGGCCGATCTCGACCGGCTCCTTCATCTGCCCGAGAATCGCGTCGGCGAGAAGAACCGCCGGGTTGCGGTACTTGTCGGCCAGCTCAAACGCCTTCTGCGTGAGCGAGAACATCTCCTGAACGGACGCCGGGGCCAGCGAGATCGTGTAATAATCGCCGTGTCCGCCTCCGGCGGTGACCTGTTTGTAGTCGCCCTGTGTCGGGGCGATGCCGCCGAGGCCCGGTCCGACGCGCGAGATGTAAACGACAAGGCCCGGCAATTCCGAGCCGGCCATGTAGGAGATGCCTTCCTGCATAAGCGAAATGCCGGGGCCCGAGGAGGAAGTCATAGCGCGCGCGCCGCCCGCGGCCGCTCCCATCAGCATGTTGATCGAAGCGATCTCGCTCTCGGCCTGAATAAACGTGCCGCCGATTTTCGGCAACTCGCGCGATAGGTACTCGGGAATGTCGTTCTGCGGCGTGATCGGATAGCCGAAGTAATAACGGCAGCCCGCCCGCATCGCTCCCTCGGCGATCGCCTCGTTGCCCTTCATCATCATTCTTTCCATTGCGGAAATACCTGTTCCCGCGCCGCCCGGCCGCGCCGCGTTCTTATTTGTATACTTCGATGCAGATATCGGCGCACATCTCCGCGCAAATCTTGCAGCCTTTGCACTTCGATTCCGGATCGTCATACCCGGCGGGCCTGTAACCCTGCGCGTTAAGTTCGTTTTCGAGGATGAGAATAAGTCCCTGCGGACAATGCTCCACGCATATCCCGCAGCCCTTGCACTTGTCGGTTTTGATTTCGATGTATGCCACGATGCCGTCCCTGCGCCTTTGTTTACGCCCGCTTGCAGCCATCCCTCAGTCAGGCGCGCTCAAAAAAGGATAATCAATATGGCTCGGAATTTCAATATTATTCAATAATCCACGGATTTTCAAAATTGAATAAGCGCTAATAAAATAGCTCGTTTCAACAAACGTGCAGTTGCTTTACGTCACTATTATTATGCCAAAAACACGAAATCTTCGAGCTCTTTGCAGCCGTATTCAAGCAACTGGTCGCGGATAAGCAAGCGCGCCCCGCGCGCGCCTACCGCAACGACAATGAAATCGCCCGTCAGCCGTTTCTCCAGAACGCCCGGCCCGACTATCGGCGCCTCGCCGAGCCGCTGCCCGATCTTTTTTGCGTCGACGTCTATGAAACGTCCCGGAGTCACTCCCGCAATTATCAACTCCCGCTGCCACCAGCGCCCTTCCCTCCCCGCGCCCCAAACCGTCACCTCTTTGCGTCCCTTCAGATAACTTTGCAACAGATAGTGCGCCTTAAGCTTCCTGAACTTCGGGATCGTATACGCCCTGTCGGTGCGCGACATCCGCTCCGGATAATCGCGCCACAAATACAGCGTCTCCGGCGCTTTCGCGAACCGCGCCCCGCCGGCAAACAGCCGCATCCACAGGTCGTAATCCTCAGGCCAGCCGTGGTCCGCGTAGCCGCCCAGCCGCGAGACCGTCTCCCGCCGGAACATCACCGACGGGTGCGCGAACGGCGATTCCACAAAAAAATCGCGCCGTATCTCTTCCTCGCTGACAATCGAGTTAAGCCAGTTTTCATATAGCAACATCCCCTCGCCCACAGACTCTTCAGGAAAAGAACGCACGAGGCAGCCGCAAAGCGCGATCTCAGGCCGCGACTCCATCAATGCCGCCTGCATCGCGAGCCGCCCGGGCAGCGAAATATCGTCGGCGTCCATCCGCGCGACAAGCGGCGCCCGGCATCGCTCCAGACCGGCGTTCAGCGCCGCCACCAACCCATGATGTTTATTTTTAACAACTTTTATCCGTGAATCACGCGACGCGAACCCGTCCGCAACCGTCGCCGAACCATCCGTCGAACCGTCGTCGACAACAATACACTCCCAGTCGCCGAAAGTCTGCGCCGCAATGGACAAGAGCGCTTCTTCGAGAAAAACCTCTGAATTGTATACAGGCAACAGGACGCTTACCGCAGGTATCTTCATACCGATGATTTTAGCGCCTACATTCGCGCGCGCAATCCGGCGCTGATTATTGCGCGAATCTTTGTTCAAATTCATCCTTTTCTACTTTTTTCCGCCTTAGGTTTAGGATATTTATAGTTTGCGAGAACAATTTATCTATTGGTATGTCTGATATTATGGATATAATATTAAAAGAGTCCGTTATCCAAAGGATTCGGATCATTAAGGAAGAATTTTGAGTTTGTTTCGCTTGAAAATGATTGAATGCAGCCTCCGTCGCATTTATATGCGGGGAGTTTATGAGATAAGAGTCATTCGCGCTTTTGCGCTAATTGCAGCCGCGCTGATAATATTGGCGTCCAACGCAAACGCGCAGACTGCGGCGACTTCGACGGTAACCATTCCCGGCGCGACAGCTACAATAACAGCTCCCGAGCCGACAGCGACAGCGACGACGACAGTTCCGGCGCCGCCGCCAAGCAATACTCTCATCGCAGAACCTATCCCCGGAGCTATCGCGAATCCGGCTGTTGAACCTGCTAAAGCGCCGTTATCACAGGCGTCGACGGCAACTTTGAACGCTCCCGCGGCGACTTCAACAATAGCTACAGTTGCGGCAACCTCGACAGTTCCCATCGCGCAGCCTGTTCCAGCCCCTATCGTTGAGCCTCCAGCTCCTGCGATGTTCATCGTGCGCACGGGGCCTATGCTCACCGAAAAAGACAAAGATCGCCGCGCGGGCATGCTCCGCGCCGCCGGCTACCACCCGATCACTAAGAAAGAAACCGTGCCGGGCGGCGGCGAGTATTTTCTTCTCGAACTCGGCCGCTTCTGGGACATGGCGCTCGCGGTCGATTTGCTTTTCAAGATCAAACAACTCGACTCCGATTTCTTCATCGTCGGCACACAGATATCGAGCGGAGCCGGCGACATGCCGATCGGCGACCGGTTGAATCAATTGTTTCCGCACAAAGACGGCGAGGATTCGCTTAAGTTGCTTGAAAACAAAATTTCCGCGAATAAGCCGGCGCCGGCAGCCGTAGACTCATCTGATGAAGGAACGGAAAAACTTATCGTCAGGAGAGTCATAAGGCTATCGGACAAGGGAACGGCAAAGCCCAAACAATCCGCGCCCGTCTCGGGCGGCGGCGCGTCTGTGAAAGCGGACCGCGCTCCGGGCGGCGCAGTCTTTGTCCCCAACCTGCCGCAGCCTGTTTCGAAAACGCCGGAACCAATTCTGGACAAACTCCGCCAAGCCGCGTGGAACATGCGCGAGAACGGTTTCGACGTCTATCTCGAAGACGAAAAACACACGTCGCCGGAAGGCGTGCTTGTTGGAATTTTCGAAAATAAAGACGATGCCGTCAGCCTCGCGGAAGAGCTTAAAGGCTACGGCTATACAGTCAGCATCATTCAGCAGGAAGATATCGCCGCCAAGTATCGGGTATACGCGGACCCGCAGAGCGCGAGCGGAGACATCTCCGTTATCACGCCTGACACTCTTCGCCAGTACAATGAAAACAGCGCCTTCAATCCGCCGTCGAACCCTGCGTCCGACTCGCTGCTCGAACTATCGCAGCCGCGCGAAATTAATAGATAAAAATATTTTTCAGATGTAATGAGGGTTTACCCCTACGAAAAATTACGGTTGATTTTCACGTCTATCTTAATTTGACAAGCAGGTCCGGCTTGTTCGTGATTATGCCGTCCACGCCGAGCGCTACAAAGCGGCTCATTGTTTTCTCGTCGTTTACAGTCCATGCGAAAATCCGCAGTCCTTTTCTATGGGCGGCGGCGACAAATCGCGAATTGACCTGCATTTTGTGCGGGTTGACCGAGGCGCATCCGAGCCGTTTCGCTATCGGGATCGCGAACGGGCCGTGCGCCGGAGTCGTAAGGTAAGCGGTGTCGAAAGATTTATCGCCGGCTTTAACCGCTTTCAGCGCGCGCGCGCTGAACGAGGAAACAAGAACTTTCGCCGTCATGTCGTGTTTCTGAACGAGGCGCACAACCTCCACCGCAGCTTCCGGCGCTTTAATCTCTATGTTGATCATCATCCCGCTCGATTTGCAGAATTCTATAACTTCCTCCAGCGTGGGTATCGGTTCTCCCTCGAAACTCACCCCGCGCACCTCTTCAGCGGTCATCGCGCGAATCTCGCCTCCGGCGGGAACGGCCTTGTTGAATGCGGTGTCGTGATTGACGACAGCGACTCCGTCGAGCGTGAGATGCACGTCGAGTTCGACCATCTCCGCGCCCATATCGGCCGCAAGCCGGAACGCTTTCATCGTGTTCTCCGGCGCATACGCCATCGCTCCCCGGTGCGCGCAGCAAATAGTTTTTGGCATTGAAGCTCCTCTCGAATTAAAGCTTATACTCAGGATCGTGCCGGCGCGGCAGCGGTTTGCCTTCGAGCATCTCTATGCGCTCGACAATATCTTCCGGAAAATCAGCGCGCCGCCGGTTTTTGTAATCGTAGAAAACGCCGATGCTCGTTCCGACCGCGACGACAGCTTCCTGCGCCTCGCTGAATACTATGTAACCCGATTTCAACTCGCCGTCTTCAAGGCTCATCGATCGCGTTCCGACAAGCGCCGTGTCCGGATACGCCAACGGCCTGATATACTTGCACTCAGTCCATTTCAAAATCGGCCCGAGGCCCTCGGTTTTCATCCGTTCCGCAATCCTGATCTTTTCTCCGTAAACGATCCGCGCGTTCTCCAAGTATCTAAAATACATTGCGTTGTTTACGTGCTGAAAAGCGTCCATGTCGCCCCAGTTGACGCGACACTCCACAACAACAGGGTAATCTTTCAGCGATTCGCGCATGTCCAGCCTCCGCCGAGCGCCGCAGACCGAAAACTATCTCGGTCCCGGCATTATTTCGCTATTTTACAGCGCTTCAGGCATTGCGCGCTACATTTCTTTAATGCCTTTTCGCTCCGCTCACATTATATGATATAATACAATTCATCTAAGTTCTTTTGAAATGAAAACAAATTAGGAGCAGTTCAATGTTGAAGAAATGCATATTCATTATCGCGGCTGCGGTTATGGTTTTGCCGGGCATGTGTTTGGCGAAGAGCAATGACTGCCCGGAACGAATGGTTTCAGTCGAGGGCAGATATTGCATCGATGTTTATGAATACCCGAACGCAAAAGGCGCGCAACCCACCGGCAACATCAGATGGGACGAAGCGGATGCGGCCTGTAAAAAAGAAGGCAAGCGTCTCTGCTCGTTTCAGGAATGGAGCAAGGCGTGCGCCGGCCCGAATAATACCAAGTATCCATACGGCAACGAATATAGAAAAGGCGCTTGCCGCGACGCCAACGCCGCGAGCGAACCGGGCAAACGGACATCCGGAACCTATGACAAATGCGTGAGCGGCTATGGCGCGCGCGACATGTCTGGCGGCAACTGGGAATGGACGTCGGACAAGTATAACGACGGCCAAAACAGAGGCATACAAGGCGGCTCCGTTAACTCGGACCCCGCCGATCTGGCCTGCGGAGAACCGATCATGGAAAGCGCCGGATGGGTCGACGAGACTTCCGGTTTCCGGTGCTGCGGAGATATCGTCACGCCGCCGAAACCGGTCGCGATCGAAAGCAAACAGCCTGAAAAAACTTCCCCCGCGCAGACTTCAGCGCCTCGCGCCCGCGCCATTGAACCTTCTCCTCTCACACGCTATCCGCTTCCCTCGGTGGCCGCAGGTTTCTATGCCGGCGCCGAGTATGAAGACCCCGGCAAGATAGTCAAATCCGACGCCTATAACATGAACGTCAGCGCGTCCGGCATCGCGCTCACCGCGGGCTATCGCATCGATAAAGGAAACGTCGAATACACGCGAGTCGAATACAGACTCAAGTCGGTTTTAAACGGCGTATCGGAATCAAAAAGCATGAGCGCGAACATATTCGGAGTGTCGGCGTTCATTACGCCAGCTCGCGATTACTTCTCATGGTCGGGCGGCGTAATGATCGGCGCGCGCAGGTACGATGACAGCTATGGGCACATAAACGAAGGCTATATCGGAAAAGAATTTTCGCGAAATGCATGGACAATCGTTCCGGCCGTTAATGTCCTGAGCCCGACTTCAGGCAAGAACAAAACCGGAGTCTCGATAGACGCCTCCTATCATGCCACTCCCCGGATCGACCTGATCGGCCGTTACAGTTCCGCCAGCATGTATAAAATGATATTAAACAATTTCCTCGTTCCATACACTCAGGTCGCGGGCTATGTCGACTGTACGGACTGCGATATATCAATGAGTTCCGCCGGCATTTCCTACGAGCTGCAATCCGGACGCGGAGGCGTATATTTCATGATCAACGACCTGCAGGACCTCCAAATACCTGTGGGCGGCGCGCAGATTCGTTTTTAAACCGAATACGGGTGTTGAATTCGGCTTCAAAATCGCGACAAATAAAAAAGGGGCCCGTCGAGGCCCCTCTTAATTTCCGAATTATTTACCCCGTTTTATGCTTCTTCGGGAACAAGTTTCGTCCATCCGTACGGATCCGGAACATCTCCGGTTTGGATGGAATAGAGTTTATTGAAAAGCTTCGTGCAAATCGGACCCGCCTGTTCTCCGTATTTCGCAACCTTGTCGCGGAAGGTGATTGATCCGACAGGCGAGATCACAGCCGCCGTGCCGACGCAGCCCGCCTCCGCGAAATCAAAAATTTCCTCGACCCGCACCGGCCGTTCCTCAACGATCATTCCTTCGTCGCGCGCGATCTGCTTTATGCTCATGTTCGTAATGCTCGGCAGAATTGAATCGGAAGCAGGCGTGACGTAGCGGCCATCCTTCGTTATTCCGAAGAAATTCGAGGAGCCGGATTCGTCGATGAACTTTTTCTCCTTCGCGTCGAGATAAAGAACTTCGTTGAAACCCTTTTTCTTCGCCGGAATAGTGGCGCGAAGACCGGCCGCATAGTTTGCGGCCGCCTTGATATTGCCGATGCCGAGCGGCGCCGCCCGGTCGATATTCTCTTCTACGATAAGATGAACGGTGGAAAGGCCGCCGCCCTTATAGTACGGCCCCACCGGCGTGACGAATACCATGAACATATATTCTGATGACGGATTGACGCCGACCTGAACTCCCGTGCCCATCATGAACGGGCGCACGTAAAGGCTCGCGCCGGAGCCATGCGGAGGTATGAAACGCCGGTTTGCGTTAACGACCTTGTGGACCGCTTCCTCAAACATATCTACAGGGACCGGCGGCATGAGAAGCGATTCCGCCGACCTGCCCATGCGCTTCGCGTTTTCAACCATGCGGAAAGTCTGCGCTTTTCCGTCCGGCCGCTCGTATACTTTCAAACCTTCGAATATGAGCTGCCCGTAGTGCAGGCACTCGGAAGCCATGTGCATCTGAATGAACTCCGATTCAACAACTTCTGGCGTTCCCCATTTGCCGCCACTGTGCGCGCATCTGTAGTTCCTGTCCGTTTTGACATAGCCAAACGGCAACTGCGAAAAATCCAAATCTGCCTTATCCATCTGCCCAACCCCGCTAAAATATTTCCGCCAGGCGCCGCGTCATGTCCCGGCCGCCCGCGGATGTTAAATTGATTATAGCACATTGATTTCACGTATCAAGAATGAAAACAGCGTGAAAATATTATTCGGCGCCGCTAAGAAATGTGTTGCTGTTTGCGGATTGCTTGAGGCTTGTCGCTTTTCGAACAGCTTGATATAGCGCTTTATCATAGGGAAACGCGCCTTATTTTTGACAACAAGATGAATCCGGATTATGTGGCGTCAGGCGACATAAATTACGCGGATGGCTTCCTCGTATGAAGTGATGCCCTGAATAATTTTTTTGATCGCATCCTGCTGGAGAGTCTGCATTCCGGTTTTTATGGCGAGTTCGCGGAGCTTGACGCTGCTGACTTTTTTAGCGATCATGTCTCGGAACTGTTCGTCAATCTCCATCAATTCATATATTCCGATCCGGCCCCGATAGCCGCGGTTGTTGCAGAGATCGCAGCCGCCGGGTTTGTAGAAAGTCAGATTCTTGCCTTCCTCGATGGGAATGTTCAGAGATTTAAGTTCGAGGTCGGTTGGTCTGTACGGAACTTTGCACTCGGGGCAAAGCACTCGCGTGAGCCGCTGCGCGAGAGAGCCGATAAGCGACGAAGAAACGAGGAACGGCTCGATGCCCATGTCGATAAGGCGCGTGCAGGCGCTGGGAGCGTCGTTAGTGTGAAGCGTGCTGAGAACAAGGTGTCCGGTGAGCGCCGCCTGAATGGCGATTTCCGCGGTGTCCTTATCGCGGATTTCGCCGACCATTATGATATCCGGGTCATTTCGGAGGAACGAACGAAGCGTGTTTGCGAACAGCACGCCCGCCTTTGGATTGACCTGAACCTGATTGATGCCCTCGAGCATGTATTCGACCGGGTCCTCGACGGTGAGGATGTGGCGTCCGACATTGTTAAGCTGATGCAGGCAGGAATAAAGAGTCGTGCTTTTGCCGCTTCCCGTGGGGCCGGTGACGAGCAACATGCCTACCGGACTGTGAAGGACTTTTTCAAATTCCTTCTGCACCTCGGTGCTGAAGCCGAGTCGGTTGAGGCCGATGAGAACGCTGCCCTTGTCGAGAAT
>JBAYJY010000169.1:0-10178 GCA_041664945.1 bacterium | reverse complement strand
AGGTTTTAGAAATTCCACATTCCCGGCGCCCTTTATATGGGAGAACGTATGTTTGTGGCTTTGTGGACGCGAAGCGTCCAAGTCTGCATTCCCACGCAAAGCGTGTGAACGAGAATATAGTGGGAGTATTTTCTAAAACGCATTTTGCTCGTAGCGCTATGGAACGCGGCAGCTCGACACTATGTAATGTTACGAATTATAACATCCATTTTTCTCAGTACGTCGAAACCGAGCAGACGTTCTTCAGCATCAGCTTATTGAAAAAAGAGATTTGCTTTTTATGGGTCTCCGAGCAATGAATCCGGATGTCCTCGCATTTGCGTGACAGCTTCATTATGAATGTTTCGAATGTTTCCTCATTGAAGTCCGCGAGCGGCGTGACGTTGATGCTGACAGATTTGAGAGAAATGCGCGGCGCTGAATTTATCCGTTCTGCTATCTTTGCGACGGTTTTTCTCTTTATTCTGCCTGAGAAATGAAGCGAAAGCGCAACGCCTGCCTCGCCGTTGTTCTCCATAATCGCCCACGTCTTCCGGTTCCTGAATATTGCGTATATGCGGCCCTTCATTTCCTTGTATGTCGCCGGCGACATGCGGAACATGGTTTTCATCACCGTCGGGTTGTGTGCGTAGCCGGGCCGGTTGACGCGCAGTTTCGCCGCTTCAGTCAAACCGAATACAATGCCGCCGGCCGCCCAATGTATAGGCGTTCGCGCTCCAATCTGCTCCTTGTACATAGCCAGAATACGCGCAGCCTGTTCGCGCATACGCGGTGTGGGCATCTCCCAGTGTATAGCTGTCAGCGCGTAATAGTAGGCTTTGCATTTGCGCAACAGTTTTTCGCGGCGCTGCGCCAGAAGCGGATCTGCTGCGTTGTAATACGGAGATGACAATCCGTTTATCATAGTCTCTGCGATCCTCAGAATCGAAGGGCCGAGCAGATCGAATTCTTTTCGAAACGCGTCTCTCAGATATATTTCCGATTCTTCGCCTGTGAAATTCGGGTGCTTGAACCAAATCCTGTGTTGTCCGTGCCATTCCTGATACGGAACATCATCTATTAGCTTTCCTTCGGCTTTGTAATCCTGATATAGCTTCGTCTGCGGCATCGGTCCGAGCTGCATAAACTGCGTGAAATCGGGATTTAGCCCGATCGCGAAATCGATGTCCTCGTAGATGTTTTCCTTTGTGTGATGTTCGAGAAACAGAATCGACGACGCAAGCACGATTATTCCGTTCCGCCGCAATTCAGCGATCATCTCCTTCACATCAATGCCTTTTGTTTTCTCGAAAATGCTGTGCTTCGATTCGACGCCGAGCCAGATATAGGAGATTCCGAGTTTCATCATGTTCTCGATTCCGAATTCCTTAACCGTCTCAGCCGATGAAAATATGCTGAAATTGAACGCCCGTTTATCCTGCTGCATCAGAGCAAGCAATTCCATCGCGCGATCCTTTTGCTTGAGGAAATTTTCGTCCATCACAAAAAAGTCGGTAGTGTTCATTTCCTTTGAAAGCTGTAGGATGGTGTCGTACAACTCCTGCCCGGTCGAAAAGAAGGGATAGTATGTTTTGTCATAGAAATGAGATGTGCAGCAGAACCGGCATGCATTCGGGCAGCCGACTCCGGGAATCAGCACGGCGGCGATCTGGCCGAAAGGAAGTCCGAGAACCTGCATGTGGTCGGCGGATGGCATCGCCGGATGCTTGATCGGCGCGTTGACATCTTCACCGAACAATTCGCGGAGCTGGCGTATGCCCTCGCCGGAGATTGCGTAATCGCAATCGATCATCTTTTCAATGTCTGGAATTCGCGTGCCGTGCCCGCCGAGAATAATTTTCGTCGTCGGCGACAGTTCGCGCACTATCTCCGCCATCTTTTTCGCCTTCGCGAAGTTCGGCGTTATGAATGAGATTCCTATGTAGTCGTATCCTTTTTTCACTTCTTTGCGAAACTGCTTCAGCGTCGGAAAATCGAGAATCACCGTCGGCATCTTGAGGTTTTCCGCTATGAAATATAGTCCGAAACTCCGATGGTTGTGCCTGATCGAAAAGATGCCCTGTTCGCGCGTGACCTGATTGTGGAACAATTCCAATTTGTTTTCCTTGCGGCCGTATTCGTCGTCGACTCCGAATGGTTTAAAAACTGAACATAGCAATAATGACATAAATTCTCCTTTAGTTCGGCCATATGGAAAAACAGCGCCACAACGACTTCGCCGCTGCGCTATTGGATTGCATCCGTTCCAGTTCCATTAGCTGATTTGTGTTTTTGATATTTGTAAATCTTATATTCAATAGCTTAATTCCTTAAATCAGGCAGTCAAAGGCCGTGAATGTCGCGCGCGAGCAGAAAACGTATGTACTCAGACAGATCCATGTCGAGCGATTTAGCGCGCTTGAGCGCCTTCTTCTTCAGCCCGGGCATAACCTTTATCTGTATCAGGTGCGTCCTGCGCTGTTTGTCTGAAATCAGTTCAGGATCAAAATCGTCGTCGTTTTCCTCAACTGCCTTATCAACGATTGCTTCCGGTTCCGACTTCTTCTTTTTGCTTTTCAATTCCTCTTCTTTATTTTTCTTTGTCAATTCTGCTCCTTCTGCCGTCAGCAGACAGCACGTAATTACAATGTAATTATAACGCAATACTTTGTGTTTTCAATAAACAGAATAAATATTATTTTACTGCGACATGGCATTGTCATTCTATTGTCATTATTGCTCTTTTTATGCTTTGTTATTATATTGAAATAGTATTGAATCAGTCATTACATATTTGCGGCCGGCGTATCTATTATATTTAATTCCTCTGCGCAGCCACCTTACAAATATGCGAATGCCGTGTTAAAATAACGCGCATAAACGGCCTGCCTTGCCGGAGGATTAACAGGTTAATACGTGTCGAAGGGAATCACTATGTTAAATCGCATATTCAAATCATTCATTTTTCTTTTCGCATGCGCTGCATTGATTCTGAGTTTGAAATCTGTGGCGAAAGCCTCGACTTCTTATGGCGATGTCGCGGCTGAGCTTAATACTAAGCTTGCTCAGTTCGACGTTGCGGCAGGCGCATGGAAATACCGTTCGAGATGCGACGAAAAATGTTTTTTGCCTGAATTCTCGGATGAGCTTAAATGGAAAAGCGCCGCTCCGGGCATGTACTGGAGCGAAGCGTTTCAGACATTCTGGTTCCGGCGCAACTACAAAATACCGGATAAAGTCGCCGGACGCGACATCACAGGCTCCAAAATCACTATGGTTATGAACGTGTCTGACGGCGGCGACGTATACGTCAACGGAGAAAAGAAAGGCAGCGCAAACGACGGCACGGTTATAACGGAGAACGCGAAGACCGGCGAACAGATCGTATTAGGCGTCAAGGTCTCGAACGGCACATGGCCGGGCGCATATTTGAGCACTACTATGAAGTTTTCAGTTTTCGACGAGACGATCACACGCACTCGCTACTGGCTCGAAACAACCGCCGCCGCCACATCATTCATTAAATTCGAAACCGACAAGGACCGCTGGACAAAAATACTGAATGAATCGGCTGCGAAAATTGATATCGCAGCGCTCGCGAACAACGACGACAAAACATATTTTGCATCGCTCGATGCGGCAAACGCGGCGCTTTTCGGACTTTCCCCACTATTCAAACAATACACCGTCTATCTCGACGGCTATTCGCACATTGACCTTGCTTGGCTCTGGGATAAAGCGGAGGGCGAGGACGTCACGAAAAACACATTGACAACTGTCTACAAACTTTTGGGCGAGTATCCGGAATGGATTTACTCGCACAGCCAGGCTCACGGCGTTAAGTGGATGGAAGACGACTATCCGGAAGTTTACTCGAATCTTAAGAAACTTTTCAAAGCGGGCAGGATCGAACTTGTCGGCGGCACATGGAGCGAGCACGACTCGAATATCACAGGCGGCGAAGGGCTGGTTCGTCAGTTCCTATACGGCAAACGGTATTTCCGGACCAAGTTCGGGAAGGACATCGTTGTCGCTTGGACGCCTGACAGTTTCGGCTACAACTGGAATCTGCCGCAGATTCTCGTTAAATCGGGAATGATAGGATTCCTTACTCAGAAGCTCGGAAGCAACGAATCGACGCGATTTCCATATCAGATTTTCTGGTGGCAGGGCGCGGACGGCTCAAAAATACTTACTTACTTTCCTCCAAGCGGATACGCAAATCCGATATACCGCGGCGAAATTTTCGGGCAGCTTGCTTCGATCAACAGCAATCATGGTGTGAAAGAGGATTATGTTATATTCGGCGTCGGCGACCACGGCGGCGGTGTCACTCGCGGACACCTCGACCGCGCATTCGCTCTGAAAAACGATCCGCTTTTCGCGAAAGTGAAATTTTCTTCAGCGGAAAATTACTATAAACACCTCAACGCGCTCGCGAAGAAAGCGAACTTTCCGACGTGGAACGACGAACTCTATCTCGAACATCACCGCGGCACATACACGTCACAGTCGAACAATAAGAAGAACAACCGCCGCTGCGAGCAGTTGCTGATGGACTCAGAGAAACTCGCATCTATCGCAGAAATCAAATTCGGAGCGCCCTACCCCGCCAAGGGACTTTTCGACAACGGCTGGTATTACGTTCTTCTCAATCACATGCATGACATTCTGCCCGGTTCAGGCATACGAAAAGTTTATGAAGACGCGGACAAGGATTACGCAAAGGTTTACAAGGAAGCCAACGCTGTCATAGGCGATTCCTTGAAGAAAATCGCCGGCGGAGTGAATACCGACGGCGCCGGCGAGCCGTTGCTGGTATTCAACACGCTCTCGTGGAAGCGCGATGCGATCGTTGAGGAACCTTTCGACGGCTTAACGTCACTAGCGCAGGTGATCGATCCAAAAGGCGCTGTTGTCCCGTCTCAGATCACTATAAAAAACGGGAAGCAAAACATTCTCTTTATCGCCCGCAATTTGCCAGGCGGCGGCTACTCCGTTTATCGTGTCCGCCCCAACGCCGGCTTGAAAATCGCAAAACAGGCAGTTAAGCCAAGCCTGACATCAGGCGCTGATTTTATTGAAAATAATTTCTTAAAGATTTCATTCGACCCGGCCACCGGCGATCTGAAAAGCATCTACGACAAAAAACTGAAACGCGAATTTTTGAAAACAGACAAAAAATCGGATTTAATTCAGGCCTTCAAGGACACCCAGAACGCGTGGGAGATTCAATCGAGCGATCCGATCGAAATAGGCGCCGCTTCCGGCGTAAAGATCGTTGAATCAGGCCCGGTTCGCATTACGCTTAAGTCTGAACGCAAATTAAACAATTCTCTTCTGTTGAAATATGTTTCGCTCCTTGATAACGATCCGCTTGCATACGGAAAAATAGATATAAAAATGCATGATCATAACACTACGCTCAAATTGGCGTTCTTTCTCAATTTGCTCAATGAAGACGCATGGTTCGAAATACCTTACGCCGCTATTTCGAGGAAAGCTATTCCGAAAACCATGGCCGACAAGGCTAAATTCGAAGTGTCCGCTCACAACTGGGTCGATTACACCGACAGCGACTCCAGCGCTGGAATCAGCCTGTTGAACAATTCGAAGTACGGTTTCGATGTAAAGGAGAACGTGTTGCGGATGACTCTGCTGCGCACACCGATCACCCCGGACCCGGAAGCCGATCAGGGAGACCGATCGATTGAATATGCGCTTTACACGCACGCCGGCGACTGGCGCGCCGCCGACACTTCACGACGCGGCAACGAATTCAACTACACCGCGCATGTTGTGCGTCCCGGCAAGCACAAAGGCAAACTGCCCGCAACCAATTCATTCTTCAGCGCCTCGCCTGACAATGTCTATGTTTCCGCGGTAAAGAAAGCCGAGGACGGCGGCGCTTTCATCATCCGCATCGTTGAAACAGAGGGCCGCCCAGCCAAGGCCTCGATCAAGCTGCCTTTTACTCCCAAGAAGGTTGTCGAAACAAACCTCATCGAAGATGTTATCAAATCTAAATCTCCGATTAATCTCAAGGGCGACACTGTTTCCGTCCATC
The DNA here is from genome assembly GCA_041664945.1 of bacterium. Taxonomy (GTDB): domain Bacteria; phylum UBP15; class UBA6099; order UBA6099; family UBA6099; genus JBAYJY01. The sequence goes on along the minus strand of JBAYJY010000169.1, from coordinate 4,132 downwards.
TCGGCAAATATGAGATCAAAACTCTTAAAGCAATTAAATGACGATTGAATTATATGAATTAACCGTTGCGCGGATTTGTTCGCTGATTATTTTTTAATAAAAAACGGCTGCGCGAAAAGATACAAGCCCTTCTTATCGAGAATCACCGCGCGCGCATAAACCTCGTCGCCTTTAATTTGATATTCCGCGTTTTCGCTTTGTGTTGTCACGGCGACATGCCCATCGCTGATTATTCGAATCTCCTTTGCGCCGGGCGCGTTTACAACGAGTTTCCTCGCGCCGCCTTCGCCGGTTATCTCATAGCCGCCAAGCCGCGCATCGCAACCCGACTCGACCGCATAAAACGAACCGAACGCAATCGCTTCAAGCATGTCATCAAGCGTCAAAGCTTTCGCTTGTATCAATATGTATCCATATGCGTCTATGTCAGCAAACTGATGGACGTCATTCGTCAGCATCGCATACATATGCGCGCCTTTGCTCAGCGCGGCGTCCCACATCGGCGTCTCGAATTCGCCATGCTTCATGTCTATGGAATTCAACTCGATGATATGAATGCCTTCAGCGTCGGCTTCAAGAACGTCATCGAGAGTCCACCGCTGGTCATGCGGGTGATTGATTCCCAGAATCACATTTTTGTTTTTCGCCCGCATCTTAGCGTACCCCTCTTTGAGCGTCCATGACGACGTAAACGGATACGGCGATTTAATAGGAAACGCTATGATATGGCCGAGCATATTCTTTCGCGTAAGAAACGACTGTTCGACGCCTTCGGTGACGAGCATTTCGGGCGTCGTGAATTTGCTGAATTTCGTCGGCTTGTCCATGTCCTTGGCCGACAACACGAGGAACTGATAGCCGGTCTCGCGGTACTTCGCAATATCATTTTCGAGCGGTTCGCGATAGGTATAATGAGTATGCAAATCAGCTTTATACCATTTGTTGTTCTTTTCCGTATCGGAATTAACAACCTGCGCCGCCGCCCGCCCGACTGTCAGAAACGAGACCGCGCATAATAATGCGACAGCGTACCCGTAAATCGATTTCTTCATTATTTCCATTCCTCTGTCCTTATCGGTTTCTCAGAACTCAAACTCATAACACAATGATCCGCATATCCAACATAATTCTCAGTCCATCTCAATTATAAGCGCCGTTCGATTCCGGACGCAATTTACTGACAAATACTTTGTTTACATTTGTCTTAAGCGATATTATCCTTAAAATCAGGGAGATTAACTGTGAAATCACAACAAAACAAACGAAACAAACTCAATTGCATTTTGGCTTTAACGATTTGCATGTTTCTTGCATGCTCAATAGCCGTACGCGCGCAGGATAGCGTCCAAACAGCTTCCCAATCCGTCTGGCCGTCAATCTCCGAAAAGGAATCCGGCAAATTCAAATTCCTCATAATCACCGATATGCATTTTATTCCTGACGGCGCCATGATAGACCACGAAGCGGTTCTGGACGTTAAGAAGATGATCAAGAAATTTTCAGCTGAGGCGCTCGTCATCACCGGCGATCTCTGGAACAACAACACAGACCACACGGGGCAAAAACTGCTCGAACGCACCGCCGCTGATTTTGGGAAGCTTTCTATTCCTTGGATTTTTGTATGGGGGAACCATGACGACGTCGACGATAACGCGAAAGCCGACGCGGCTCTCGAAAAGGCAAAGGGATCGCTCTACCGCGGCTCTTTGACAAAAGGCAATTATGTCGTTGAGATACGCGACCCTGCGACTGGCAAGACCGTCTTGAACATGATTGCGCTCGACGACGGCCGCGCCGGCGTTATGAACAAGGATGCCGTCGACTGGTTCAGCGCCGAATCCGCGAAAATCAAAAACGGATCTCCTGCCCCGCCGGCTTTCCTCTTTTTCCATATTCCGATACTCCAGTATCAGGAAATCGTCGACTCCGGCCTCGCAACCGGCGTGAAGTTCGAGAAAGTCTGCCACGAGGGCGATGACGGCTCGGCTTTCAAGGAGTTTGTTAAAGCGGGATTTGTAAAAGCAATTTTCGTCGGACACGACCATTACAACAACTATTCAGGCGATCTGGACGGCATTAAGCTTGTTTATGCTCGCTCGACCGGTTTCAACGGCGAAGGCGCAGACAAGGTTCGAAAAGGGGCTACTCTTGTAACTGTGGACACAAATTCAGGAACATTCGATATTGAATCCGTTTTCCCCGACGGCTCATCGAAAAAACTCGAAGGCTTCGTAACAGAGCAGGAAAACGGAAAGATATACTGAAAATAATCATTTTTATTTTTAGAACATAGCAGAGCGCAATATGCTGCGCACTTACGGTTGAATACATTAAAAACGCCATTATCTTTTCGGCAGGTTATCTCCTAAGCGCGCGCGTTTCCGCGCCACTAATTCTTATTCTTTTTACCCTTAAATGGTTTTTCTTTATTGTCCGGTTTCACTTTCTGTTTTTCTCGCGGCTTTTCACGTTTAGGTTTTTCGACCGCCTTTTTCTCGAAATCGTCTATCGCCGCCTTTGCGTTGGCGTCATTTATTTTCTCTTTGATTCGTTTCGCCAGACTCCTCACTTCATCATCAGTCATATTTCTTTCTTCTATAATTTTCAAGGCGCGCTCCGTCAGGCCAGCCCCAAGACCGCGATGCGTAAGCGCAACCACTTCTTTTACCTGATCCGGCGAAATCTCGCCCGTTCTGATTTTCTCGACAATTTCCGCCCTTTTGCCAGCTGACAGCTTTGACCGCCCGGCGGCGATTACCGCTGTCGCCTGATTATCGTCTATCCCTTCCGCGACTTCGCCTTTCTTCTCCGATATTATCCTCGACATCTCCTGTTTTAATCTCTGGATTCGTTCCATGTCGAGCTTTCGCGGCTTATCCGGCCCCCTGTTCCTGCCGATTCTTGATATCTGATCCTTAAAAAGGCGCACCCTCTCGCCGGCTTTTCCCGGAAGCGCCGAGCCGAACTCGACCTCTCCGTCGAATACCGTCACGTCAGAGTCCTGCGTTTCCGAATCAATTTCCACAAGAAAATCCGTGCCTCGCACCGCCGCGACCGCCGTCGGCGTCGTCACCTCGAATGTCGAATCGGTCGTCTTCATCTTATTTACATTCGATCGCGCTTTGCCGCTGTCCAGCGCGAAAGATGTTTTTCTCTCTCCATTTTCATCATTCACCGTAACATTGCTTATCGTGAATAATGACAACGGTCCAATCAGAATCGACGCGCCGTCTTCCAAAACTATTCGGGCCTTGCTGTTCGGCCCGGTTTTTATCGAATCGCCTACCTGCAGCGTGGAATTTAATTCATAAGCGCCCCATGCAGATTCACCGTTGTGTTTAACATGCACGCTTCCCTGCGCGTAAGATAGAACAGCCGCGTCTTCCGCTGCGGCTGCCCGGACGCTTAATGCGGCTGCAAGCAAAATTACTGCGCAAATCGCTTTAATGGATGTTATTTTCATAATCTGTCCTTATTTATTTTCTATTTAGATGCATTTTAATCAAGTAGGTTAAATTCGAAAAATACAAAGATAAAAATTATTTCTGCCGCGCTTTCCGTAAATTCTCCGGAACCGGCGAGCCGCCTGTGATCTCAAATGCCTTTTCAAGCGCCGCAAATGCCGCGTCGCGGTCGTTTTCAACCCAGTACATGATGTTCACAGGGTTCATGCTCCAGAACGAGCTGCGCAGCGCTGGGTCTTTTTGCTGCTCGTTTCCCGCCGACTGCGTGAATATCTCCCAGCAAACCGCCATTGCTCCGAAATCGTAAAACAGCGCGTCCTCCATCTCGCCGCTGAACGAATCAACCTGCCACGCGGCGACGACGGCGTATTTGACGTGACTTTGCTTTGCTGTCGCCGGTTCGAGCATCTTTTTGAATTGCTTTTCACACGCTGAACCGTTGCATTTCGGCGGAAATATCGTGCCCCAGTTGCTGTAAAAATCAATCGCGGCGAAGAACCTGTGTTGCTTTGCGAAATCACGTATAGCCTGTGTCTCAGGTTCCGAATACGGGCTGGGGCCGGTGTATCTGACGCTTGACGGATCGGAACTGCCCGCCATTTCCATCTCAACCGTCCGTTCAGCCGGCAATGGGAAATTCCTGTTCAGATCGACTCCGCGCGCATTCT
>JBAYJY010000168.1:0-10203 GCA_041664945.1 bacterium | reverse complement strand
GTTTTGGAGCGAGCGGACATCTTCGACACGAAACGCCCCTTCCTCGGCGGCGCCGACCACGTATGCGCTTATACCAGCCCCGCCGAAAAAGGCACCATCATTCACCTCGGCTTCATGTTTCAGGATTACACCGGCTACGAGCGCTCGCCGGGGCTCGCCGCGGTGATGAAGAAAATCGCCGGAGTCGCCGGCCTTCAGCCTCTTTATCCGCCGGACGACCCGCTCATTGAAACCGTTCTGCACGAGCGCGGTCCGGACAAACTGCTCTTCGCCGCCAACCCGACGAACGCGGCGCGTACGACCGCCATCCACATCGCGGACAACGAATCGCTTCAGGACGCCGAAACCGGCGAGCTTTTCTCAGGCCCGGCGCCTCAGATAAAAATCAAGGAATATACGGTTCGCGTGTTCAACGTGTTCGGGAGCTGCCGTTTGCAGACATAAAGGAGGCGGCCGCGCGATCGGCCTTCTTTCGGGAGGAAATTGTGATTTCTAAAAATATAAAGATCATCGACATAGATCCTGACCAGTACGAGCGCGCGTTCGAATTCTTCCGCAACAAGCCGCGCGCAGAAAAGAAAACGCTGATTATTTTTTATCAGGAAAACAGGGTCATTCACTCGATACACTCGAAAAAAGGGCCGGTCGAGATCACAAACTTCCGCGGACCTCAGAACCTCAAGCCTCTCGCGAAGGAATTCGAAGTCGATAACGTTGTATGCGTCGAACGCGGCGCGATTCACCGTTTCACCGCAGGCGCGCAGTCGCGAATAAGAATGGATCGCCCGCTAATGGAGCAGTTGCTCGCCGGGCGCGAGCCGTTCGAACGCGAATGGGGCGCAGGCATACACGTCTACCCGGACCCGATAGCGTCTATCCCGCGACTGCCCGATTTCGCGCTGAAAGCCGCGCGTTCTCTTCTTCCTAAAAAAGGGCTGGCGATCATTACCGTTTTCGACCGCGACGAAGTGTGGATTTCATTGATTCTTGAAATGAAGGACGGAGAAGCGACTCTGATTTCGACTACCGACACACTGCAGCCGCTCTCGCTCGAAGGCCTCGACACGCCGCATAAAATCAACCTGCTGCTCGAAACGCTCGCTCGCGTTCACGGCCGCGCCACTGTCGGCGTGTTTATGGACCGCGCCTGCTTCGAACATCTTGCCGCTCATCCGAAACCGCTCGGCGCTCTCGCGAGACTCGCGCATCTCAAATGGGTTACAATTCGCCCGTTGCCACACCGGATGCGCTTTCTTCTCGCTATCGCGCCGCTGCTGAAAATTTAAGACTATGCCGCTGATTGAAGCAAAAGCATACAAACATCTGCTCACTGTCCTGCGGGACGACGCGCCCGTCTTCGATATGCCGTACCAAATCGTCGTCAACGGACTTGTCTGGTTCGCCGACCGCGTCGAGGTCAACGGCCTTCGCATCGAGGCTCACATAGGCGAAACGCTGATCTCAGACACTATCGAGCCGCACGGCCAGCTTCTCTGCATAACACGCCGCTGGAGCCTGCGCGGCAGTTTCGACGCGCGCGTCCTGTTCACCGTTTTTCGCGCCATACGGCCGGAACGCTGGTTCACTCCCGGCGCCATTTGCGCGTCCGGCCCCGACCTCGTCAACCGCTCGATTTCCACCGGCCCTATCCGCGAGGAATCGACTACCATACCAGGCTGCTCCGTCCTCGAATCTAACGACTGGACCTTCGGCGTTTTTACTCAGCCGGCGGAATCAGTCGAAGAACTGAGCACTATCGCGACTCATATATCAACCGATTACTCCGAATTTAACATTTCGCTCCCCGGCGTGCCTTCCGAATCACAGGGCCGGCCACGCAAAGCGCAAGCGGCAGAATGGGATGTCGACGGACAAATCACTTACGAACGCCGCTTCTATATATGGTCGCGCCCTCTTCGCGACGGCGGCTGGCAGACGGTGTTCAACACAGCGCGTGAACTGACTGACTTCGAACCTGAACCGCCTGTTGATCACGGCGAAATATTGCGCGCCAAAACGCGGCATCTCATAGAGAACTTTTTCATCGAACGAAATGACGCGGTAGGATTCGTCGAATCAGTCGGTTCGTCGATGTTTCCGAAAAAACCGTGGCTGTTGGGCGGCGGCCCCGGCGGCAACATTGAAGCCGCCCGCACTGTTTACCGCGTAGGCCGGGCCACGGATGACAGAAACCTGAAACGCATCGCGCTCGATACCGCTGACTTTTTCCTTTCGGACAGCGAAATTAGAAAGAAAATGGCTTTCGATTATTTCCTGCCGCGCAGGCGGTGGAACGACTCAACCGACGATAATAATTTCAATCAAAAAGTCGGCGAGTTCATAAAATCCGCCGTTTTGCTGCACTTCAGCGCCGGCAACGACGCTAACCCGCGTTGGATTTATACCTGCAAGCAGGTTGCCGATACGATATTCGAGAAATGGCGTAAACGCGACGCGTCAATCGACCCTTCAGATTCGGCTTCCGTCGCAGCCGCGAACGAACCCAGACCGGACGAAGCGTTTCTCGCAGACGCTTTCGCAGCGCTCTTCCGCGCCTCGCGCGACAAACGTTATCTCGAATCCGCCGAATGGCTCGGCGACCGCGCTATCTCAACGCTGACAGCCTGTATCGCTCCCGGCTCTGCCGAAACGGCGATTTCCCGCGATGCCGCGCGCGCTATGCTGCGACTGTTCATTCAATTGTACGAAGAAACCGGACGCGCCGAATACATCGAATCAGCGAACCGCGCGGCGGACTATATCAATTCGCTTATATATTCATACAATACCGTTATCCCGGCGCGTTCGCGGCTTAATCAGGAGGCGTTTCGCACTGCGGGCGGAGTCCTGCCGGCGCACGGCGTAACGTGGCTCGACCCATGCTCCTCTTCCGTCGCGCTAGACTTCCTTTGCCTATGGAAACACACTCACGACGAACGTCTGCGCCGCCGCGCTATCGGCATGATCAATTTCGCGTCTCAGATTATCGCTCACAGCGCCTCGGGAATCGGACTGCTTCACTCATTCGAAGGCTGCCAGCCCGAAAGATTTTTCCATTCCGGCGATCCGCGCTCACCCGGCGCATGGGGCGCTGTCTCCGCCGGTGCCGCTTCCTGTGTGCCGGCAATCACCTCCGGCTCCCTGCTCGACATTAAAGAGCAATTTCCCGATGTGCTCTGCCTCACCATAATGCCCGTCGAACCGGAAAAATCTTTGCGAAGCTCCATATCGCACGCGCTCCTCGCCGCCGGCTGCTTCATTAAAGTTTTTTCAACCGATTAATAAGGCGCGTTTTTTTGAATCCATTGTCAATTACTAATGAACTTACAAATAATTCTGGTATAATTTATTTGCGCACGGATTTGCTTTGTGATTTCCTGCGACTTTTACGAGGTGACATTCGATGAGCATCAGGGAACGCTGGCTGGAGCAGATACGCGAAAGCTTAAAAAATTCAAACGAAAAGTCCGCCGACCGGGCGGCTGAACTCGCCATCGCGCTTTCAGAGCGCGCTGAAGAAGAAGACATCCGCGTTTTCATGAAAGACTTTCTCGAATTCATCGAGTTTCTTCCGGGACTTGTCCTGTTGACAGTGAATCTCACACTCGACCCGCGTGTTCCAATCGCTGAAAAAATCAAAATCGGACTCCTCACAGCTTACCTCATCGCGCCGACCGAAGTCCTCCTTATGCAACTGATCGGCCCGCTCGCCTTTATGGACGACATGGTTATCATCGCCTATCTCATATTCAGCATCTGCGCTCTCATCAGCCGCCTCGACGACGACATTCTCCGCGACAACTGGGTCGGCAAACCCGAACAGGTTAAGCTTCTCGCCGACGCCGCCCGCGCCATCACCAGCATGAACCTTCAGGAAAGAATTATCAATCAACCCATCTGATAGCTCATCAGATTATGTCGCTTCGCGTCCTTTTTCCGTTTTATATTCTGAAGCTTATTAGAAGCTCGGGCATCTTTCCATAATTTTTCATTAATTGGATTGCGGCGTCTATGACACAGCTTCTTAACCGGCGACGCGGCGCCGGCTGTGAAAGCGATATCGTGACGTCGCAGTCCAAATTATCGCCATATTGACTGTAACATTTTTCCAGAATATAATTCTAATATATGAGAACGCTTAATTCTTTAAATACATCGACCGAAACGAAACGTTCCGCAATCGTCAAAGCTGCTATGGAATGCTTTGTCGAAATGGGATACACACAAGCAACTATCGAAAAAATACGTGAATATTCGGGCGTAAGCAACGGGAGCCTCTACCATCACTTCAAATGCAAAGAGGAACTCGCGGCGGCTGTATACCTTGAGGGCATAACCAACTATCAGGAAGGCATTTCCGATATCCTTCTCAAAGAGACATCCGCTGAAACAGGCGTCAAGGCAATCGTCGGCTACCATCTTAACTGGGTGAACGAAAACAAATCTTGGGCAACATTTCTTTTCAATATGAGAAGCTCCGATCTGACGAAAGACGCCGAAGGCGCGCTTTCTCACGCTAATGAGCGCTTCTATAAGCTTCTGAACAACTGGTTAAAGAAACAAAAAGTTGCGGGCGCAATTAAAGATATATCCTCCTCGTCGCTATTGCCCCTTATTCTCGGGCCGTGTCAGGAGTTCTCAAGGCTGTGGCTGTCGGGAACGTTGAAAACAAGTTTAGCGCGAGCAATCACAGATATCAGCGAAGGCGTCTGGCGCTCTGTGCAGGCCTGAATGAATGAACGCAGTAACAGTGACAATGAAAGGATGACATCCACAATGAACGAAACAACCAAAACAGATGCATGCGGCGGTGAACGGCGCGATGTTCTCGAGAAATTGAGAGCGATGCTGGCCACGCATCCGGCGGGATGCCCGCCGGCCGAGGAGATAATTGAGATTCTTGAGATACTTTTCACGCATGAGGAAGCTCAAGCCGCGATCGGGTTGGGATTTGTGCCTTTCGACCTGAAAACCGTGTCGGAACGCTCGGGAGTTACTGAAGATGACGCTAAACAGCGACTCGAATCGTTAGCAGACAAAGGTCTGGTTTTCATAAGACTCAAGAATGGAAAAGAAGAATATTCGCTCCTTCCCGTAATGCCCGGCGTCTTTGAATTTCCGTTCATGAAAGGAAAGCGAACCGAGACGCTGGACCGGCTCGCCGCCCTATGGAAAGTGTACCTCGCGAAACTTACTACGGAATTCGGGTCCCCTGGCATGGCGTTTTCGAGGATCATCCCGATCGGCAAAACAGTTGAGAGCGTTCCGGGAACGCTGACTTACGAAAAAGTGGAGGAAATGATAGACAAGGCGAACGCCGTCGGGCTCGCTCATTGCGCATGCAGAGAAACGGAAGGCAACTGCGACGCCCCGCGCGAGGCATGTATGCTGTTCGATGAAACCTGCGATTTCCTTGTTGAGAGGGGATTCGCGCGATACCTTACTAAAGAAGAGATGAAGAGCAAACTGATTGAGTTCGACGATCTCGGCCTCATTCATCAGGTAAACAACACGCAGAATAAAATTACATTTATATGCAATTGCTGCGCCTGCTGCTGCGGACTGCTCAGGTCAAAATTAGTTTACGGCAACCAGTATGTATTTAATCCTTCCGGCTTTGTCGCGGAATGCGATTTGGAATATTGCTCACAGTGCGGAAAATGCGCCGACGAACGGTGCCATTTGAACGCGATAACAATGACTGATAACGGCCCGGTGATTTCCGCCGAACAGTGCATCGGCTGCGGACTTTGTGTCACCGGCTGCCCCACGGACGCCATGAAGCTGGTTCGAAGAGAAATCATAAAGAAAACGGCGAAGAACAATAGGGACATGGGCGTCACCATTCTAATGGAAAAGGGACGCCTGCAGGATTTCATGCCGTACGCCGATCCTGCGGCCCGCCCGCATAAAACGTAGGGGCGCGCCCAACTTATGTTTTGAATCGATGTTGCATCAACTCCATATTCGCGGCAATATCATTCGGATTTTATCGCAATACGAAAACCGATATGTCAAAATTCCTGACGTATTTATGTTGTCAATGCGTGAATCCGCGATATTATGATCTGTTCGTCATCATCAGAATCTTTGCGATTCTTTCCGACTCGCGTTTAAATATTTGTTCGCTTATTTCTTTTTGTTTCGTCGGACCGACTCCGTTGAGCTCGCTGTGCTTGTCGTAATTTTTCACCATGCATTTGTCGGTCACTGCTTTTACTTTCTTTTCAAACTCTGTTTTTGGGATTAAATAAGACATTGTCCCCCGTTAAATCTTTTTATTTTCGTACTTTTCCTGCATCGCTTTTTTCAGTGCGAGATAACCGTAAATCCAGCCGCGCACGAATCCCTGAACTTTCCCTACCGCTATCCCCTCGTCAACCAAAACTTCAATTTCCCTGTCATACACCATTTTGCATACCGGCTTGCCGTATCTGACGGCGCTGTCGGCAGACAACTCCTCTATTATAACGTCAATTCCCTCGATTTCGGCTTCTGCGTATTTATTCAGGCTCAACGCCAGGTTCTTCGCTTCCCCAGCTGTGAGCGCGTTCCCTTTTTCGAATGTCACCGCCACATAAACGGGAAACTGCTCTTTTTCCATTCCTCAGCGCTCCAAAAAACTGCCCGCCGCCGGGCATTGCCCTCTACGAATCTTTTCCGGAATATTCGAAACCCGGAAAGTATATTGCTTATACGCGACTCGGTTCGCCGTGAACTATCCCCTGCTCTTTCGCGTATTCCCACAGCAGATGCTGAAGCATTCGCCGCGCCCGGAACAAACGCGATTTCACCGTTCCTATGTTTGTTTCCGTCACCTGCGCGATTTCTTCGTATGTGAATTCGTTAACGTCAGAAAGTATGAAAGCTATTTTATATTCCTCAGGCAAACTCTGAACGGCGCTCTTTATGTTCTCGGGAATGAACTTATTCAGGAATTCCTTTTCGGGGCTTTCGCCGCCGCCGCCCATCGTGTCCGTGACTTTTTCGTAAAGGTAGAAGTCCGGCGTGTCGTCTATGCTGACCGGGTCCGGCGACCTTTTTTCCTTCTTGTATTTGTTGAAAAAATTATTTGTAAGTATCTTGAAAATCCAAGCCTTGAAGTTCGTGCCCTGTTCGTACTGGTCGTAGGCGCGAAACGCTTTGAGATAAGTGTCCTGAACGAGATCCTCGGCGTCCGCAGGAACGTGCGTAAGCCTCAGCGCCGTGCCGTACAGCATGTCCAGATACGGCATCGCCTGCTCCTCGAAAATCGCCCTTTTGTCCTCTTCCGCCATCGTTCATCCCTTTTGAGCGCAAAATCCAACAGATAGCATTATATCATATTTAGCACATGAGGTCGAAGCTTTTCGAAACTATCCAATTCGCTGTATGAAACAAGACTGTGCAGCGCAGCGCTCTCTGTCGGAATACCGGTCTCGTGCACGGCCGCTATGGGATTCAGTCCGCCGACGACCGCGATCCCTATCATTCCCTCGTTGACCGGCATGTTCAAAAGCGGCTGGTTCGGTTTCCCTACCGCGATGATGCCTGCAAGGCCGAGCCGGTCAAGCTTCTTGTGAATTGTCTCGATCCCGTTGCCGGCTACGATCGGCACTTCCCTGAAACTCGCTCCGATCACTCCGCTGCGGCCGCGAGAAGCTTCTCCCACGCTCGTCATCCCCGCCCGCAGAAACACCTCGAGCGGGTCAACCGTCGTGCCGAGATAATCGACCATCTCCGTGAAACACACCGGCTGTCCGTTCTCCATCCTTATCAAACATCCGAATCTCGACAGCACAGGCACTCCGAGTTTCAGCAACACTCCGTTCAGCGTGACGCTGCAAACCGTGCCGATTCCGATTTTACCTTCCGGCACCACTGAGTTGCCGATCTTCTCGCCCGGCTTCTTGATCAGCGCCATCTTTCCCATTCCAAGCCCGGACGCAAACGCCATTTCGATTTCGTCCAGCGCCCTCAATAAATGTTCGGCGGGCAGCAGCGAAAAATTCATCACCACCGCGCCTTCTCCCTTTACCAGATCGAAATCCATGTTATAACTCAAACCGTCGATCTTCGAGACGATGAACCCGAGGCGCCCCATTATGTTCACTCCCTCGAGTTCCGTCATGCCACGCTCGGTGATTATGCGTCCGGTGCGGCGCGATACCTTACGCGTCAGGCCTTCCTCGTCCAAGCGCCTTAGATGAAACCTCACAGTTCGCTCGTTCGTGTCTATGCCGGAGACCGCAAGCTCTTCCGTTATGAATGTGCTTCCGACCGGTTTCGTCGCCTTCTTCAATATTTTCAGAATTTCAGTTTCAAGCTTCTTGCTTCTGTCGTACATATCTGTTCTCCATTATTACGGCAACGTTGCCGTTTTATCGCCTTTCCTTATTTTATGCAATTTAACTTTAATTTCAATCTATTATTGCGATATTTTCGATAAGCCGTCAATTGTAATGCTATTAAATAAACTATGCATTGCCGTTTTACCCATTCTCTCCTCTCTTCTTTCAGAATTGAAAAATACACATCTGAGAAAAAGTTTTTCCTCTGTGATATACTTTTCGGGGTTTTAAGAAACGGCCTTTCGCCACAGGCCGTTCAGCGAGGAAATTTAAATTGTCTGAAGGAAAAACAATACGTGTTGCTCTTGCGCAAATCAATCCGGTCATTGGCGACTTCGAGAGCAATATCATTAAGATCGCCAATTGCATTCACCGCGCGAAACGGTCGAACGCCGATATAGTCGCTTTCCCTGAACTCGCGCTTTGCGGCTATCCGCCCGAAGATCTCCTCCTGAGGCAGTCGTTCCCGGCGGACACGCGTGAAGCGCTCGAAAGACTCCTGCCTTCAACCGGCGGCATCTGCGCGATTGTCGGATTTCCGGAACCCGCGGACGGTGTTATTTATAACTCCGCCGCCGTCCTTCACGACGGCCGCATCGCCGCCACATACCACAAAATCGAACTCCCGAACTATGGCGTGTTCGACGAAGTGCGCTACTTCAAACCCGGCGACTCGACCCTTGTTTTCGAGCTGAACGACGTTTGTGTCGCCGTTACGATCTGCGAAGACATCTGGGTCCTTGGAGGCCGGGCGGAACAAGGCATCGCCGGCGGTCATGCCGACATCGCCGTCAATATCTCCGCCTCCCCGTTCCACGCAGGCAAAATGCTCGTGCGCGAAAATCTTATCAAGAGCCTCGCGGAGAGAACCGGCGCGTTTGTATGCTACACTAATCTGCTCGGCGGCCAGGACGAAATTGTTTTCGACGGCGGCGGCATCATCGCCGGTCCCGACGGTCGCCTTATCGCAACCTCGCCCCGCTTCGAGGAAAATCTTTTAGTCGCCGACATTAACCTTGTCCCGAAAAACAAATATGACGCTTCCACGCCGGCCGCGAAGCATTCAATTTCGCTGTCCGTAGCCGCTCCTGAAATCAAACCCGCCTGTTCCGCTCCAGCCATAGCGCCGGAGATGAGCGAGACCGCCGAAATTTACGCGTCGCTCGTTCTCGGAACAGGCGACTACGTCAGAAAAAACCGTTTTCAGAAAGTCGTTATTGGTTTGAGCGGCGGCATAGATTCCGCGCTCACCGCAGCGGTGGCGGTTGACGCTCTCGGCGAGGAAAACGTCATCGGCGTCACAATGCCGTCGGAATACACGTCTGAAGGCACCCTTACGGACGCTGAGCGGCTTGCCTTAAATCTCGGAATCCGGTTCTATACCATTCCGATATCAGGCATACTCGCGTCATATATGGATCTTCTGTCTGAACCGTTCGGGCCAGGCGAACCGGGAATAGAGAAAGAGAACCTTCAGGCGCGTATCAGGGGCAACATCCTGATGGCGCTCTCGAATAAATTCGGATGGATCGTTTTGACAACCGGCAACAAGAGCGAGATGGCGGTCGGCTACTGCACGCTTTACGGCGACATGGCGGGCGGATTCGCCGTTATCAAGGACGTTCCGAAAACCGTCGTGTACGAGTTGTCCGAATATGTGAACGAAAAAGCCGGACGGGACATCATACCGCGCGATACAATCGATCGCGCGCCATCAGCCGAACTGCGGCCTGACCAGAAGGATGAGGACTCGCTGCCGCCCTATTCCGTTCTCGACCCGATCGTTCATTACTATGTGGAAGAAGATATGAGCCCGGATGAAATCATCGAGGCTGGCTACGATTCGGCGATAGTGCATGAAGTCGTGCGTATG
>JBAYJY010000167.1:0-10283 GCA_041664945.1 bacterium | reverse complement strand
TCGCGCGCAGCGCCTTGGAGCGCCGCGCTCGACACAGCTTTGGAATGCCCCGTATAAGTGAATGCGTCATTCCGATATAAAGCCCAACTCCCGTGACATCCTGTCAAAATGGATTCCGGTTCTCCGACCGGAATGACGGTCTCGTTTTGAGTTTGAATCCGGTATCCGCATAATAATTTCTCGTTACCAAACTTCGCGTGGCAATGAGACAAGGTCGCTTTATAAGGCTCCCCCTTATAAAAGGGGGACAAAGGGGGTTGTGTCTTTTTGGCTCCTTCGCGATCTGCTTTCCATCGCTACTGTTTTTACGCATTTTGCTGTATTCTGAGTTCTGTATTCTGTCTTCTATTTTTTGCTTTTCCCTTTCTACCTTCTACTTTCTGCCCTCTACTGTTTCCCCGTCCGTCATTCCCGACGGAGATCGGGAATCCAGAGGGGACAGGATGTCGAGGGCAGGTTTTCAGGCAGGGCAGGGGACGGCTCAGGAGCAAGACCGCGGAGCAGACCGCGAAGCGGTCTCGTCTGCATTACCACGCGAAGCGTGGTAATGAGGCGTTTATATAGTTTTATTGCTTAATATTCTGTTTAGAAATCACTTTTAATTCTTTAGCATCAATTTTATTAATATCTAATTTGTGATCTTTATTGTTGACCGTTAATGTAACATTATTGAATGTTATACCTGTACTATCACTTGCTTCATCCACATATAGAGTGCCGTCATTTTTGCTTCCTTTTATCGATATATTCCATGTATAATAACGGGCAGAACCAAACGAACTATAACTATAACCATCAACATGAATATCCTTAATGTTACCCAATATATATTTTACATCACTTTTATAAATAATATGAGTTTTTACAACGACATATTCTGGTGTATTCAACATACTAGCCGTAGTATATTTAAAAATTAGGGCGACTACTAATATTATCAATGAGACAATAATAGTAGCTATTATGAACCTACGTTTCTTTTTAATATAATAATTTTGAGTAATATTCGGTTTAACATAATTGTTATAGTATTCAGCATCAAACTTTCTTTTAAAAATAACTGGAATGACTTTTGTTCCGAGCCAAATTCCAAAGCCAATTGTGAAATAGAGTATTCCATTTATATTGCTTGAATGACATTTTATTAAAGTCCCGATAATTATTAAAAATCCTGTCAGCATAAAACACCAAGAAGCAAAGTTAAAAAATTGTAAAGGTTGCTTAAAGTTTAAGGGATTCAGTTTCCATGACGGTCTATGCCATAATTCGTCTGAAAAGCGATTTCTTGTTTGTATGCCTAAAACAAATATAGGTGCAATAATCGAAAACAAAAAAAACATTATCCCGGCAGTCAGATCAGTGCTTGGAACAGAATTGTCAGCGAGCAATTCTTTGCAGTTACAATAAAATAATCCTATCAAATATGGAAGTGATGACAATGATAAAATGACTATTCTCGTTATTATTGCAATTATTACCCATACTTGTTTGGGTTCAGCGTTTTTCGCTGAATAATTTACAACTTGTTCTATTTGCTCGACGATTTCTTCTCGATTGATTTCAAGAACTGATGCGCCACATTGGGCACATCTCCAAGCGCCATCAGGAAGCTCATTTCCACATAGTTCACAGAACATATTTCATATATTACCACATATCCCAATCCGGAAACAACTCTCAGTTATATTTATGCTGAACCAATACAGTGAAAAGCGAAATGAATTGGCGAGTAACGAGAAAAACCCTTTGTATTTCTCTCCGCGTCTCCGCGCCTCTGTCGTTAATCCTTCAGCATTTTCAGTTCGCCCATTAGCGCTCTTGAACCGATAACTTAACCGGAGAAGAGCGTGTTTGACGCGAACTGCGGATCGCTCGTCATGTTGACGCCGAGTCGACGCAGGCCGGCTTCGTCGCCCGGCGTGGGAATGTGCGTCATATGAACGTCGCAGCCGCGCAGCTTTTTCAGTTTCTCCATGGCGTACTGAGCGGCCGGATTCGATGTCGCCGAGATCGAGAGCGCGATCAGCGTTTCTTCGAGATCGAGGCTCACCGACTTGTAGTTCATCACGTTGCTCTTGAGGTTGGCGATCGATTCGATGATGACCGGCGGAAGCAGCGGGATTCTGTCCGGAATCTCCGCGAGAATCTTGATTGTGTTCATCACGAGGCTCGAAGCGGCGTGCATGAGCGGCGAGTTCTTGCCCGTGATGATCGAGCCGTCCGGCAACTCGATGGCGGCGCCGCAGAAGAAGCCTTCATTGCCTTTTCCGGAGCTTTCCGCAAGCGCTGCCGCCTCTCTCGCCGCGGCGACCGTTCTGCGGTCTTCGGGCGAGGCGCCGGCTTCCTTCATCAGCAACTCAGCCCTCTGAACCGTGTCCTTTGTCGCATATCCGACAGCGTACTCGCATGTGTACCGCAGGAAACGCCGTATTATCTCCTGTTTCGCGGCCTCCCGCACAATTTCGTCGTCGACTATTCCGAAGCCCGCTCTGTTGACTCCCATGTCGGTCGGCGACGAATAGCAGGAGCCGCCTTCCATGACGCGGTCGAGAATCCTCTTGAGCAGCGGAAACGCCTGAATGTCGCGGTTGTAGTTGATCGTGATCTTGCCGTAAGCTTCCTGATGGAAGGGGTCGATCATATTGATGTCGTGGAGGTCGGCGGTCGCGGACTCGTAAGCGATGTTGACGGGATGCTTGAGCGGAATGCTCCATATCGGGAACGTTTCGAACTTGGCGTAGCCGGCGGAGCCGCCGCTTTTGTGTTCGTGGTACAACTGGCTGAGGCAGGTGGCGAGTTTTCCGCTTCCCGGCCCCGGGCCGGTGACGACGACGAGCGGCTTGGTCGTTTCGATGTACGGGTTTGCGCCGTACCCCTCGTCGCTCGCAATGAGGTCCACGTCGGTCGGATAGCCCTTTGTCAGCTTGTGAGTGTAGACCGGCACTCCCCGGCGTTCAAGCTTGTTCTTGAACTGTTTCGCGGCGGGCTGCTCCTCGTAACGAGTGATCACCACCGCGCAGATATCGAGACCCCACTCGCGCAGATCGTCGATCAGCTTGAGCGCGTCCGAATCGTAGGTGATTCCGAAATCGGCTCGCATCTTTTTTCGTTCGATGTCTCCGGCGTAAATGCACAGGATGATGTCAGCCTGATCCTTCAGGCTTTGCAGGAGCCTCATTTTTACGTTGGGGTCGAAGCCCGGAAGCGCTCTCGACGCGTGGTAGTCGAACAGCAACTTGCCCCCGAACTCGAGGTAGAGCTTGTTGTTGAATCTTTTCACCCTCTCGAGGATTTCTTCTGTCTGCTCCGCGAGGTATTTCCCATTATCAAAACCAATTTTGTTATTCAAACTCCATTCTCCTCTCTTCGGCGTAGAGCGGCTTGGAACCCAAACATACTAATAGGCTTATGCTGAAACCGCAAGACTAAAACGACAGTGTTATTTAAAGGATATTTGATAAAGTGTGAAACGGCGACGTTAGCCGGCAGCGCCTTGATAGTGATTAAGGATTCACAACAAAAACGCTTATATCGAACAATTATGCGCTTTTAGTTGACGGAATGGCGGGTTAGCTTTTATAATGTGAATGTATATTCACATCGGAGGGATGCGATCACATGGCTGCCGGAAAGATGGACACGGAAGTGCGACGCGAACAGATCGCGCAGGCCGCGCTCGGAATTATCGCCACTCAGGGGATGAAGGGCTTCGGTATCGCGGCGATCGCGGACAGGGTCGGAATCGTGCCGTCCGCGATTTACAGGCATTTCAAAAGCAAGGATGAAATCATAGACTCCGTTCTGGACCTGATACGGGACAGCATGATCGGGAATGTGACGGCGATTTGCGAGGAGACCGCGGACCCGCTCGAAAGGCTGGAAAAGTTGGTCTCGCGGCAGATCGGTATGCTGCACGCGATTCCGGCTATTCCGCAGATCATTTTTTCGGGCGGTTCGTTTGAGGGCATGTCGGACAGAAAAGACAAGCTGCACGAAAGCATAAGAAGGTATCTCGTGAAGATACGGGAGATCATTTTGCAGGGACAGAAAGCCGGCGTTATCAGAGCCGACATGGATTCGGAAGTTCTTTCGCTGATGCTGATGGGAACTGTTCAGCAGGCGATGATTATGTGGTTTGTGAGCGGCGGCAATTTCGACGTCAACAAGTATGCGAAGAAGGCATGGGCTTTTTATAAAAACGCGATCGCGAATTAGATAGCGGAACAATAAACCGCATCGCTGGTTGCTAATACAGGAGGTTTGCCATGATTAACGTGATTAAAGTTGAGGATGCGCCCAAAATACCCAACCCGCACGGCGTGGACGCGAGAAGGCTGCACGATTCCTCGCAGGCGCAGGTGATGCACATGGCGCTGGCTCCGGGCGAAACGGTGGCGAAGCATTCGGTCCCGGTCGACGTTTGCTTTTTCATTATCGAAGGATCGGGAATCATCGAAGAGGGCGACGAGCGGGCGCGCGTCGGAGCCGACATGCTTGTTTACGGAGCGGCGAACACTCCGCACGGCATCGTCAACGACGGCGATTCCATTCTGCGGATTCTCGTCGTGAGGGCGCCTCGCCCATAGTATTTTGATGCTTATTAGCTATTGGCAATATATTTATCAATAGGAGTCGCCGCTATGAAAAACAGAAAAGTGATTGTTGTCCCGATACTGATCATCGTTGCGATTGCGGCGTTTCTCGCATATCGCGAGTATTCGAAAAAGCCTGCGTCCGACAAGGATATCATAAAGGTCTCCGGCAACATTGAAGTGATCGAATCGGATTTGAGTTTCAAGATTCCGGGGCGTGTCGCGGAACGCCTTGTTGACGAAGGCGACGAGATTGCAGAGGGCAGTCTTGTGGCGCGTTTGGACACAAGCGAGATGGAGCAGCAGGTTGCGGTGCAGAGCGCCGATTACGAGGCGATGAAGGCGGGGCTGGCCGACATGGAAGCCGGCGCGCGGCCAGAGGAGATCGCGGGCGCCGCGGCGACCGTCGAGCGCGCTCAGGCCGCGTTGGACAGGCTCACCGCCGGCTCGCGTCCGCAGGAAGTCGCAGCCGCCGACGCGCAGGCGCAGGGCGTTGGAGTCGAATTGAATAACGCTAAAACTGAATTGGACCGGGCAAAGAGTCTTTATGACAGCGGCGTGGTTTCGAAACGCGATTTCGACCGCGCGAAAGCCGTCTACGACGGCGCGGTGGCAAAACGCAACGCGACGTCCGAACAGAAAGACATAGTTGTTGAGGGGCCGCGAAAGGAAGATATCGCGCAGGCTCGCGCGGCGCTGAAAGAAGCGAAGGAGCGCTACGCGCTTGTGAAGAAAGGCCCGCGCAGCAATGCGGTGGAGCAGATGCGGGCGAGGGTGCGGCAGTCGGGCTCGGCGCTCGCGCTTGCGCAAACGCGGCTCGGCTTTGCGGAACTGAAGTCGCCGCTCAACGGCGTGGTTCTGTCGAAAAACGTCGAGGCGGGCGAGTACGTCGTTCCCGGAACGCCGGTCGTCACCGTCGGCGACATAAGGAGCGTTTATCTGCGCGCGTATATAAACGAAACCGAACTCGGGCGTGTGAAAACCGGGCAGGCGGTCTGCGTTACGACGGACTCCTATCCGGACAAAAAATATGAAGGGCGCGTGACGTTCATCGCGCAGCAGGCGGAGTTCACGCCTAAGAACGTGCAGACGCAGAAGGAGCGCGTGAAACTCGTTTACCGGATCAAGGTGGAAACGCCGAATCCGGAAATGGAACTGAAGCCGGGCATGCCGGTTGACGCTGAGATATTGCTGAAAGGCGACGCTGGATGCAAGCGATAAGAGCGGAAGCGCTCACGAAAATATTCGACGAAGTCGCAGCCGTCGACGGGTTGACATTTGACGTCGCGGAGGGCGAGATATTCGGGCTGGTCGGCCCGGACGGCGCCGGCAAGACGACGACGATGCGGCTGCTGACGGCGATCATGGACCCGACATCGGGCGACGCGTGGGTCGCCGGCCGCCATGTCGTCAAGGAATCCGAAGCTATCAAAAACGAGATCGGCTACATGAGCCAGCGGTTCGGGCTGTACCCGGACCTGACGGTGATGGAGAACATAAATTTTTACGCGGACATTTACGGCGTCGCGAAGCGCGGGCGCGCGGAGCGGATCGGGCAACTGTTGGCGTTCAGCAACCTGACGCCGTTCAAGAAGCGGCTGGCGGGCAACCTGTCGGGCGGCATGAAGCAGAAGCTCGGGCTCGCGTGCGCGCTGGTCCACACGCCGAAGGTTCTTTTCCTCGATGAGCCGACGAACGGCGTCGACCCGGTGTCGCGGCGTGATTTCTGGCGGATTCTTTACCAGTTGCTCCGCGAGAAAGTGACGATATTCGTCTCGACAGCCTACCTCGACGAGGCGGAGCGCTGCAACCGCGTCGGGATGATTCACAAGGGGAAACTGATGGCTATCGGCGCCCCGGACGACGTGAAGAAACTGATGCGCGGCGCGATTGTCGAGATACGAAGCTCCGAGCCGCGCCGGGCGGCTGTGCGTTTGCGCGAGCGGCTGGCCGCCGCGGAGTCGGTCGGACTTTTCGGGGATCGCGTTCATATCGTGACCGCCGAACCGGGCAAGGCGGAGGCGGAAGCGGGCGCGATTCTCTCCGAAGCCGGAATCGAAATTCTCGGCGTCCGGCGGATCGAGCCGTCGCTCGAAGATGTCTTTGTCTCCGTCGTAGAGAGCGAAGAAGAATCGAATAAATAAGGAATTGCGAATGGCGCAGACTGCGAACAATGAAAAAGCGGTGACGGTGTCCGCGCTCGAAAAGCGGTTCGGCGCTTTTGTCGCCGTGGACCGCGTGAGTTTCGACGTCGCGCGCGGCGAGGTGTTCGGGTTCCTCGGGCCGAACGGCGCCGGCAAGTCAACGACGATCCGGATGCTTTGCGGACTCCTTTCGCCGAGCGGCGGAACCGGGACCGTCGCCGGATTTGACATAAGGAAACAATCCGAAAAGATCAAGTCGCACATCGGCTACATGAGTCAGAAATTTTCGCTGTATGAAGACCTGACTGTTGAGGAAAACATAGATTTCTATAGCGGCATATACAGAATTCCGGCGTCGAAAAAGAAGGAACGCAAGGAATGGGTGATCGAAATGGCCGGGCTGAAGGAGCGTCGCGGCTCGCGAACGGCGATACTTTCCGGCGGGTGGAAGCAGCGGCTGGCGCTCGGCTGCGCGGTTCTGCACGAGCCGCCGATCATCTTTCTCGACGAGCCGACGTCCGGCGTGGACCCGATCAACCGCCGCAAGTTCTGGGACCTGATATACGAACTGTCGTCCGGCGGCGTGACGGTGTTTGTTACGACTCACTACATGGACGAAGCGGAGTATTGCGACCGGCTGGGGCTGATCTACCGGGGCGAACTGATCGCGCTCGGCGCGCCGCAGTCGCTGAAAAGCGAACTGATGAAGGACCACGTGCTGGAAGTGTTCTGCGAGCGGCCGCAGGACGCGATGGCGGAGATAGAAAAGTTGCCTGAAGTGAAGGAAACCGCGCTGTTCGGCAGGGGGCTGCACATAGTCGCCGCCGATCAGGACGCCGCAATCGAGGCGGTGCGCCGCAAGCTCGCTGAAAAAGGGTGCGCGCTGTTCAGCGCCGAGAAGATCGCGCCGGCGCTCGAAGACGTGTTCGTGTCGCTGATAGAGGCGAGGGACCGCGCGGAACAGCCGCAGAGCGAGGCCCGCGCATGAAAATGACCCGCCTGTGGGCGATTGCAAGAAAAGAATTCATACACATCATCCGCGACCCGCGCAGTCTCGGAATGGCGATCGCCATGCCGATGCTGCTGCTGGCGCTTTTCGGCTACGCGCTGACGCTCGACGTGGACAAGGTTCCGCTAATCGTGTGGGACCAGAGCGGCACGGCGGAAAGCCGCGATTTCACAAGCCGTTTCGGCGGCTCGCCCTATTTCCAGATTCTCGGATACGCAGATGGTTACAAAGGCCTCGAACGCGCGATAGACAGCGGCGCCGCGCTCGGCGCGCTCGTGATCCCCTCTGATTTCGCGTCGCGAGCGCAGTTCGGCCGCAACGCTGAAGCGCAACTGATCGTCGACGGAAGCGACTCCAACACCGCTACGATCGCGCTGGGCTACGCCGACGTCGTGGCGCTCTCCTACTCTCAGGACATTCTGATCAAAGGCATGAAGCGGCTGAACGGCCGCTCGCTCAACGCGCCGCTCGACATCAGGCCACGCGTCTGGTTCAACACCGACATGGAATCGAAAAACTTCATCATCCCCGGCCTGATCGCAATGATCATGATGATTATCGCGGCTCTGCTCACGTCGCTGACCGTCGCGCGCGAATGGGAGCGCGGCACCATGGAACAACTGATCTCGACGCCCGTCCGGGGAACCGAGTTGATATTCGGCAAACTCATTCCCTATTTCATCATCGGCATGCTGGACGTTCTGATCGCCGTGCTGCTCGGCCAGTATCTGTTCAACGTGCCTCTGCGCGGTAGCGTGCCGCTCCTTTTCGGCATGGCGGCGGTTTTCCTTTTCGGCGTCCTCTCGATGGGCATACTGATCAGCGTCGTCGCCAAAACACAACTGTTCGCCAGTCAGATCGCGATGGTGCTCACCTTCATTCCGACCATCCTGCTTTCGGGTTTCATGTTCGCCATCCCGAACATGCCCAAGGCGCTCCAGTATGTGACGTACGCCGTCCCCGCGCGCTATTTCATCACATTGCTTAAAGGCATCTACTTAAAAGGGGTCGGACTCGATATCATGGGCGGCGAGGCGGCGTTTCTCGCGATTTTCGGCGTCGTGATGGCGGCGCTCGCGAATATTAAATTCAAAAAGAAACTGGTGTGACGGTGTTCGAACGCATCAAACACATGCTGATAAAGGAGTTCATCCAGATCTTTAGGGATCCACGGATGAAGGGCGTCATATTCATCGTTCCCATCATACAACTGTTGCTGTTCGGCTATGCTGTGACAACCGACGTGAAGAACGTCACCACGGCGCTGTACGACCTCGACAACAGCGTCGCGAGCCGCGAGCTGGCGAGCCGTTTCGAGAAATCCGGATATTTTCAGGTGGTCGAACGGGTGGGAAACGATGCCCGCGCGCGCGAGCTTCTCGACCGGGCGGACGCGCAGGCGATTCTCCGGATGAACAAGGGGTTCGGCGAGCGGATCGCGGCCGGCAAGACGGCGGAGTTGCAGATTATCTTCGACGGCGCGGACTCGAACACCGCGCGGATCGCGCTGAGTTACGCCACCCGGATCGCCTACCAGCACTCGCAGCAGATAACCATGTCGCGCGCGGAGCGGCTGCAGGGCGCCGCGTTCCGGCCGGGCGGTTTCGAGCTTCAATCGCGCGCATGGTTTAATGACAACCTCGAAAGCCGCAACTTCTACATCCCCGGCGTCATCGCGCTTCTCGTCCTGCTCATCACGCTCATGCTCACCGGCATGGCCATCGTGCGCGAAAAGGAAATCGGCACCATGGAGCAGATCATGGTCACCCCGATCCGTCCGTTCGAGTTCATCCTCGGAAAAACCGCCCCCTTTGCGCTGATCGGCTTCATCGACGTCATCCTGATAACCGTCGTTGGCGTCTACTGGTTCAAGGCGCCGATCCGCGGAAGCATCCCGCTTCTGTTCTTCGCGACAAGCCTTTTTCTCATGACCTCCCTCGGCGCCGGCCTGCTCATCTCCACAGTCAGCCGCACACAGCAGCAGGCTATGATGGCCACGTTCTTTTTCTTCTTCCCGGCCCAGTTGCTCTCCGGCTTCATGTTCCCGATACGCAATATGCCGCTCGCCGTCCAATACCTCACCTACATCAACCCGATGCGCTATTTCCTCGTGATCCTGCGCGGCATATTCCTCAAAGGCGTCGGCTTCGACATCCTCTGGCCCCAGATGGCCGCGCTCGCCGTCATGGGCGTCGTCACTCTCGCGCTATCCATGAGAAGATTCAAGAAAACCATGGCGTGATATCCAATTAAACCCGTTATGCTGTTTCGCGCGGGAATGCAGGCTCGGACGCTTCGAGCCCGTTTAAAAAATTTTATTTGATTATTCGCCGGAATTTATCATAATCCGTTAATGTGAATCGAGACGGAAAGGCGTTGCATGGCGGAAGCGATAGGCGGACATGAAGCAAAAAACGGCGGCCGGGCGCTCTCGCTTGGCATGGTCGCCGCCATCCACGCCGTTAACCACGCCGTGTTCAACATGCTGCCGCCCATAGGACTCGCGCTAAGCCACTACTTCCGTTTCAAGGAAATTTC